>DATNDQ010000001.1:0-12503 GCA_035553475.1 Gemmatimonadales bacterium
GCGAGGGACGCCGCGTTCAGCGCCGCCACATGGGCGGTGAACCCGAAATCGACCGAATCCGGGACGTCTCCGTAGAACACGCCATTCTCGACGCGTGGGGTCTGGTGCTGACGGTTGTAGTTCTCGTTGGGCTCGGTGAAGCGTACGCCGGGGAAGCCTTCCCGATTGAAGGCGATGTGATCACCACCCCGTCCGTACCGGTCCTGCCGGTACACCAGCATCACGTGGAATTTCGGGAAGTACTCGGCGTCCACCCGGTCGATGTAGCGGGCGAGCTGCCGGGACGGGCTGTCTTCCTCGCCGCCTACGGAGCGCATGCGAGCGAGCTCCTGGACGGTGGTGTTGGTCGCCGGGCTCTCCGAAAAGACCCGAACCACGGTGGGGTCGTCCACGCCGTTCAAGCCCCGGCCTCCGCCGACGATGTCGTTGTTCAGATCCCCTTCGACGTTCCAGCCCCGCGTCTTGGCCGCCTGCGCGAGGATCCCGCCGCCGAGCAGCCCCTGTTCTTCGCCGGCGAGGGCCGAGAAGACGATCGTCGCATTGAACTTGTACTTCGAGAGGATCCGCGCGGCCTCGATCACCGCCGCCGTTCCTGAGCCGTCGTCGTCGGCGCCCGGTGCGCTCACGGTGTCATCCTGGTCATCCGATGCGCGCGAGTCGTAGTGTCCCGTCATCACGACGTAACGCCCCGAATCACTCTGTCCCTTCAGGACCGCCACCACGTCGACCACGTTCGTGGGCCTCGGCACGCGAGGGCGGGGCTGTACGATGTCGGAGACGTACGAGACCTCGAGGCACCCGCCGCAGGCCTTGGAGATCGAGTCGAACTGCGCGTGGATCCAGCGTCGCGCGGCACCGATCCCCGTGCTCGGCGACAGCGTGTCTGAGATCGTATTGCGGGTGTGGAAGCCGACCAGGGTCCGGATGGTGTGCTCGATGTTCTTCGCGTTCCCCGCCTCGGCGATCTGCGCAACGCGCGAATCGTGCGCTGGCGGTGCCTGTTGGGCGACGGCGAGCGACGGGATGGACAGCGCGATGAGGGTAACGATCGTGTGACGTGACGGGCTCACGGAGATAGCTCCCTGCTAGTGATTGACAGTGGATGGAAAAAAGGGAGGGGCTCAGCGCCCCTCCCGTACGGCGAAGTGTGACGGCGATCTTATGCTGCAGTCCGATCCCTGGACCCGCAAGAGTGGGAAGTTGGTGCTCATGTCCGAGAATTGTTGCGTGGGCGAAGCGCCAGTGACCCGTCTCACGAGCCGGAAGGTCGGGCGTTTGTGACGTAAATCGCTTGAACTCACTGGGACGCGGGGGTACCCTGTGCTCACTTCGAATCGAGGTGGGTATGCTCGCACTCCAGCAGTCTCTCCCGGAGCAGTGGCGAGAGACGTTGCAGTTTGTCGCGTCGGGGTTCACCTGGATCCTGGATTGGCAGCGGGCGGTGCTGGGATTCTCCGTCACCGGGGACAACCTCGGTCTCACCATCCTGAAGGCGATCGTTCTGCTCCTGCCCTCCGCGCTCCTCGTGGCCGCGGTGTGGTGCACCATGGCGTCCCTCTACACGCTCCCCTTCCGGTCCGGGCGCGGCGGATTCCTCACCGCGCTGCTCCTGTCGTGGTGGGATGCGGGCCGGATGATCTGGTTCTACTGGGCCGGCCTTCTGCGCTTCGTCGTGGTCCTGCTCGGCTGGATCTGGGGTCTCGTGAAGCTGGCGGGCTCACTGCTGGGCGGCTTCCTGAAGTTCATTTTCACCCGCCCGCTCGCGCTGCTCGACTGGGCCACGCGGCAGTATTTCCAGCCCGGGGTCCCCTGGATTGCGTTCCTCTTCATTCTGTTCTGGTCCGCCCTCGAGGCGACCATCTTCACGTTCACCCTCAAGCCGACGCTCACCGAGGTGCTGGCGGATCTTACGGGCAGCGAGCTCTCGGGCTTCGTCGTAGCCCTGATCCTCTGGCCCTTCCTCTTCATCCTGATCTCGGGCTCGTTCGCGGCCATTCAGGCGCTCACCGAAGCGATCCGGGCGAAGAAGCCGTCGCAGATCGTTTCGATGGCGCTGGTCGAGGCCTTCGTGATGTTCTTCGAGGTGATGTTCCTCTATCGCGAGCTGATCGACGCGATCACCCCCTGGATCGCGCAGCAGACGGGATTCCAGCTGGGGTTCGCTTCGACGCTGGCGCTGGCCTCGTTCGGCTGGATCGGTGTGCGGGCCATGACCTGGTTCCTCTTCGGCCGCTTCGGCACGCCGGCGCTGCTCGGCATCTTGGGGCGCCAGTCCATTGCGGGTACTCAGGGCACGACGACCCAGCAACCGGCTCTCCAGCCGGACTTCTGGAAGGCCCCGATCGCGGCGCTGAAGGCCGAGTCGGAGTGGTTCCGGAAGGAAGCGCGGGAGGTGTTCGAGCTGATGACGCTGCCGGTGCTGCAAGTCCTGGCGGCGGGCCTCAATTTTGCCGTCGTCGTGATTCTCGGGAAGCCGGTGTTCGTGCTGCCGTTCCGGAATCTCGAAGCGGTTCTCGCGTCGACTCCTCAGCTCGGCTCCAGCGGGGGAGGTACGGCCAAGCAGCAGACGACGGGGGTGGCATGAGCTCCCGACGGCTGATCCCCGCGCTCGCCGCGGTTCTCCTGGTCGGCTGCAACGGTGGCGATCAAGAGGCGAAGCCCGGACCGTCGACGATGGTGATCGGCATCGACGTGTCCGGCTCGTTCCGGGACTCGAAGCTCTACGACGACGCAGTGGATTTCGCGTCGCAGTACATCGTGGCCCATCTCCAAGGTGCCGGCGGACTCAAGGTTCCGACGGCGCTCTTTGTTGGGTCGATCGGCGGCTCGCGAGCGGGGGAGCCGAAGGCCTTTCACCCGATCAACGATTTCCAGGGCCTCAGCGCCGATCAGGTGGCGGCGGACATCAGGAGCTGGTTCCCGCCTACGGACGAGTGGACGGACTTCAACACGTTCTTTGGCCGGGTGGCGGGGATCGTGAAAGAGCGGGGGCTGATCCTGGCGCCGTTGAATGTGGTGGTGCTTTCGGACGGCGTGCCCGACTTGCCCCCCGGGACGCATCTCACGGCCGGGGAGACCCCGTATCAGCGGATCGACCTGCAGCCCCTCGAGTATCTCTCCCGGAGTGTGACCGTCCGGTTGCTCTATGCGAGCCCGACGGTGGGAGATCAATGGAAGCGGCAGGTGAAGAGGAAACGGGTCCGCATGTGGGCGGAGGAAGCGCAGGTCATGACCGGGTGGCATGCGCAGTTCAAGGCAGGTCTTCCGATCGATCAGCAGACCGACTTTCTCAAATGGGTGAAGGACAACGTGGACTTCCGAGTCCGCGGCGGCAACATCTTCTAGCGGTCGCGTGGAGGAGGGGTAGCTTCGGCCCATGACCGAACGCTCCCCCTCCCTTGCGCGCGTCCTCGGCTTCAAAGACCTCGTTCTCATCGTTGTCGGCACCGTGATCGGCTCCGGGATTTTCCTGGTGCCGGGGAACGTGATTCGCGCGTCCGGTGGGTCGGTCGGGGCGGCGCTGATCGTCTGGCTGGTGGGCGGTGTGCTCTCCCTGCTGGGCGCGCTCACGTATGGAGAGCTCGGTGCGATGAAGCCCGGAGCGGGGGGACTCTACACCTATCTCCGGGACGCCTTCGGACCCGTCGTCGCTTTTCTATATGGCTGGACCGCGTTTCTCGTGATCGCGTCGGGGTCGGTCGCCACCCTCGCGCTCGCCGGCAGCGCCTACGTCTCCCAGTTCGTACCTCTGGGGCCACGGAGCGCCAAGAGCTTCGCGCTGCTGATCATCGCACTCGTCACGGTGATCAATGTCCGCGGCACGAGGGGGTCGGCGAACGTCCAGAACTGGAGTACGG
Source organism: Gemmatimonadales bacterium (assembly GCA_035553475.1). Taxonomy (GTDB): domain Bacteria; phylum Gemmatimonadota; class Gemmatimonadetes; order Gemmatimonadales; family GWC2-71-9; genus 40CM-2-70-7. The sequence goes on from DATNDQ010000001.1 coordinate 3,858, forward strand.
GCATCAAGGTCGCCGCACTTCTGGTGATCAGCGCGGGATTGCTGGTCTCGGGACACGGTTTCTCGAGTGGTCAGGCCATTTGGCCGGCGCATTGGAGCGGCGGGCTGGTCTCCGGGATGGGGATCGGGATGATTGGCGTGCTGTGGGCCTACGAGGGGTGGCAATACGCCACGTTCTCCGCGGGGGAGACGGTCGACGCTCAGCGGGTCTTTCCGCGCGCCATCGCACTCGGCACGGCGGCACTGATCGGGATCTATCTCTTCGCCAACGTCGGCTACGTCGCGGCGCTGGGACCGGCGGGCGTCGCCGGATCGAACCGGGTGGCCGCGGAGGCGGTGGGGCAGGTGGGGGGGCCGTGGGCGGCGAAGGTCGTCGCAGCCGCGATTCTCGTTTCGGTGTTCTCGGCCATGAACGGACTCACGATCACGACGCCCCGGATGTACTACCAGATGGCGCAGGATGGCTTGTTCTTCAAGAAGCTCGCGGAGGTGCATCCCAAATTCGGAACGCCCGCGGTCGCGATCGTGATCGGAAGCGTCTGGGCGATGGTGTTGACGGCCTGGGGGACGTTCGAGTCGTTGCTCACGTACGTCGTGTTCGTGGGGTGGATTTTCTATGCCCTCGGGGCACTCTGTGTCCTGGTAGAAAGAAGGCGGGAGTCCCTAAAGGACTCCCTGACGGTCGCGGGAGTCGTTCGCTCCTTTAGAGTTCCTGGCTACCCATGGACGCCCTTGGCGTTCGTGATTGCCGCGGCGGCGATCGTCGTGAACACCATCGCCACGCAGCCTGGGAGGTCGGCACTCGGCGTTGCCGGCGTGCTGGTTGGGGTGCCGGTGTACTGGCTGTGGAAGAGATTCGGGGGCCCACGCTCGGTTTCCGCGCCCTAATAGGGCGCTCTCGGCCGGGCGCGGTCTAAAGACCTCCACTGCCCGGTCGAGTCGGCTGTGCAAGCCCTTCAGGGCGCGCTCGCGCCGAGAGCGGGCTCTCAGCCCGCGGGCACGAAATGGGACGCTGGACATGAACCCTCCCGCCGCGCAGTTTGTTCGGATGATCGACACCCTCCTGCTCGATCTCCGATACGCCATCCGGTCGCTCCGACGCACCCCCGGGTTCACGTTCGCGGCGGTCGCTTGCCTCGCCCTCGGTGTCGGTGCGAATGGCGTGATGTTCGGCGTGATCGATCGCCTGTTTCTCCGCGCGCCTCCGGGGATCGTGGCGCCAGGCCGTCTGGGACGGGTGTACCTCAAGGCGAAAGGGCAGACGTGGGAGCATATCCGCGACTACGCCACCTATCCTGAGTTCCAGCGGCTTCGGGACGGCGTCTCTTCCTTCTCCTCCGTCGCCGCCTTCGCGCCGCTTACCGCGACGCTGAACCGGGGCTCCCAAGCACTCTCTGTCAACGTCGTGATGGTTTCGCACACGTTTTTCGACCTCATGGGCGTGAAGCCGGCGCGCGGACGCACCTTCGCACCCGACGATGATCATGCGAGTGCCGCGCCCGCTGCGGTGGTGAGCTATGGGTTCTGGAAGCGGCAATTCGGCGGGGACCCGACAATCCTCGGCCAGCCACTGGACATCGGGAATCGGTCGTACACGGTCGTGGGCGTTTCGCCGGAAGGATTCACCGGGGCCGACCTGACCCCGGTAGACGTGTGGCTTCCGGTTGAAGTTGCGGGACCTGACCTGGAAATCGGATTCCTTGAGCCGCCGATCAACGTGACGGTCCAGATCGTCGGTCGCCTCGCCTCGGGATATGCGTTCGAGTCCGCGGAAGAGCAGGCGACGGCGGTTGAGCACGAGACCTACCCCGATCGCCCCGGACTCACCACCCGAGTCCTGCTGGGACCAATTCAGGCCGCACGCGGACCGCTCCGGGACCCACAACTTCTGATGAGCAAGTGGCTCGGAGTTGTGTCCCTGGTCGTTCTGCTCATCGCTTGCCTCAACGTCACGAATCTGTTGTTCGCGCGAGCGATCCGGCGCCGCCGTGAAGTCGCGATCCGGTTGGCGATCGGCGTCGGCCGACGCCGGCTGGTTCGCCAGTTATTGGTCGAGGGCGCCGTCTTGAGTGCTCTGGGCGTCCTCGGGGCGGTCGCGCTCGCGGTAGTGGGCTCACCTGCTATCCAGCGACTCGCCCTGCCGGGCGCGGTACCCGCGCCCATCGTCGACTCGCGACTCCTGCTATTCAGCCTCGGTACTGCTGTTGTGGCGGGACTCGTCGCGAGCCTCGCCCCAGCGCTGACGGCGAGTCGTACCGACCTGGCTGCCGCCCTTGCATCCGGGGCATATGACCGAGGCGGCCGTCGCTTCCCGTTGAGCACCCGTCTCTTGATCACCCAGGTCGCGCTATCTCTGGTGTTGGTGGTCGGGGCCGGGCTATTCATCGACAGTCTGCGACATGTCGAAACGATCGATCTCGGCTTCCAACCAGCGCGACTCCTGACCGTGCATTTCGACCTCAAAGGACGGGCGCTGAAGCGGGCGGACAACGACGCGCTCTACCGACGAGCCTCCTCCGCGGTCGATGGACTACCTGGCGTCCAGTCGATGAGCTTTTCCAGCGGTGGGCTCCTTGGCTCCGCATCATCGGCGTCCGTGCGGCAGGGGGCGTCGAGATCCAGCTCCGTGGGCACGCAGGCATGGTCGTACCTGGTGTCCACCACGTACTTCCAGACCACGGGCATACGAATTCTGGAAGGGCGGGGGTTTGAACCAACCGACCGTGCGGGGGCGCCCGAGGTCGCCGTGGTGAGTACCTCGCTCGCCAAGTCCGCATGGCCGGGCCAAGATGCCGTCGGCAAGTGTTTTTTCATGGGGGACGATCGGAATTGCATTCGCGTGGTCGGTGTCGCTGGGGAGGCGAAGAACTCATGGATTACCAAAGCTGCCGATCCGGTACTCTACCACGTCTACGGCCAGGAGGACTGGAGCAACCCCCTCGATCAGATCTGGGTGAAGACTTCGGGTGACGCCAATGCGCTGATTCCCGTTCTGCGTCAGCGGATTCTGGCCGCGGTCCCTGATGCCCCCTTCGTCGACATCCAGCCGATGCAGGCCCGCATCGACCCGCAGGTCCGGCCATGGGTTCTCGACGGTACTCTGTTCGGGACCTACGGGGCGTTGGCGCTCCTCCTGACGGGCCTTGGTCTTTACGGAGTGCTGGCCTACAGCGTCACCGAGCGCACGCGCGAGATCGGCATCCGCCGAGCCCTCGGCGCGGGAGGGCGTTCGGTAGTGGGGATGGTAGTGCGGGACGCGGCGGGGCTCACTGCCGTCGGCGTAGTCGTTGGCGGGGTTGCCGTCGCGCTCGGCGGCAAGTTGGTAGCGTCCTTCCTGTTTGGTGTGACGCCAAGTGATCCCCGGGTGCTCGGGGGCGCGGTGGCGGTCCTCCTGTTGACGGGCCTCGTCGCCAGCTGGCTCCCCGCCAGGCGCGCCGCGAAAATCGACCCGATGGTGGCTCTCAGGTACGAATAGGGGACGCGGAACCGTAGGGGAGGCTTGTCGTTACGGTTCCGCACTCCGACTTCCGCATTCCGCATTCTGAAGACTCCTTCACCCTTGCTTCACGATCCCCCCCTCCACGCGACGGAAAATTCCGTCGTAACGAGAGGGAATCACAATGTCCGCCAACATCACCAATACGCCTGCCGACAAGGCTCCCGAGGTCACGGCCACGCCCGGTTCGGAACGGCTCACCCAGACGCTCCGCGCCCAGCACCGCACCCGTCTCGCACATGACGCCCCCCTGGTGCTCGCGGCCCACCTCCTCCTCATCGGCGTGGTGCTCACCCTGGTCTGGAATCACGGGCACGTAACCGCCTGGGAGTGGTGGGGCCTGGCGATCATGCTGACGACGGTCGCGCGCGCCGCTTGGCAGCGGCAGGCGCGCCTGGCCACCGTGCGGGACGAGGACATCCTGACCGGCACGCGAACGTTGGTGTTGCTCCAGGGCTTGGCCTGGGGCATCGGGTCCGCGTTTCTGGTGGCAGAGCTCCCGGTCGAGCATGCCGCCATCGTCCTCGTCGGGATGGCGGGCCTCATGGCGAGCGCCGCCAACACGCTGGTGGCCGATCCGGCGAGCTTCTACCTCCTGATCGGCTCGGTGTACGCGCCCATCCTCGCGAGCCTCGTTCTTACGGCATCCGATCGGGACGACATGATCACCGCGGGCATGACCGCCATCTACGTGTACATCATGCATACCATGCACCGGCGCGCCTACCGGGCCCTGCGCCGGCAGATCGAGACGAACGCGGCTATGGAGGAGAAGGCTGCTCTCCTCGAATCCCAGGTTCGGGCCAGTGCCGACGGCCTCCTGATAGTTGACGGCCGGGGGCACAAGATTCTGCAGAACCAGCGGTTCCTCGACATCTGGGACATCCCGCCCGACATCGGCACTGATCTCTCCGATACCCGCACGCTGGAGACTGCCCTCGCGCGCCTCAAAGACCCCAAGGCCTTCGCGTCACGCGTGGCGCATCTGTACAACCATCCGGAAGAAGTATCCCGAGACGAAATCGAGCTCCTCAACGGCCGGGTGTACGACCGGTTCTCCGCGCCCGTCGTGGGCGCGGGCGGCGCCTACTACGGACGGATCTGGTCCTTCCATGACGTCACGGATCTCAAGCGTGTAGCCGAAGCGATGCGGGAGGCCAAAGAGCTTGCGGAGCGGACAACCAAGACGCGGTCCATGTTCCTGGCCAACATGAGCCATGAAATCCGGACCCCCATGAACGCCGTGCTTGGCCTCACGGAGCTCCTGCTGGACGAAGATCTTCCCGCCGGGCAGCGGCACTCACTTGAGCTGATCCGCTCGTCCGGCGAGTCCCTGCTCTCGATCATCAACGACGTCCTGGATTTTTCGAAAATCGAGGCGGGGCGCCTCGATGTGGAAGCGATTGGCTTCGACCTGCATCACCTCGTGCAGAACGTGGTCGAGGCGCTGGGGGTTCGCGCCCGCGAAAAGGGCGTGGCGTTGACGGCCGACGTCCACTCCGGCACCCCCGTGTGGGTGACGGGCGATCCGGGCAGGCTGCGGCAGGTTCTCACAAACCTGATCGGCAACGCCGTCAAGTTCACCGAGAAGGGAGCCGTGACCGTCCGTGTTGCTCCCGACTCGGGGCGGGGCGGCAATGCCGTCATCGGGTTCGCCGTGCGTGATACCGGAATCGGAATACCCGCTGAGAAGCTCACGCAGATCTTCCAGGAGTTCACTCAGGCAGACGGTTCCACGAGCCGTCGCTTCGGAGGCACCGGTCTGGGCCTCACGATCGCGCAGCGCCTCGTCGGTCTGATGGGCGGGCAGATTGCCGTGACGAGCGAAGTGGGGAAGGGCAGCGAATTCACCTTTGCGCTCCCCCTTGCCGCGGCGGCAGCTCAGGAGGCCCCGGGGTCGACGCGCCCCAGCCCCCGGGCCGCGCGACACCTCAGGGTGCTCCTCGCCGAGGACAACTCGGTGAATCAGGAAGTCGCGGCCACGATGCTGCGACGACGCGGCCACCAGGTCGACGTCGTCGGAGACGGCCGCGCTGCCGTCGCGGCTGCGGAGCGAACGCTTTACGACGTGGTTCTCATGGACGTGCAGATGCCCGAAATGGACGGCTATGAAGCCACCGCCGCGATCCGTCGTTTGCCTTGCGGAGGCACCCTGCCGATCATCGCTCTGACGGCTCATGCGTTGACCGGCGAACGGGAGCGGTGTCTGGAGCACGGGATGGACGGGTACTTGGCGAAGCCCGTCAAGGCTCAGGAGCTGTTCCATGCCGTCGAAACGGGCAAGCGGGTCCAAGCCCACCATGACCGTCCGCGTGCCGACCTGCTCGAGACCTTTCTCGCGACCGCTCCCGAGCGCGTATCCGCGCTGGATTCCGCCCTGGTTCGCGGTACATCTGCAGACGTCACCCGTGCCGCCCACGCACTGCGCTCGAGTGCGGGCGCGGTCGGAGCCGATTCACTCGAGGCGCTCCTCGGCGACATCGAAGCGGAGGGCGAGACCGGCGCGTTGACGGAACGCCCCGCCTGGACCGGACTGATCAACTACGCGGCGAGTGAGGTCCTGACTGACTTGCGGGCCTGCCAGGCTGGGGGCTAACGGGGACAAACTGGACAGGGGTTTCCTATCCGCGCAGTTTGTTCGAATGACGCCCCCTCGCCGCCACTGGCTCGCCGACGTCCTGGTCAAACAGGGCTCACCCGAAGCCGCGAACCTCGCCGTTTCGAACGACGCGACTCCCGAGGAAATCTGGAACGCAGCCGCGCAGATCGCGCGGATCACGCCGGAAGAAGTGACGCGCCGGGTAGCGGCCAACGCGAAGTTCGCTGTCGCAAATCTCGAGCAGCCCGAGCCGCGCGCGCAAAGCCTGGTTCCCGAATCCCTCGCCCGGCGGTACGGCGTTTTCCCGGTTCGCGAAACCGACCGGCACCTGGTCGTCGCCACCTGGAACCCGACCGATCTCGACGCCGAACAGGCGCTCGGGTTCGCGGCGGGACGTTCGATCACGTTCGAGATCGCGTCGCCGAAGATCATCGCTCAGGCCATCGAGATGCATTACGCACCCGACAGCGCGGTCAATCAACTGTTGGATCGCGCCGGGCTGACCGAAGGGGTCGACGTACAGGTGGTCGAGGAGCAGGCGCCCGAGACAGTCGCCGCGCACGATCTCGATGCCGCACCCGTCGTCAAACTCACAGGCATCCTCCTGACCGACGCCGTGAAGGCCGGTGCCTCGGACATCCACATGGAGCCGGGGCGGGATGGAGGCGTCGTGCGATTCCGCGTGGACGGTGTGCTCCGCGTCTACATGCGGATCCCGATGACGGCGCTCAACCGCGTGATCTCGCGCATCAAGGTCATGGGGAAGCTGGACATCGCGGATCGGCTGCGGCCACAGGATGGCCGCGCTCGCGTGCAGTTGGCGGGGAAGGTGGTCGACCTCCGGCTTTCCACGGTCCCGACTCGGGACGCCGAAAAGGCCGTGATCCGAATCCTCGATCCGACGAACAGCAAGAAACTCGATGACCTGAACATTCCCCAGCAGGAGCTTCAGCGCTTTCGGAAGCTGCTGCTCAACCGGGATGGGATCGTCGTCGTCACGGGGCCCACCGGTTCCGGAAAGACGACGACCCTGTACGCCGCACTTCGCGAGATCGCCACCGGTGAAGTGAACGTGATGACCGTCGAAGATCCCGTCGAATACGAGCTCCCCGCCATGACGCAGATCCAGGTCGAGCCCAAACGGGGCGTCACCTTCGCGTCAGCTCTGCGGTCTATTCTGCGGCAAGATCCCAACGTCATCTTCGTCGGCGAGATCCGCGACCTGGAAACGGCCGAGATCGCGGTGCAGGCGGCATATACCGGGCATCTGGTACTCGCCACCATCCACGCGAATGACGCCCCCGGCGCCATTGCCCGCTTCATCGATCTGGGTCTCGAGAAGAGCAAGGTCACGGGGACCCTGCGGGGCGCGCTGGCCCAGCGTCTGGTGCGGAAGCTCTGCGCCTCGTGCGCCCAGGCCGTGGACCGATCCCTCACCCCCGCCGAGCAAAAGCTGGCCGAGCGGTATGGCGTGCGTCCGGTGCGCCGGGCGGTGGGGTGTGACGCGTGCGCCCAGACGGGGTATCGCGGCCGGATGACGGTGATGGAAGTGATGGTGGGTGCCACCACGGCCGGCATGCGGCCGATGCGAGAGGCCGCGCTGGAGCGCGTCGCTGCGGGCGAAACCACCCTCGAAGAGGTCGAACGGGTACTCGGGAGTGCGGGAGGCGGCGGTGGTGAGGAGGCGCCCGCATCGGCGCCGGCTGCACCTCACATCCTCGTCGTCGACGACGACAATGTGAACCGCGTCATGGCCAAGGCGGTGCTGGAGAAAGGGGGCTTCCGGGTGACCGAGGCGAAGGATGGCGTCGAAGCCCTCGAGCAGCTCAAGCACTTGGCCGACGTTCAGGTGATGGTGCTGGACCTCGACATGCCCCGCATGGGTGGGGCGGAGGTGCTCGAGCGGGTACGGCACGACAAGGCGACAGCTGCGCTACCCGTCATCGTACTGACGGGCTCCGAGTCGAGTGATACCGAAGTGGAAATCATGGACCGTGGGGCGGACGACTACGTGCGGAAACCCATCGATGGGCCGCGCTTTGTGGCGCGGGTGAAGGCGGCGCTCAGGCGCGCGGGGAGCTGAGCCTCTCGCGCACCGCTTTGAACGACACCAGCCGGCGCGCTTGTTCGTCCCACAGCGTCAGCCGGACGCACCGCAGGCTCCCCCAGAACGTGAGGGGAGGCACCGCCGCCAACTCGGGATGCTCACGCAGCACCAGCTCGAGCCGATAGTTGGGGATGCGCGGGTGCAGGTGATGGACGTGATGAATGCCGATGTTGCCCGTGGCCCACTGCAGGATCTTCGGCAGCCGGTAGTATGAGCTGCCGTGCAACGCCGCCGCGTCGTACGACCAGCGGTCCTCCCGCTCCCAGTAGGTCGGGTCGAACTGATGCTGCACGTAGAAGAGCCAAACTCCCATCACGCAGGACAGGACCATCACCGGGACTTGTACCAGCGCGAATTCCCGGTATCCCACCAGCGTGCCCATCACCAGGATGAATACGGCGAGGCCCACGTCCGTCCAGAAGATGCTCCGGCGTTCCCGGCGCCA
>DATNDQ010000002.1:0-2993 GCA_035553475.1 Gemmatimonadales bacterium
CACGGGCGACGGTATTAGGCTCTTGCCGTTCGGTTTGCGCGGGGCTTAGTTAGCCTTTCAGCCCCGAGCGGACCCGTGGCAAAGACGCGAAAGCAGAGCTCCAAGAGGCCCTCCCGGCCCCGCAAATCCGTCCCGCAGCGCGGCGCCACGTCCCGCGCTGCCTTGGACGTGCGCGTCCTCGAGCAGATCTCCGCCGGCGTTCCCCTCGACCACATCCTCGAAACCATCTGCCTCGGCATGGAAGCCATGACCGAAGGCATGCGCGCGTCGGTGCTGCTCCTCGAAGACGGCGTGCGGGTGCGCCATGGCGCCGCCCCGCACCTCCCCGCCGAGTGGACCACGTGGATCGACGGCCGCGCGATCGGGCCCAACGAGGGCTCGTGCGGCACGGCGGCCTTCCGCAAACAGCCCGTCATCGCCAGCGACATCGCGACCGACGCCCGGTGGGCGAAGTACCGCGATGCCGCGCTCAAATTCGGACTGCGCGCCGGCTGGTCCATCCCCTTCTTCGACGCCCAGGGCAACGTCCTCGGCACCTTTGCGATGTACTACGACCGCCCCCGAACGCCGACCGTGACGCAGCTGGGGCTCGCGGAGCACGCGGGCCACCTGGCGTCCGTCGCGGTCCAACGCCATCGCGCCCAGGCCGCGATCGTCGAATCGGAGGAAACGGCGCGGCTCATCCTGGACCAGGCGCTCGATGCCAACGTGGTGATGGATGCGGGGGGCATGGTGCGCGGCTGGAACGCGCGGGCGGTCGCAATGTTCGGATGGTCCGCGGACGAGGCGATCGGCCGGCCCCTCGCCGAGTTGATCATCCCGCCTCGTCTGCGGCGGGAACACACGAACGGCCTCAAGCGGATCGTGGAGACCGGACGCGGCACCATCGTGGGGCGGCGGGTGGAGATGCCCGCGGTGCACCGCGACGGCCGCGAGCTGCGGGTGGTTCTGGCGATCACTCCGCTGCGCCGCGCCGAGGGAACGATGTTCTCGGCCTTCATCGAGGACGTGACGGAGTCGCATCGCACCGCCGCCGCCCTGCGGGAGAGCGAACGGCATCTCGCCCTGATCTACGATCACGTCGCCGACGTGCTTTTCGAGCTTCAAGCGGAGGACGGCGGGTACCGGTTCATATCGGTGAACCCGGCGTTCCTCAGCGTCACGGGCCTCGGGCGCGAGGAGGTGGTCGGGAAATTCGTACACGAGCTGCTTCCCGAGCCGTCACGATCGATCGCGATCGGGAAATATGAGGAGGCCCTGCGCACCCGCCGCACCGTGCGCTGGGAGGAGCTGACGAATTTCCCCGCCGGACCCAGGCTGGGCGAAGTGACGGTGACCCCCGTGTTCGGCTCGCAGGGCCGGCCCACGGTATTGATCGGCTCCGTCCGCGACCTGACCGCCCGCCGCCAGATGGAGAACGAGGTCCGGCAGCTCCAGAAGCTGGAGGCCATCGGGCGGCTCTCGGGGGGCATCGCCCACGACTTCAACAACATTCTCGCCGTCATCCTCGGCGTCGGGCACATGCTGCTCAAGGATGTCTCCGATGCGGACCTGCGCCACCAGGTCGAGGAGATCATGGAGGCGGGACGGCGGGGAGCGACACTCACACGCCAGTTCCTCGCCTTCGCGCGGAAACAGGTCCTGCAGCCGCAACCACTCGACTTGAGCGCGACCGTCCGCGAGCTCTCGGGGATCATGAAGCGCCTGCTGCGCGCCGACATCACGATGGAGCTCCGGCTCGCGGAGCATCCCGCCACGATCATGGGTGACCCGAGCCAGATCGAGCAAGTGCTGATGAACCTGGTGGTGAACGCCCGCGACGCGATGCCCGACGGTGGACGGTTGGTCATCGAGACGGCGGACGTCGACCTCGATGAGATCGCCGCCGCTCAGCTCGTGGCGACCCCCGGTCCGTCGGTACGCCTGACAGTAACCGACAATGGCGCGGGGATGACCGACGAGACCAAGCGCCGGCTCTTCGAGCCGTTTTTCACGACGAAGGAGGCCGGGAAGGGCACCGGCCTGGGGCTCGCGACGGTCTACGGGATCGTGAAGCAGTCGGGGGGCGCTATCGACGTGGAGAGCACACCCGGGCAAGGTGCGTCGTTCAAGCTCTACTTCCCCCGCTCCACCGTGACCGCCGGTGCCAAAACGGACCGGAGCCACCGGGATTCGTGGGGCCGCGGGCTCGAAGGGCTGAACATCCTGCTGGTCGAGGACGAACCGGCCCTGCGAAATGCGTTTTCGCGGATGCTGGCCCGTCTCAAGTGCCGGGTGACGATCGCCGCCAACGGAGCCGATGCCCTGGAGATCGTGGAGCGCGGAGAGAGTAAGCCAGATCTCTTGATCACCGACACCGTCATCCCCGGCATCGGTGGGAACGAGCTCGCGAGGCGTCTCACGCAGGTCCTGCCGCAACTCAAGGTCTTGAGGATGTCGGGGTACGCCGATCCGGAGATCAGCAAGGCGGAGTCGAGCGAGTCGCTGGGAGCGTTCGTGCAGAAACCATTCACCCTGCCGGAGCTGGCGCAGGCGGTGGAACAGGCGATGGGCGGCTAGTGCAGCACGAGATTCAGGTAGACGTCTCGTCCGCTCCCTTTCGCAGGATCGTTGCTCTGCGCGCGGGCGAGATAGTCGAGTAGCCCCGCCTCGAGCGCGGGTTTCTCCGCCCCCGACAGCTCGATGGCACGGGCGGCGTACCGGAGTATCTGGATCGCCTCGATCCCTCCGATGTCGTCGAAGAACCAGCCACACGACGTGAACATCCGGAGCGCGTACTTCTCGAGCTCGAGAAGCGGCGCATCGGGACGATCGCGCCGGCCCACGACTTCCCCGTACGCATCCCGTTCCGCCCACGGGTCGGCTCCTGCACGCACACTCCGCTGGTCGTAGATCGCATGCACGCGTCCGGCCAGCCAGTTCAGCCCATCGCGAAGGGGAGTTCGCCACTTCTGCTGTGACGGCGTATCGAACGCCATCTTGCAGCCGCAGTC
>DATNDQ010000003.1:0-6742 GCA_035553475.1 Gemmatimonadales bacterium
ATCGACGTCACCGCCACCCTGCTCTCCGCCTACTCCGCGAGCGCCCGCATCAACCAGTACCTGGTGGAGCATCTCCACCCTCCCCTGTGGCGCGCCAAGGTGCCGGGCCCAAGGATCCGCACCATCGCCGCACTGGTGGCCCACGTGCACAACTGCGGGTTGATCTATCTCCGCCGCGCCGCTCCCAAGGTCCCCGTGCCCCCTGAGCTCGATCGCTTCTCCGTCACGCAGAAACAGGCCGTGAAGGTCCTGGGTGCCAAACGAAAGGCGGTACTACGGATCGTGACGCAGTGTCTCGAGGGGAACGGACGGGTGGACGGCTACTTCGGGGGCAATGCGGCGATGTTCCTGGCGTACTACATGAGCCACGACGCGCACCATCGCGGCCAGATCGTGACGCTCGCGCGGCTCCTGGGGCACCCAGTGTCCACCAAGACCATGTCCGGCATGTGGCAGTGGAGCGTGCGGTCTAAAGAGTGACGTGCAGGGTCTTGGAATCGGTACCCGACGCGCCATGCGCGTCGGTCACCGTCACCGTGATCATGTAGTCGTTCGGCACCAGATAGGTGTGCGTCGGCCCGATGGCTCCCTGGGCCGAGAGCGTCCCTGACGAAGACGTCCCGTCCCCCCAGTTGACGTCGTAGGTCCAGGGACCATCTCCGTCGATATCCGTAAACGATGCATCGAGCTGGTAGAGCACTCCTTCAACGACCGACTGTTTCTTGCCCGCGTTCACGACCGGCGGATGATTCGCCGGTGGCGGCGCCACGCAGGTAACCGCAAAGGATGCGGACGTCGATCCACCGGCTTCCACGGTGACGCTCTGGGATGTGCTCGGGGCCGAGCAGTTGCTCGCCAACCCGGTCATGGCCACGGTGTGGCTGCCCACGGCCAGATTGTTGAAAGTCACGCTGCCATTGTCGCTGATGGACTGCGTACCCCCGCCATCCACGCTGACCCTGTAGCCGTCGGGATCGAGGTCAGAACCCGTGGTCGTCGCGGTCACCGTGACACGGCCGGTGGTTGGAGGGGGCGCGGTGACGTTGAAGGTCGAGCTGGTCGCGCGCTTCAGGCCCGAGGTCGATGCGGTCAGCGTGTACCCGTTCCCTGCCTTGCTGATGCTCAAGCCGGTGAATGTCGCCACCCCGTTGCCGAACACCCCCGACGCGGTGCCGGAGAGCGTCCCACCCCCCGGGTTGGTCCCGATGGCGAGCGTCGCCGTGCCGTTGAAGGCCGTCACGACCGTACCCGTCGAATCAACGGCGGCCACGGTGAGCATGCCGAGGGAGCCGCCGGTTTGCGCCGAATGCGGCTGAGCCGTGAACCGGAGGGAGGTCGCCATGGGTGGGAGTGGCGGGGGAGCGGTGATCTGGAAGCTGGCGCTGGTCGCCCCCGTCAGCCCCGACGCGCCGGCCCTGAGGGTGTATCCCGTACCAGCCTTGTCGATACTGAGCCCTGGAAACATCGCGACCCCGTTGACCGCGGTCGCGGCATTCGTTCCGGACAGGGTCGCGCCTGTGGCGTTGGCGCCGAGGGCGATGCTTACCGACCCGGAGTAGCTGGGAACGGGATTCCCGGAGCTATCGGTGACGACGACGCTGACGGGAGGGGCGATCGTCTGGCCGACCATCGCGTTCTTCGGCTGCGTCGAGAAGGCCACGCGGGCAGCCACGGTATCCGTTGGGGGGCTCTGGCCGCTACCGGACCCGCGCAGCAGGCGATCCACCTGGCACCCGAGCACCACTGCAGCCGCGAGGGCGGCCGGAACCCACCGAACCACGGTCTTCATAAGCCGATGCCCTCGAGGGGGCAAAGTCCGCGCCGAGGGCATGCGACCTGAAACGAGGCTGCAGGGCTACGAGTGTATCAGCGCAGCGCGGCCCCCTGGCTACCACCGCACGACGGTGCTGCCAGCGCATCGGTCGGCACCGCCACCGCCGACAGCCCACTCTTCGTCAGCAGCGCGTTGAACTCGGGCAGGGATTTGGCCGTTACGCTCTTCCATCCGGCTTCGACCGTCTTCAAGTCCGTACACGCCGAATGCCACGCCTTGAGCATCTGGGCGCTGGGCGCCATGTCACCGTAGTCGGTCGTGCGGAGCTGGCCATTCATGGACTCGAGAGGGATGCTCTCGCCCGGCTCCGTCCCGTTCAGCGCCGCGAAATTCGGCGGTCCGGTGTGGCGGCCGAAATTGGGCATCGGCGCCGGATCTCCCTGCAGCAACACGAGCGCCGAATCGAGCTTCGCCCCTGCCGCCGCGACCTCTGCCGGTGGATTGGTCTGGAGGGCCCGCGCGACCGATTCACGCACCCCGGCGATCTGATGCCACCCATCCCACGACGCCTTGGCGCCTGCGTAGAGGTTCATCTGCAGCGCGTGCTGGGCGATCAGATCGGCGGCCGACGCGGGTGACCGGGGGTCATTCCGCACCGTCACCTTCTGCGAATAGATCTTGCCATCCACGGTCAGTCTCACGGTATACACGCCGGGAAGCGCCAGCGGCCCTTCCGGGGTGTACGGCGTCTCATGCGGGATGGCGCTCATCACCTGCGCGTAGTTGTGATTGAAAGCCGGCGGATTGTCGTACCGGATGTCCCAGTTCACCCGATTCAGCCCAGTGGCCGTGGGCAGCGGCTGTGGGACCTCCAGCCACCAGGTGGCCACAGGAGCCGGCTCATCCGAGATCGGGGGGATGGGCGCGCTCGACATGTGGCGCACGACGTGCCCTGCCGCATCGAGAATGTCCAGCGTGATGTCCGACGAGGGCTTGGTCGCCAGCGAGTAGTAGATGATCGCCCCCGGCGGCGGGTTCTCGGCGTGCGGCATCTCCGCCTGCATCGGCGTGTCGCCGTTCACGTCCCGCCGGACCCGGACCGCGTCACCCGGCTGGAAGAGATGCACCGGCTCCGAGGCAATCGCCTGCGTCACCTGCCGGAGGGGCGACATGTCGTCGAGGATGAAGATGCCCCGTCCATACGTCGCGACGACCAGGTCGTTGTCCTTCACCACAATGTCGCGGTACGACGAGTTCGGCAGGTTCAGCATCAGCGACTGCCAGTGGTCGCCGTCGTCGAACGAGACGTACATGCCGCTCTCCGTCCCGGCGAACAGCAATCCCGCTTTCCTGGTGTCGGAACGGAGCACCCGGGCGAAGCCCCCACTCACCTGATCGACGGGCAACCCGTTCACGATCTTCGTCCAGGTGGCGCCGTAATCCTTGGTCCGGTAGAACGACGGTGAGTTCTCGCCGCCGGCACGAAGCGCCACATACGCCTCTCCTGCCGCGACGTGCGACGCCTCCACCGACGAAATCGCACCCATGACGTTCGGGATGCTGACTTCCTTCCACGAGGCACCGTGGTCACGCGTCACATGGATCCGGCCATTCGTGGTGCCGGCCCAGATGACGCCGGCCGCGATCGAAGACGTCGCGAGAGCCGTGATGCTCGCACCCGCGCCGGGCCGGCCACCACCACCTTGGCCGGTCTGTGGCCGCGGCAGGGCCAGATCGCCGGAGAGCTTCCGCCAGTGCAGGCCACCGTCGGTCGTGGCCATGACGTACTGATAGCCCGTGAGCAGCTCGTGCGGGTTGGTCGCCGTGAATAGCAGGGGCTGGTCCCCGTTGGACCGGAGATCCAGTGAGCTGTCGATATTCGGCGCGACGTTGATCCACTGCCCGCTCGGGAAGCTCATCCGCATCACGCCCGCGGTCATGTTCAGCGCGTAGACGTGCTTCGGATCGAGCGGGTCGGGAACGATGGAGCCGCGCTCGAATCCAGGATTGGGACGCCAGTCGAACATGGTGATCTGGCCCAGATCGCCGCGGGAGAGCGTCTGAATGGCGCAGGCGTCCTGCTGCGTAGCGAAGATGGTGTACGGGAACTGGTTGTCGACGGAGATGTGGTAGATCTGCTCGGTGGACTGGTTGTACCAGGAGCTCCAGTTCTCCCCCCCGTCGAGTGAAACCTGCGCGCCCTGATCGAGCCCCATGAACATCCGCTTGGGATCGTTGGGATCGAGCCAGAACGTCTGGGGGTCGTCGCCACCCGGCGATCCTTTCCACCCTTCGAAATGCTCGCCACCATCCGTTGAGCGATAGACCGCGGTCGCGATGGTGTACACGATGTCCGGGTTGCCCGTGTTCACCCACACACCGGACGTGTAGTTCCCCTGGCCGTTGGCGATGCGGGCATCCCCTGCATCCATGCGGCGCCAGTTCGCTCCCCCATCGTCCGAACGCCACAAGCCGATGCCCACCGGACCCACGACGAACATCCGCTGGGCGTTGGTGTGCATCGCGATCGCCACCGAAAGGCGACCAGAGAGAGCCGGCAATCCACCGCCCTTGATCTCCGTCCAGGTCAATCCTCCGTCCGTCGACTTGTAGAGGCCGGTCCCAGGTCCCGTCTGCTGGAAGCCGCCTCCGACCGTGCGGCGGGTCGCTGCCAGGATCACGTCGGGATGATCGAAGGCCCATGCGAGATCCGAGACGCCGACCGAATCACCGGCCGCGAGCGTCCGCGCCCAGGTCTTTCCGCCGTCCGTGCTCCGGAAGACACCGCGTTGGGGCCCGGCCGTGCGAGGAGCACCCAGAACGCCCATCAGGACGACGTTCGGATCCTTGGGATCCACTAGCAGCGACGAAATCCGCCGGGTCTCCTCCATGCCCAGGTGCGTCCAGGTCACGCCTGCGTCGGTGGACTTGTAGACCCCGTCGCCGTCGTTCACGAGTCCCGTTCCGACATAGACGATGTTCGGATCGGACGGCGCCACCTGGACCGCGCCGATGGACGACACCGTCTTGATGGCATCGAAAACCGGAAACCAGGTGGTGCCCGCACTCGTCGTCTTCCACACGCCGCCGATGGGCGTGCCGAAGTAGTAAGTCCCCGGTTGGCCGAGGGCTCCGGTCACCGCGGTCACCCGGCCCCCGCGGAAGGGGCCGACATTCCGCCAGACCATGCCGGACAGGAGTGAAGGATCTACTTGCGCGACGGCTGGACGTGACAAGCTTCCGACGAGTAGCAGGACGGCCGAGACGGCCGGGACGGCGCGGGCTCGCATTGTCATCCTCGAGGTGGGCGTGAAGAAGCGGCTAACATACCGTCTTCCCGTGTGGGCGCTCGTCTCGCTGGCCTGGGTGGTCCCCGGCGCCCTCGCGGCTGTGGAGTTGTACGCACGGGCCCGTCTGGAACGTTGGACCGGCGTCTCGTGGCGGGACTTCGTATTCGACGGAGTGGACTGGGGGATCTACGGCCTCCTCACCCCTGCCGTCTTCTGGCTGGGCCGCCGCTACCCCCTCCAACGTGGAACCCTTCGTCGCGCGCTCCCCATCCACGTCATGGGCGCGCTCGCTTTGTGCGTCGCCTGGGCGGTCCTGGGCACCCTCCTGCGACATCTCCTCCACGCGGGCAGCGAGAACCTGCTCGGCTGGATCCTGACCACGCTGCCCTTCGGGGTCGCGGTGTACTTCGCCATGCTGGGAGTCCAGCACGCGACGACGTATTTCACCCAGACCGCGACGCTCAGCGCCCAGCTCGCCGAAGCCCGTCTCGCGGCCCTCCGAATGCAGCTGCACCCCCATTTCCTCTACAACAGTCTGAACGCAGCCACCGTGATCGTCCGGGACCGGGACTCCGCCACCGCCGCGCGGATGCTCGAGCTGCTCGGGGAAATGCTGCATCGCGTGATCCGGGCCGATCGCCCACCGGAAGTACGCCTGAAGGAGGAGCTGGAGTTCGTCCGGCAGTACCTCACGATCGAACAGATCCGGTTCCCGGATCGCCTTCACCCCGAAATCACCGTGCCCGATGACTTGCTCGAGGCCCTGGTGCCTGACTTCATCCTCCAGCCGTTGGTGGAAAACGCGATCCGGCATGGCCTCGCGCAGCGCATGGGAGCGACCATGTTACGGGTCGAGGCGCGCCGGGAAGGAGAGGACCTGGTGCTGACGGTCACCGATGACGGGCCGGGCCCGGGAGAGCCGACGAGTACCGAGGGGGTCGGCCTGGCGAACACACGCGAGCGTCTCGCGACCCTGTATGGAAGCCGGGGTTCACTCGCGCTGACCCGCACGCCCTCCGGCGGAGCGATGGCAACCGTTCGACTCCCTCTCAGGTCAGGGACCGACCGTGGCTGAAATTCGCGCGCTGATCGTCGACGATGAGCCCCTGGCGCGCCGCGGGATCCGCCAGCTCCTGGCGGCGCACCCGGACGTCGTGGTGATTGGCGAATGCCGTGACGGCCGCGAAGCAGTGCGGGCACTGGCGACCACCAAGCCGGATCTGGTGTTCCTCGACGTCCAGATGCCGGGACTCGACGGCCTGGGCGTGGTCCGCGTGCATGGCGCCGAGCGGATGCCGGTGACGGTGTTCATCACGGCGCACGATCAATTCGCCGTGGACGCCTTCGAGGCACAAGCTCTCGACTATCTGGTCAAGCCGCTCTCCGAGGACCGGTTTCGCGAGGCGCTCCAACGCGTCCGTGAGCGCCTGCGGATGCACGATGCTTTGGCGCTCGCGGCCAAGCTCTCGGCGCTGCTCCGCGGAGACCCCGTGACGACGAATGGCGCGGCTCGCGCGCCACGCACGCCCATCGCCGTCCCGACGGACCATGGTGAGCTGCTGCTCGACCAGGGAGAAATCGACTGGATCGAAGCGGCGGACGACTACGCGGTGATCCACGCGGGCGGGAAGTCTCACCGCGTGCGCGCCGCGCTCTCCGCACTCGAGTCCCGGCTCGA
>DATNDQ010000004.1:0-11829 GCA_035553475.1 Gemmatimonadales bacterium
CGTTGACGGGCGCTCACGCGACCCAAAGCTTGCAGAATGACCTCATCCCCCGCGAACACCGCGCCGTCGCGCCTCTCCTCCATCGACGTGATTCGGGGCGCCATCATGGTGCTGATGGCGATCGATCATGTTCGGGTGTACTCCGGCCTCCCGGCCGGAGGGCCCACGGCCGGGATCTTCTTCACCCGGTGGGTGACTCACTTCTGCGCGCCAGGGTTCATTTTCCTCGCCGGCACCAGCGCGTTTCTCTCCTCCCGCCGGCACCCCGACATTTCACGGCATTTGCTGATCCGGGGCGCCTGGCTCGTCTTCCTGGAGCTGACGTTCCTGCGCGTCGCCTGGACGTTCAATTTCGACTTCGCCAACTACGAGATGGCGGGCGTGATCTGGTGCATCGGCTGGTGCATGATCATCCTCGGCCTCCTCGTCCGGCTCCCGCTGCGCACGGTGGTCGGATTCGGCGCCTTCGTCGTCCTCGGCGCCAGTCTGCTCGATCCGGTATTTGGACGGGTGATCCAGGCGGCGGGTGCCAGTCCGTTGAGCGGGCTCTGGAAGATTCTCTATGTCGGCTTCTTCTCCGGGCCCGTTCGATTCGGCTCGAATGGTCCTCCCCTGATCGTCTTGTACTCGATTGTGCCCTGGGTGGGAGTGATGGCGTTGGGCTACGGCTTCGGCGCATTGATCACACTGGAGCCCGTGCGCCGGAATCGCCTCTGCTGGCAGATCGGACTCGCGGCGACAGGTCTCTTCCTGGTCTTCCGCGGCTTCAACCTCTGGGGTGATCCGAGCCACTGGCACTTCCCACAGGCGAACGCGAATGGCCGGCCGCAGCTGCCGGCGCTCTTCTCCTTCCTGAGCGCCAACAAATACCCGGCCTCTCTCGATTTCCAGCTGATGACCCTGGGACCGACCATTACCGCAATTCCGCTGTTGGAGGGATTTCGGCGGATGGCGACCGGCTGGCTGACCGTCTTCGGCCGGGTTCCCTTCTTCTACTACATGCTTCACATCCCTCTGATTCACGCGCTCGCCGTGGCGGTGTCCGCCATCCGGGAGGGGCACGTGAATCCCTGGCTCTTCACCAATCACCCCATGGGCAACCCCGCGCCTCCGGACGGATACACGTGGCCGTTGTGGCTGCTGTACGTGGTCTGGGCGGTCGCGATCTTCATTCTGTACTTTGCCTCACGCTGGTTCGGGGCTCTCAAGGCGCGGAGAACGGATTGGTGGCTCAGGTACCTGTAGAGGAAGAGGATCCGCGGGCGGCCTTCATTCGCGCCGCCATCTGGCATGGGAGCCTCGACGAGGCCGAACAGATTCGCGGGCGGCATCCGTCGCTGATCGGCGCCGATCTGGTGACCGCGGCGGTGCTGGGAGACGACGTCCGAGTCCGGGCGTTCATCGCCGCGGATCCGGCGAGCGTGAACCGCAAGGGACCGCCATTCGGCGGCGATGCCCTCAACTACCTCGCGCTTTCCAAGTATCTGCGGCTCGAGCCCGCGCGGACGCCGGGATTCTTGCGGGCCGCGACCGCCCTCCTCGACGCCGGCGCCGATCCCAACACCGGGTTCTGGACCGATCCGCCGCACCCGGAATTCGAGACCGCGCTCTACGGCGCCGCCGGCGTCGCCCATCATGAGGGGCTCACCCGCCTGCTGCTCGAGCGAGGGGCGGACCCCAACGACGGCGAAGTCGCGTATCACTCCCCGGAGACGAGTGATCTGGGCGCCCTGACCGCGCTGATCGAGACGGGCCGGCTTACCCAGAACAGTCTCTCCATCATGCTGATCCGCAGCTGCGATTGGCACTATCTCGATGCCGTGAAGTTGCTTCTCGACAACGGTGCCCATCCCGCTCACCGGGCGAAGTGGGGACTGAGCCCCTTGCTCCACTCCATCGCCCGCGACAACGGGTTGGAGATCATCAGGGAGCTCCTGAACCATGGCGCCGACGCCACCAGCCGGGATGCCCACAGCCGGACCAAGGAAGCGATGACCGCTGTGGAGCTCGCCGCCCGCAAGGGACGGGGGGACATCCTCGAGGAGTTCGACCGTCGCCGCATCCCCGTCCAGCTCGAGGGACTGGATCGCCTGCTGGAGCTCGCTGCGCGAGGGGATGCCGAAGGGGCACAGGAGATCGCGAAAGACAAAGCGGTCAGCCGCCGGTTGTCAGCCGACGGTGCGCGGGCGCTCGGCGACTTTACCCGGACCTGGAACACGGACGGCGTCCGCATCCTCCTGGATCTTGGCGTTCCGGTGGACGTCCGCTCGGAGGGGGATTCCTACTTCGGAACGCCACCCGACAGCACGGCGCTGCACGTAGCCGCGTGGGAAGTGCTCCCGAAGCTGGTAAAGCTCTTGCTCGATCGTGGTGCCGATCCCAACGCGCGGGACTCGAAGGGCATGACCCCGATGATGCTCACCGTCCGGGGTTGTACCGCGTCGTGGTGGACCCACCGCAGGACCGCGGAACCGGCACGGCTCCTGCTCGCGGCCGGTGCAAGCCAGGCCGGCGTGACGGTGCCGACGGGGTACGACGAGCTGGACCGGGTGCTTGAAGGAGGTGGAACCACGCGGTAACCTTGGCTTCATGACTCCATTCCTCGCCGTCCTCGCCGCCCTCGCCACGCCTCCGCATTCCCCAGCACCCTCGCCCGCCGAGCTCGCCCGTTGGAAACGGGAAGCGGCCGCGGTCACGATCATCCGCGACGACTGGGGCATCGCCCACGTGTACGGCAAGACCGACGCGGACGCCGTGTTCGGAATGGAATACGCACAGGCCGAAGACGACTTCAACCGCGTCGAGACCAACTATCTCAATTCACTGGGCTGGCTGGCTCGCGCCGAGGGCGCCTCGGCCATCTTCCAGGACCTCCGCCAGCAGCTCTTCATCGATGCCGATTCCCTCAAGTCCGAGTACGCGTCCAGTCCGGCATGGCTCAAGAAGCTGATGGACGCCTTCGCCGACGGACTGAACTTCTATCTCTACAAGCACCCCGACGTGAAGCCGCGTGGCATCTCGCATTTCGAACCCTGGATGGCCCTGAGCTTCACCGAAGGCTCCATCGGCGGAGACATCGAGCGGGTCAACATCGGTCAACTGGCGGCATTCTACGGAGACTCGTTGCAGCGGCCCGCACGGCTCACGGGCGGTGACGGAATCCAGGACGAGCCGACCGGATCGAATGGGATCGCCGTCGCGCCGTCCCGCACCGCCGATCACCACGCGATTCTCTGGATCAACCCCCACACGTCGTTCTACTTCCGGTCCGAGCTGCAGATGGTGAGTGACGAGGGCCTCGATGCCTATGGGGCGGCGACGTGGGGACAGTTCTTCATCTATCAGGGCTTCAACACCAAGGTCGGCTGGATGCACACGTCGTCCGGGGTCGACAATATCGACGAGTTCCTCGAGACCGTGACGCCCGCCGGAAGCGGGTACACCTATCTTCATGGTGGGCAGCAATCTCCCGTCACCACCCGCTCCATCACGATCTCGTACGCGACCCCCACCGGCATGGCACAGCGGACCTTCCCGGCCTACTTCACTCGACATGGTCCCGTGGTCCGGAAGCAGGGCGACAAATGGGTCGCCATCAGCCTGATGCAAAGTCCGGTGAACGCCCTGATCCAGTCGTACGCGCGAACCAAGGCCCGGAGCCTCGCTGACTTCGAGAAGTTCTTCGACCTCCATACCAACTCCTCGAATAACACGGTCTTCGCCGACGCGCAGGGCGACATCGCATACTTCCACTCGAATTACATCCCCAGGCGGGACACGACGTTCGATTGGACCAAGCCGGTCGATGGGAGCAACCCGGCCACCGACTATCACGGCGTCCTCTCGGTCGACGAAACGCCGAAGGTCGTCAATCCGCCTTCCGGCTGGCTGTACAACTCGAATAACTGGCCCTGGTCGGCGGCGGGGCCCGATTCTCCCAAGCGGAGCGATTTCCCCCGCTACGTGGAGACCGGCACCGAGGAGAGCTTCCGAGGCCTGCACGCGCTCCGTGTGCTCCCTGCCCTCCGCAACGCCACACCCGACTCGGTCATCGGCGCGGCCTTCGACAGCTACCTGCCCGGTTTTGCCCAGATGCTCCCCGCGCTGCTCAAGGCCTATGACGATGCACCGGCCGGCGACTCCCTGAAAACCAGGGTCGCGGAACAGATCGGCTTCCTTCGCGGCTGGGACTACCGCTGGGGCACCAGCTCTGTCCCGACGTCGCTCGCCGTCTTCTGGGGCGAAGCCGCCATGCGCCGCGCCTTCCGCGAGGCCCGCGCCGCCGACATGTCTCCGTGGGATTACGTCTCCCAGCGCGCCACGGGGCCGGAGCTCCTCGGCGCCCTGGCGGCGGCCAGCGACACGCTGACCGCCGACTTCGGATCGTGGCGCACCCCGTGGGGCGAGATCAACCGCTTCCAACGGATCGACGACCAGATCGCGTCCCATTTCGATGACGCGAAGCCGAGCATTCCAGTGCCCTTCACGTCGTCCCTGTGGGGATCGCTCGCGTCGTTCGGCGCTCGCCCCTATCCCAACACCAGGAAGTGGTACGGGTCGAGCGGGAACAGCTTCGTGGCGGTGGTCGACTTCGGGGACAGCGTGCGGGCGCGGGCGGTGACGGCCGGCGGTGAGAGCGGAAACCCCGCTTCGCGGCACTTCAATGATGAGGCGCAGCGATACGCCTCCGGAAACCTCCGTGACGTTTACTACTACCGGTCGCAGCTCAAAGGTCACACGGAACGGGAGTACCACCCGGGAGAGTGACCAGAACAAAGGTCCTTCGCGCCTACGGCGCTCAGGGTGACATCCATCGACGGACGACTTGGATAGGAAAGAGGGGAAAAGGGTGCTGGTCCGCATGCCGGACCAGCACCCTTTTCCCCAATCTTCAATTCCTCAAGGCGACCAAACGTTGTCATCCTGAGCGAGCGCGCGAACGCGCGCGAAGCGAAGGACCTGCTGTTAGCGGTCCAGCTCCAGCAGGGCGAAGGTTCCCGGCAACACCGGAGGCCGCCGCTGTCCCGCCGGGAGCGGGCCGAATTCTGCGCTCACCGTGAACAGGCGATGGCTGACCGGGTCGAGCTCCATGGTCCGCGCGCCCCGCATGGTGTTCACGCTACCCACGACCGTGTACTTGTCGGGTGAGTCCTCGTGGATCACGGTCAGCGTGCCGTCGCCATTCGAGGCGAAGGCGAGCCCTGTGCCCTCATCGAAGCGGCAGGCGTCCACGCCCCGGCCGATCGGCACCGTGGTGACGAGCTTCCCGGCCTGCGCGTCCGAAATTCCCATCGTCCCATTCCGGCAGCCGCTGAAGAGCCGGTGATGCACCCGGTCGATCGCCAGGCCGCTCGGCGACTCGCAGGGCTTGATCGACCACCGGCGCGTCACCTTCATCGCCGCCGCATCGACCTCCACCACTTCCGACGCATCTTCGATGTTGATGTAGAGCTTGCCGTCGCCAGCCGACACGCCGAACTCCGGGCCGCCACCGAGATCGATGCTCCCGATCAGATCGCCGGTCTTGGCATCGATCACCGAGGAGCTCTTGGCGTCACCGTTCATCGTGAAGATGTGACCGGTCGCGGGGTCGAAGAGCACGGCGTCGTCGTCGATCGCGGCCTTGGTGCGCTTCAGCACCTTCAAGGTCTTCAGGTCGAACATGGTGACCGTGCTGTCGGCTCCGGAGGTCGCGAACCCGTGGCCCTCGGCGTAGGCGAACGCGATGCCATGGGCGCGGTTCAGGCCGGGGATCACGGCGATCGGCTTGCCGTTCTCCGGATCCACCACCATGACGCGGTCTTGTCTGGCGATGAAGAGACCGTGGCTCGCCGTATCGAGGGCCAGATAGTCCCAGCCCCCGTCTCCGCCGAGCTTGTACGTGTGGGTGATCGTGTAGTTCTGGGCGACAGCCGGAGCGGCCAGCGTCAGGACGGCACCGAACAACAGGGACAGGCGGCGCATCGGTACTCCGCATGATGGAGGGGAAGGAATTGTAGCCCGGCAGTCTTACGGGAGCCTGACCGCTGGAGACCTGCTGGAGAGGGGATATCTTTTGTCATGCTTTTTCCCTTTGCCTGCCTGATCGCAGTGACCGCCGTCCAGCAGCCGGCGTCGCCCGCGCCACGCACGCTGACCGTATTCGCCGCCGCGTCACTCCAGGATGCGTTCACCGCGCTGGGCGACTCGCTCGAACACGCCCACCCGGGGCTGAAGGTCGTCTTCAACTTCTCGGGATCGCAGACGCTCGCGTTGCAGATCCAGCAGGGCGCGCCCGCCGACGTGTTCGCCTCTGCCGACGACCGCTGGATGACGGCCATGAAGGATTCGGGCCGCGTCCGGGGTGAGCCTCGCATCTTCGCCCACAACGGGCTCATTGTGATCGTTCCGGCGTCAAACCCCGGGCACATCACCGAGCTCGCGGACCTGGCTCGTCCCAAGCTGAAACTCGTACTCGCCGCGGACGCCGTGCCCGCGGGGAAATACGCGCGGGTCGCGCTGGCGAATCTCTCGAAGCTGCCGGGGTACGGCACCACGTTCGCCGAGCACGTCCTGGCGAACGTGGTTTCGAATGAAGAGAACGTCAAATCGGTACTGGCCAAGGTGCGTCTGGGCGAAGCGGACGCAGGGATCGTCTACGGATCGGATGTGGCCCAGGGTGCCGCTGACCTCCTCACCCTGGGAATCCCACCGGACGCGAACATCGTCGCCGACTATCCCATCGCGGTCCTGACTCACGGACCCGACCACGCGGATGCCGGGACTTTCGTGGCACTGGTGCTCTCCCCGGTGGGGCAGCGCGTCCTCGCGTCACGCGGGTTCACCCCGGTTTCGCGCTGAGCCCGTTGACTCCTGCCCTCCGGCCCCGCCTGTGGGTGTGGCGGATCGCCGTCGCGGTCGGCATCGCCCTGTTCCTGGCCCTGGTGGGCCTCCCGATCGTGGCGCTCGTCGTTCGAGTGCCCCCCGGCGACCTGATCCGCCGGGCGACGAGTCCGCTCGTCCTCGAGGCCCTCAAGCTCTCCCTGTTCACCAGCGTCACGGCGACCGTGCTCGTCGCGGCCTTCGGACTCCCCGTGGCCTACATCCTCGCGACGCGAAACTTCCCCGGCCGGCGCCTGCTCGAGACGCTCGTGGAGCTCCCGATGGTCATCCCGCCGACGGTCGCCGGCGTCGGCCTGCTCCTGGCCTTCGGACGAGCGGGACTCGCCGGCGGGGTACTGTCCGCGCTCGGGATCGAGATCCCGTTTACCACCCTCGCAGTCGTGATCGCCGAAGCGTTCGTCGCCATGCCGTTCTTCGTGTCCACCACCGCCGCGGGACTGCGCGAGGTGGAGCCGAGGTACCGTGAGGCGGCGGTCACCCTGGGCGCCACCCCGCCGTATACGTTCCGTCGCGTCCTGCTCCCCCTCGCGATGCCGTCACTCATCGCGGGAGGCGCGATGACCTGGGCCCGGGCCCTGGGTGAGTTCGGTGCTACCATCACATTTGCCGGGAACCTCCCGGGCCGCACCCAGACTCTTCCCCTGGCGGTGTACATCGCCCTGCAGTCGGATGTCCAGGCGGCCGTGGCACTCTCGGTGATCCTGCTGGTCTTCTCGTTCGCGCTGCTGCTCACCCTCCGGTCCTTCTCCACCGGCTGGCACGGCACCCGGATCTATGCTCACTCTTCGCGCCGCTAGACAGCGGGCGTCAGACGCCTCGGCGAGTGAGCCCTTTTCGCTCGACGTCGAGATCGAGCAGGAAGAGGGGCGGACCCTCGTCGTGGTGGGTGAGAGTGGCGCGGGCAAGTCTACCCTGCTCCGTCTGCTCGCCGGCCTGGAAAAACCCGATCGCGGGCACATCGCCCTGGGCGGAGAAACGTGGTTCGACGAGCCGCGGACCGGGGGCATCTGGGTACCGCCGTGGGCCCGGTCCATCGGGTACGTCGGACAGGACTACGCGCTTTTCCCTCATCTCACGGTGCGGGAGAATGTCGCATTCGGGCTCGACGCGCGGGGGTGGAGCCGCCGGGACCTCAGAGACCGGGTAGCCGCCGTACTGGACCGCCTGGCGATCTCCGCGCTCGCCGAGCGGCGTCCCCGTGAGATCTCCGGCGGCCAGCAGCAGCGCGCGGCCCTCGCGCGCGCCCTCGCCCCCAAGCCGCGGCTCCTCCTCCTCGACGAGCCGCTCTCGGCGCTGGATCAGCGCACCCGGCAGGACGTCCGCGGTGAGCTCAAGACGATCCTGGACGAGGTCGGCTGTACGACCGTCTACGTGACGCACGCCCCCGTCGAAGCCCTGCTCTTCGGGGACCGGATCGCGGTACTGGAAGATGGCCACCTGACCCAGCTGGGAGACCGTGAGGACCTGCTCCGGCGCCCCCGCTCGTCCTACGTCGCCTCACTCCTGGGCCTGAATTTGTTTCAGGGGACGGTAGTGCAGGATCCCGGGTCGCCCCCGGGCGTGGTACGCGTCCGTACGAAAGAGGGCTCCCTCCTGGTCCCGGATCCCGGGGTCCGCGGGGAAGTGTTCGTCACCGTGAACCCCCGGGACGTGACGCTCTACCTCACGCCCCCCGTCGGGAGCGCGCAGAACATCTTCCACGGAGAAGTGGCCGAAGTGGTGCCGCAGCCGCCGGATGGAGAGCGGGTGCGGGTGGTGCTGCGGACGCGGCCACCACTGGTCACGGAAGTGACCCAAGGGGCGGTGGCCGCGCTCAATCTGAGGGCCGGCGCGTGGATTCACGCCGGCTTCAAGGCGACGGGAACCAGCGTCTACGGAGCCGCCGCCGCCCGGACGGCCGGCACCTGATCTTCGGCGCGAGGGAGATCGATCCAGAAACTGGTGCCCCGGTCGGGCTCGGACTCGAGTCCCACCCGCCCCCCCATCCGCTCCACACCCTTCCGCACGATCGCGAGCCCGATGCCCGTGCCCGGATACTCTTCCGTGCGGTGCAGGCGCTCGAATACGCGGAAGATCCGCTCGTGGTACTCCGGTGGAATGCCGATCCCGTTGTCCATGATCCAGAGGCGGACCAGCCGGTCCCGTGGTTCCGTCCGGACACGTACCTCCGGCGTCCGTCCCGCCGGAACGAACTTGATCCCGTTGGCGATGAGGTTCATCATCACCTGGGTCAGCGTCGCCTCGTGCCCGAGCACGCGGGGCATCCGGTCTTCGACCACGACCCGGGCGCCGCGGGCCCGGGCGTCCCCTTCGACCTGATCCAGAGCGCTTCGCACCGCCCGGTCCAGCTCGACCGGCCCGACCTTGATGTCGGACCGGGTCATCTTGCTGTAGGCCAGGAGATCCCGGATCAACAGGTCCATCCGCCGCGCGCCGGCCTTGACCCGTTCGGCGTATTGACGGCCGGTGGCGTCGAGCTTGTCCCCATACTCTTCGAGCAAGGCCTGGCTGAAGCCGTCCATGGCCCGGAGGGGCGCCCGAAGATCATGGGAGATGGAGTAGGCGAAGGATTCGAGCTCCTCGTTGCGCTCCTGCAATTCACTGGTCCGCGTTTTCACGCGCGTCTCGAGCTCGCGCTGCGATTCGCGCACATGCGCCACCATCGAGGTGAAGGCGGTCGAGAGGCGCACGATTTCGTCACCCCCCTGCTCGCCGTCATTTGCGGATGACCCCAGCTCGGCCAGCTCCTCCGCCTTGTGCGTCAGCTGCACCAGGGGGCTCGTAAGCCGCCGGCTCATCCACCATGCGGCGATGAGGCCGAGGACCAGGATCCCCGCTCCGATAAGCAGGGAGTCCCGAAGAAACGAAGCGGACGGGGCGAGCACGATGGATTCGGGGAATTCCACCAGGATGACCCACGGCGCGGTGCGAACCGGACGGGCCGTGGCGATCATGGCGCCGCCATCGGGGCCCGCTCGCACATAGCGCAAGACACTGGTGTCCCCGACCACCGAGACGGGCGGGGGTGACACCGGCCGGTTGAGATCGCTCCAGACGTTGTCAGCCGTATTGCCGACGTAGAACCGGGCATCCGCCCCGATCAGCAGGCTGGCCTGCTTCCGGGCCTGGGCCGTCATCGTGAGATACCGCCACACGACGAGGTACCCCACGAGGCGCCCGTTCGAGACACTCGGCGACGCGGACGCGTAAATCACCGAATCACCGACCGCGAGAAAACGGCTGACGACGCCGGAGTCCTTCGGCGTGAGGTCCGCGATCAACTCCGCCGTCGTCGCGGTAGCGATTCGCAGCGCCACGGAATCACCGGTGGACCAGACCAGACGGCGATCGGCATCGAAGACTTGCGCAGACGCGACCAGCTTGCCGGCGGCCGTGGGAGGACGCAGGTAGGTGGCGGCGGTGGTCTTGTGGTTCTGATCGGGATGGGCGAGGAGACCGGTGATGACGATGGTGTCGGCGGACTGCCTCGTGACCCCCGCGAGTTGGGACCCGCTCAGGGAGAGCTGTGCCGCCAGTTGCGAGCCGACAGTCCCGATCCGGGCACCGGTAATCGCGATGGCCGAACTTCGAACTCGCTCGTACGATACGGATGAATCGGCCACCACGGCAGCGATGAGCAATCCCCCGATGAGCACGGGGAGCTTCACCGAGAGCGAAAGTTTGGCGCCGCTGCCGGACTCCGCCATTCGTCCTCCTCAGACTTTCAGTGTGGGACCCGAGCGTCTTCCACCGGTTTCCTGCCCGGGAGCCCGGGGCACGATCAGCCGCAACAGGGCACGGGCGGCCGGTCCGACCGGCTGCCGGTCCCGGCGGACCAGCACGAGCCGCCATCTGTTGAGCGCCGGCTCAATGGGCACGCATGCCACCCCGCGCACGTGGCTGGCCATGAACCGGGGTAGAACCGTGACGCCCAGCCCATGGGCGACCAGTTCGAGAATCATCGGCAAGTCATTCAGCTCGAATGCGACCTGCCGCTCGATGTGCGCCGCCCCGAACGCTCGATCCACCATGGTCCGGACGCTGGATTGCGCCACAAGGTCCAGGAACGGCTCCTCCGCCACCTGGGCGAGAGTGACGGCCGACAGCTGAGAGAACCGGTGCGATGCCGCGCAGACCGCGACCATCGCGTCTTCACCAAGCGGCGTCACGTTGATTCCTCGGGGCGGCGCCCCCAGCAGCGAGAGGAACGCGAAATCCAGCTTGCCCTCGGCCACCTCCGACAACATCGGCCCCGACGCTCCCTGTCGCAGCACCACTTCCACGTGCGGGTGGTCGGCTCTGAAACGTGCCAGTACTGCCGGCAAGTCGAAGAGCGGGGCGAGCCGCTGCATGGTTCCAACCTGCACCGTCCCGCGGACCACGCCGCGAACCGCCTCGACCGCGTCCCGTGCCCCCTGAAGCGCGGTCTCCACCCGGCGGACTTCGGCGAGAAACACGCTCCCCGCTTCCGTCAGGTCCACGCGCCTGGTGGTTCGGAGCAACAGGGCGATCCCCAGCTCCTGCTCCAGCGCCTTAATTGAGGCAGAGAGTCCGGACTGCACAATGTTCACTCTCTTGGCCGCCCTGCTAAAGCTGCGCTCTTCAGCAACGGCTACGAAGTGCGCCAACTGTCGTATTTCCATAGTGATACAATGTATCTTAATAATTGATTAGTGCAATCGCTTCTATAGACTTGACAGCACAATCTCTTTAAAGAAGCGTACTGACGGCGCAGTACACGCGCTTGGTGACCGGAGATTTGGGTCACGCGCCACCCGAAGTCAAATCAAGACTTAGTCTGACCCAGGAGGTTGCTCCCGGGATGACGGTCCCCCTTCGTCTCCTGCTTATTGAGGATTCTGAAGACGACGCGTTCCTGCTCACGCGTGAGCTCGAACGTGGCGGCTATGCGTTGCAGTCTGTGCGTGTCGACAGTGCCGCCGAACT
>DATNDQ010000005.1:0-12614 GCA_035553475.1 Gemmatimonadales bacterium
CAGGCCTTCGCGCCCTCCGGCACGCACGTGGACGAGTTCCTGAGCGGGGGCGGCGCGCAGATCATCAGCTTCGCCCATCCGGGGGGCACGGGTGCCTCGCACTTCCAAGGCCTGGCGATCTCCAACGGCCAGGGCACCCTCCAAATCGCCTCGGATGTGTATCTGCTCGGAGGATACGCGTACCTCGCGGGGAGCCCGAAGATCGTGCATGGAAGTGGTCAAGTGGTGCACTACGCGAACCTGACGATCACCGGCGTGACGTTCGACAACGTGTCGATCGCCTACGACGCGGCACTCGGCGGAAACAACCTGATTGCGCTCGACTCGGTGACGTTCGAGAACTACAGCGTGAACTCGGCCACGGCGCTGATCACGATCGTGAGCCCGGGGAATACCGGGAGTCCCGGCACGCCGTTCCTCTTCAGCAACCTGAGCTTCCTGACCAGCATCACTGCGAATGGGGGAAGCGGCTACTATCTGAGCGTCACGAATACCGGTGCCGCTGGAGCGCTCATCATCGACGTGACCGCCAACCTGCCCGCCGGCGAGGGCCTCGCGCACACGGGGACCGCCGGCAGCCCAACGATCACCTGGCCGTAGGGTTCAACTTACGGCGTTGGGACGTGCGAAGCGGGCCAGGGCAGGAGCGTCGAGCCGCGGACCTTGATAGGCCGTGACGTCACCGAAGCGGCGGTGCGCTTCCCAGTCCGCACGAGCGGCCGCGATCTCGTCGGACGTGCGGGCGACGAAGTTCCACCACATCAAGATGGGTTCCGGAAACGGGGGGCCGCCGATCAAGAGCAGGCGGCCTCCCGTTTCACTTTTCAGGGCGATACTCGTCCGCTGCGTGCCGAGGTAGTAGAGGCGCCGCGGTTCGAGCTGCTGGCCGTCGAGCTCGGCATCCCCCGCCAATATCAGCAGGGCGTGTTCGAAGGCGGGTTCGACCGCGAACTCCGTCTGTTGCTTCGGGTGAACTTCGAGATCGGCCCCCACGAGCGTGGTGTCGAACTTCCCGGGGGAGCTCCCACCGGCGAGCGACCCGGCAAAAACCTGAATGGCCGACTCCGGCGTCTCGATCAAGGGGACGCGAGCGATGTTTTCAAAGGACGGCGCTTCGTTTCGCCTGGCTTCCGGAAGGGCGACCCAGAGTTGCACGCCATTGAGCTGCCCGCTGTTCGACACCGGCGTCTGCTCGGCGTGGGCGATCCCGCGCCCGGCGGTCATCAGATTCACGCCCCCGGGACGACCGGTCGCCTCTGAGCCGAGGGAGTCGTCATGCAGGATCTCTCCCTCCAAGAGCCAGGTGACCGTTTGCAGCCCGATGTGCGGATGGGGCGCCACGTCCATCGGCCGCTCGGCGCTGAAGGAGAGGGGGCCGAAGCGGTCGAGGAAGCACCATGGTCCCACCATCCGGCGGTCGCGGATCGGGATGGCGCGGGTCACCTTGAGGTTCCCGAGCGATACGTCGCGATTGGGGTAGGACTCGAGGGTGTGATGCGGCGCCCCCAGTGCGATGCATTGCTCGGCGGCGACCTGACTCGAGAGCGTCAGGATGCACTCTCCCGCATCGGCCTCAGCGCGCGGGCCCAACGGGCGAGTTCCTTGAGCAGGCCCTGCGCCGGCGCGTCCTGAGCGTTCCCGGGGTCGAAGATCCCGGTCTCTTTGTTGATGTATTGAGCGAAGAAGGGGATGGCGACCATTTCCATCATGGGCATCATCTTCAGGGCGGTCGCGGTCTGCTTGAGCATCTGCACGCTTCGCGTGCCACCAGAGACCCCGCCGTAGCTCACAAATCCGACCGGCTTGTACGCCCACTCCTGGCTCAGATAGTCGAGCGCGTTGATCAGCGAAGGAGGCGCGCTGAAGTTGTACTCTGGCGTGACGAATACGAAGCAATCGGCCCGGTCGATGGTTGCGCTCCAGGCCTTCGTGTGCTCGTGTTCATACTGACGGAACCGGGGGTGCCGCGGCTCATCGAGCATCGGAAGGTTGACCGCCGCCAGATCGATGAGTTCGACCCGGTAGCCGGCGTGGGCCGCGACCTGCTTCATGAACCACGCCGCTACCGACGGGCCCTTTCGCTCCTGCCGGGTACTGGCGACGATCACGTGCAACGCGAGCAGATCACTCATGACGTTCAAACTACACCTTATGCCGGGAGTGCAACCGTGAGACTGGCCTGGTTCGTGTCGTTCGTGCTGACCCCGGGTGTGATGACGGCTCAGCTGGCTCCACATCCTTCCGTGGACACCATCGTGGCGCGCTACCTCCTGGCGCGAGGGGGCGCCGACCGGATCCGGAACACCAAGGAGATCCGGCTGGTGGGTCACATGGAGTTCGGACAGGGCGTGAGTGGCGTCGATACCATCGAGATGGCGCGGCCGGGACGAATTCGAACCACCGTCCACTTCGCTCAGGGCACGTTGGTTCAGGGCTACGACGGGAAGACGGTGTGGGGGATCAATCCCTTTGCCGGGGACTCGACGCCCCGGGTGCTCGATACCGGCACCGCGAAGAACGTGATCGCCGGCGGAGACATGGACGGCCCCCTTCTCGACTCCAAAGCCCGGGGCATTCAGGTCTCGCTCATCGGGTTGGACACCGCCCAGGGAAAGCCCGCGTGGGCGCTGAAGGTCGTGCGGGGTGACTCGACAGTCGACACCTATTTCATCGACGCGGCGTCCTATTCGCTCACGCGGTGGGAGGGACATCGGGTGTCCGACGGCGTGCCGGTCATTTACGAGACGTATTTCAAGGACTACCGCCGCTACGGCGGGATGTTGTTTCCCTGCCGGCTCGAGTCACACACGCTCGATCGGCCCGGGAATCAGCTGATCGTGGTGGATTCCGTGGCGGTGGATCTGCCGGTGTCCGATAGCCGCTTCACGATGCCCGGTCACTGACGACTACGCCGAACCGTGCCTTGAGGTCAGGGCGCCGAGGGGCGTGACAAGAGTCAGGCTTAGAACAGGCCGACCTTACCCTTCACCGACTCGATGATCTTCACCGGGTCGTAGCCGATGCCTTGCCTGAACACCAGGATGACCTTCGCGATATCGTTGATGTCGGCCGCCGGATTGCCGTCGATCACGACGAGATCGGCCTGCTTGCCGACCGCGATCGAGCCGATGCGGTCCGCGCGGCCGAGGTAGGTCGCGCCGTTCAGCGTGCAGATCCTGATGGCTTCGAGGGGCGTGAAGCCGTTGCCCACCAACAGCTCCGCTTCACGCTGATCCGAGTAGCCGGGAATCACGCCACCGCCGCCCGTGGGATCGGTGCCGGCGATCAGGAGTCCACCCGCCCGCGCGTATGCGAGCTCCATGGCCCGGTCGAGCGCCAGGAGTTTCTTGAAGCGCGTGCTGGTGTCTCCCGAGATCCGGTTGTACCCCTGCTCGTACTGGGCCTTCAGGATCGGGTCGAGGACGTCGGTGCCGGGCGGGAAAGGTTGTCCGGGCGTAAAGGTCTCGAACACCGTGAGCGTGGACGTGATCGCCACGTGGTGGGCGATCAGGTACTGCACGAGCGACGTGAACTCCGGTGATTTGGGGTCTACGGTCGCAAGCGCGTTCATTCCCGGGTTTTGGCCGGGGCACAGGTCCGGTTGTTTGTCCTTGACGAAATCCGTCGCGACGAAGAATCCGTGCTCCAGATCGTCTATCCCTGCGTCGGCGGCTTCGCGGTAGGTCACCGAACAGAGATGCCCGGTGATCTTGAGCCCGCGCTTGTGGGCCTCCCGCACCGCGGCACGCAGCTCGGGACGGGTGATGTTCATGTACGCCTTGAACGACGTGGCCCCCGCGTCGGCCCAGAACGCCACGAACCGCTGGGCATCCGCGGAGTCTTTCA
The DNA here is from genome assembly GCA_035553475.1 of Gemmatimonadales bacterium. Taxonomy (GTDB): domain Bacteria; phylum Gemmatimonadota; class Gemmatimonadetes; order Gemmatimonadales; family GWC2-71-9; genus 40CM-2-70-7. The sequence goes on from DATNDQ010000005.1 coordinate 3,847, forward strand.
ACGCATACATCTGCGTGAATGCGGAAGGACCGTTGACGTAGGGCGCGGTGGCGTCGATCCAGGGGCCCAACGCCGTGCCGGCCTTGATCGCCGCAGCCAGGTTGAGGTCGGCGTAGCCACCGACATTCCCCGCCGTCCGCATCGTGGTGACGCCGCCGGCCAGGTAGAGCCGTGAGAAGCTCACATAGTCGGCACCGTAGACGCCCGGTCCGGTCGGGTAGTAGAGGTGCTCGTGCATCATGACGAGACCCGGGATCACGGACTTGCCGGTGAGATCCATGACCTGCGCCCCGTCCGGCACCTTTATGGAGGCGGCGCCCCCCATCGCGACGATGTTGCCGTCCCGGATGATCAAGGTCTGATCATCCTTCGGGGCGGCTCCGGTGCCGTCGATGACGCGAACGTGCGCCAGGGCGACCACCGTCGTGTCCACCGAGACGTACTGGTGGACAGTCGGAGCGAGGGTGGGACGTTGCACCGCCGCGAGCGCCAGGAAAAGGAGTGGCGTCATGGGATTCTCACCTCCGGTTGTCCTGCGGCCTTCCGCTTGGCGTTGAGCGCCGTCAGCGCGGGGCCCGACAGTGCCGCCCAACGCCGCATGACGTCGGCCCGCTCACCGCGGGCTTTCGTGCACGCAGCCACTTCTCCCGCCGAAGGCGTGACGTCCGCGCCCTGCATCGCCATCGCGGCACCCACCAGGTCACCGCTTGCGGACTGGAGCGTCACAGGACCTTCGGCCCCTCCAAAGCGGCGGAAGCCCCGGCCACCACCACGCCCAGCCGGCGGGGGAGCGAGTGAGTCGATCCGCGCCTTGAGTGCGGCCGCGTCGTCACCTCCGGCGCCGGCGAGGGCAGTCGCCAGGGCGCGCGCCCGATCGTATGCCGACTGCACTTCCACGGCGCCCTGATACATCTCTTTCGATAGCGCCGCGAGCTTGGCGAGACCGAGCGCCGGGGTCTTCACCCTGGGATCGAGTCGCACCGTGATCGGCTGCGTGTACTTCTTGCCGTCCACGGTCAGCCGGACCGTGTAGGTGCCGGGGGGCGCCCAGGGGCTGTTCACGGCCGGATAGGTATGGTGGGGAACGGCGGCACCGTTGTCGTCACCGGCGCCACGGGGGCCCACGGGGTCGTATTGCAGGTCCCACGTGAACCGGTGCATGCCGGCGGCCGTCGAAAGCCGTTGCAGGGGGGCCGCCCAATAGAGCGGCACCGAGCAGTCGGGCGAGCGGGATTCCTCCTGACAGACGCGGTCGTAGCCCTCGGGATCGACTCCCGGGTCCGGGGTCAGCACCGAGTCGGCGCTCGAGTACGACCGAACGACCTTCCCGGTCTGGTCGAGAATCTCAAGCGTCACCGGGCTCGACGTCCCCTGCGACAGCAAGTAGTCGATGATGCCGCCCGGAGGTGGATTCTCGCCCGCCGGCCACTCCGGTGGCCAGGGCGTGGGATCGTTCGTCCCGAAGCGCACGCGGATGGCGGTCTCCGGCTTGAAGAGATACGCCGCGCTCGTGTGGGCCTCGGTCATCTGCCGCAAAGGTGTCACGTCGTCCAGGATCCAGAACCCGCGGCCATGCGTCGCCGCGACGAGATCCGAGCACAGGCAGCTCGAGTCGTCCTTGACCTGGAGATCTCGCACCGAGACCGCGGGCATGTTGATCCGGAGCGACTCCCAGTGATTGCCGTCGTCGGTGGACACCCAGACCTGCGTCTCGGTGGCGGCGTAGAGCAGTCCCGGCTTCCGGGGGTCTTCGCGAATCGAATTCGCCACGGCATCCGAATCCATGCCGCCGTCGATTTCGGTCCACGTCGCGCCGCCGTCATGGGTGCGGAAGAAGTGGGGCCGGGGATCGTCGACGCGCATGGTGTTCGCGGCGATGTACGCTGTTCGGGTGTCGAAATGGCCGGCGTCCAGATTGAAGATCCGGGTCCACGGCTTGATCGACGGAGGGGTGACGTTCTTCCAGGTCACTCCGCCGTCCATGGTCACCTGGACGTTCCCGTCGTCGGTGCCCGCCCAGATGACGCCCAGGCTCTTGGGGGAAGGCGAGAGCGCGGTGATCGCGCCCAAGGGAGCCGCCTTCACACTGTCGGCGTACTTCCCGGCGTTCGCCGGCACCGCCCACGTCTGCCGCGTGAGATCGGGGCTGATCTTCGTCCAGCTCTGTCCCTCGTCGACGCTCTTCCAGACGACGTTCGACGCATAGAACAACGTGTGGGAGTTGAGGGGCGACCAATTGATCGGCATGGTGCGCACGTTGCGGCCGAAGTCGGTGCCCCGCTGGGTCCGGTCAGGTCCGAGCCCCGTCGTCTGGCCGGTCGTGCGGTTGTAGAGCGAGATGCCGGTTCGGCCGCTGCCGAAGACGAGATCCGGGTTCTTGGGATCCGGCGCGGCGATACCGTATTCCTGGATGTTCACGGGGTGCCAGTCATGGAACGTGATTTCCCCGTCCATGGAGCGGCTGTCGACGCACCCCGAGCCCGAATCCTGCTGTCCTCCGCACACCCGATACGGGAACGCGTCGTCCGTCGAGACGTGGTACATCGCCGCCGTCGGCTGCGTGTACCAGTTGCTCCACGAAAGGCCGCCGTTGGCCGAGACGACGGCCCCCTGGTCGGAGACCACGAGGAGCACGTCGGGCCGCTGCGGATTGACCCAGGTTTTCTGATAGTCGTCTCCACCGGGAGCGCCACGCACCGCGGTCCAAGTGCGGCCGCCGTCGTTGGTGCGCCAGAGCACCGTCGACGAGCTGTACACGATATCCGGGTTCTTCGAGTCGATCGCGAGCGTAGGAAGGTCACCACCGCCGATCCGGACCAGAGGCCGGGGGTCGGCGGGATGTGCCGAGTCCCCGGTTACGTTGGGGTCGTCGGCCGCGGTCCAGTGGGTGCCGGCGTCCGTGGACTTGTAGAGTCCGACCACGCCGGTCGTGCCGCCGCCGCGTACCCGGGCGCCGCGGGCGGGCACGCCCGCCACCATCGCATAGACCACCTTCGGATCACTCGGCGCGATGGCGAGGTTCGCTTCGATGGCGGCAGGAAGCCCGTCCGTCAGATGCGTCCACGTCGTGCCGCCATCGGTGGACTTGAAGATGCCGTTCCCGGAGCCGCCGAACTCGTCTCCCTCACGGAAGCTCTGTTGCTGCTGCCAGAGCGCGGCGTACAAGGTCTGCGGGTCGGAAGGGTCCATCACGACGTCGTTGGCGCTCGTGTACTCGTCCTTGTAGAGCACCTTGTCCCACGTCTTCCCGCCGTCCGTGGTGCGGAAGACGCCGCGTTCGGCGTTGGGCCCATACGGGTGTCCGAGGGCCGCGACGAAGACGCGATCGGGATTGGCCGGATCGATCGCGATGTTCGCAATCATGCGCGTGTCGTCGAGACCGACGTGCGTCCAGGTCTTGCCGGCGTCGGTGGATTTGTACACCCCGTTGCCCTGCGCGAGGTCTGGCCGAATGATCCCGGCACCGGATCCGACGTAGATGACGCTGGGGTTCGACGGAGACACCGCGATGGCGCCGATAGCGCCGGTGGGCTCGTGATCGAACAACGGCTGCCAGGTTGAGCCGTAGTCGGTCGAGCGCCAGACCCCGCCGTCGTCGAACCCGGCGTAGAAGACGTTCGGCTGGCTCGGAACACCGGCGAGCGCGCGAGCACGGCCCGCGCGGGTGGGGCCGATTTCGCGCCAGCGCATGCCGTCGGACGAACCGGAAGTCTGCGCGGCGGCGGTGGACGCGAGGACCATCAGGAGCAGGGCACTGCGAAGTGGTGCGAACAAGGGAAACCTCTCGTGGATCGGATTGAATGACTGACGGGAGGGATTATGGAGCGCGACGGACCAGTACGCGAGCCTTGTTTCCGATCGGCACAAACCGATACAGGGCGTACTTGAGGGGACTCACCGCGTAGGTCTCCCAGATCGCCAGCTCGAGGCCGGCCTTCCCGCACGCGTACGCGAATGACGCACGACAGAACTCCTGAACGTGGCCGGGCTTGTAGGTCGGCGAGTAGCGATGGCGGTGGATTCCCGTGCGCCTGAGGAAACGGCGAAGCTTGGCGTCAGCCGCGTCGATGTTCGGAAACTCGAGCACCCCGACCCCATTGGGGGAGAGCAATTCGCGGATTTTGGTGAGCGCACCCAGGGGGTCGGGGAGGTGTTCGAGGACGTGCGTGAGCACCACGACGTCCCAGGCCCCCGGCGTGCCCCGGTACTCGCCGATGCCGCTCGCGGTGACGGGGAAGCCGTGGGTGCGCTGGACCATCGCGGCATGTTCGGGGAAGAGCTCTACCCCCTCGACGGTCCATCCATCTTTACGGGCCAGCCAGAGGACCGTGCCGTCTCCGCAGCCGAGGTCGAGCATGCGGCCCGGGGGCGTCGCGTGGCGCCTGATGAACCCGTAGGTCTGGCGGTGCCCGCGGTTCTGCCGGGTGTCGGCCTCCGGGTTCACCGCGCTGAGGATGTACTTCTCCTGATTCACGCCCGCGCTCGTGTCGTATACCACGAGCCGGCACTTCGGGCAGCGGAAGAACCGGAACTGATCCTCGTTCCCTTGCGTGTAGAACAGCGGCAGGTGCTCGGTTCCGCATAGCTTGCAGGTCATGGCGTAGGAGAAGATGGATCGTTTCACGCGAAAAATGGAGTAGGCGTGACGCAAATCAGTTTCGGCGGTGTCGGCGTGGACTTCGGTGCTACCACCCTCTTTTCGGGCATCACGTTCACCGTGACCCAGGGGCAGCGGTGGGGCATCGTCGGCCGCAACGGGACCGGGAAGACCACGCTGTTTCGACTGCTCACCGGTGAACTCGAGCCCACTCGGGGGACCGTTTCGCGCGCGCCGGGGCTCAGGGTCTCCCTCTTGGAGCAGCACCGGGACTTCGGGGCGGCGGCCACTGTCTGGGAGGCTGCCGCGGGGGAACTGGCCGAGCTCCTGGCCCTGGAGCAGTCCCTGGTGGAGCAGGCGGCCCGACTGGCCCACGATGCGTCACCCCAGGCCATGGCCCGGTACGGCGAGGATCTGGAGCGCTTTGAGCGCGAGGGAGGGTACGCCGTCACCGCGCGGATTGACGCCGTCCTGCACGGATTGGAATTCGATCCCGCGAAAGCACGCGTCACGCCCCTCTCCGCCTTGAGTGGCGGTGAGCTCGGCCGCCTCGGCCTCGCGCGTCAGCTCATGACGACCGCCGACGTGCTCCTGCTGGACGAGCCCACCAACCATCTCGACCTCGAAACCACGCGTTGGCTCGAGCAGTATCTGGCCGCGAGTGACCGCACCGTGCTGCTGGTCAGTCACGACCGGGCTTTCCTCGAAGCGACGGTAGATCACGTGCTCCACCTCGAGGGAGAAACCGCGACGCCCTACACCGGCGGCTACGGTGCCTTTGTGACCCAGCGGGGCGAGCGCCGCCTGACGCAGCAGCGGGCGTTCGATCAGCAGCAACGATTCATCGCGCAGGAGCAGGACTACATCGCGCGCAACATCGCGGGACAGAACAGCAAGCAGGCGAAGGGACGGCGGAAACGTCTGGACCGTCTGCCGCGGCTGAGCCAGGTGATCAGTGCCGAGGGCACGATGGCGCTTCGCTTCGAAGTCGCGGAGCGAGGGGGTGATCAGATCGTGTCGGCCCGGAACGTCAGCGTGGGCATCGGGGACCGCACCTTGGTCGAAGGGTTCAGCGGGACGCTCGACCGGACCGAGGTCCTCGGTGTGATCGGCCAGAATGGGGCGGGGAAGTCCACGCTCCTCCGGGCAATTCTGGGTGAGCATCCCATCCAGCGGGGGGATCTGCGGCTCGGCACCTCAATCACCGTCGGCTACTACCGGCAGGATCTCTCGCAGGTGCCACTCGACGTGACGCTCTACGACGTGATCTCGGACTTGCGTCCCAAGTGGGAGCGGGGCCGGATCCAGGGGCACCTGGGACGGTTCGGGTTCTCCGGCGACGAAGTGCGGCGCAGGGCCGACTCGTTGTCGGGTGGGGAGCGGGCCCGCGTGGCGCTGGCCATCCTGATGTTGTCGGGGGCCAACGTGCTCGTGCTCGACGAACCCACCAATCACCTGGATGTCGAATCCATCGAGGCTCTCGAGGACGCGATCGACGCGTATGACGGGACGGTCATTCTCGTCAGCCATGACCGCGCCCTGCTCCGGTCGCTCACCACGCGGCTCTGGATCCTGCATGACCGCCGCATCACCGAATTCACCGGCGGGTTCTCCGAATGGGAGGAGATGAGCGGGGAGCGCGAGCACGCCGCGGCCGTCGAGGCGGCTGAGGACCAGGCGTTGCGGCGGGTGCACGAACGGCAACGGGTGGCGGCCGCGCCGAAAGCGGACCCGCGCCGGGACCTGCGCGCGGCGCAGCGGGAGCTCGAGGCGGCGGAGAAGGCGGTGGAGGAGTTGGAAGCCCAAGTGGCCCGGGTGGTGGCGGCGCTGCAGGATCCGGGACTGTATACCAGACCCGACGGCGCGGGCATGGCCCGGCAACTTGGTGTTGAGCTTGAGGCCTTGAAGCGAAGGCTCGAGGCTGGACTGGAGCGCTGGACTCGGGCAACGGAGCAGGTGGAGGCGTTGTCGGGTCGCTGACCCTCCAGCTTGCTACACCTTCAGCTCATCGCTTGAGGAAGATCGTGGCGTATCGCCTGACGGCGTCGCGACGCCCCGGCTCGTACGGCTCGAGACCCCAGTAGATGCCGGGCCACGCATACCCGCGTTCGTCGCGCGCCTCCTCGTGGATTCGCTCGATCTCCTGGGGCCAGGGATCGAGGCCCGCCTCCGCCGTATAGCGAGAGCGAAGATCGAGGTCGGTCCCGTCGATGGCCAGGGCTCCCCTGGGTGCAACGAGCCCGGTCAGGTTCCGCAGGGCCCGGGCCGCATCGCGACGGCTCAAGTGGTACAGGAAGTTCTGGCCGATCACGAGGTTGGCGTTACCCAACGCCGCCATCAGAGTCTCGTCCAGGACATCTCCGACTTCGGCCTGGACCCGCCCGCGAAGCTCCGGCTTCACCGTCACGCGGTCATCTCGACGATCGAAGGTTCGATCCAAGAACCCGGGGGGAAGACCGCCCCGCCGGGTGAGCTCTTCGGTCCGGTAGGTGGCGGCGCGAACCCGCGCCACCATCTCCGGCTGGATGTCGAAGCACCGGATAAGGAAAGGGGTGTCCGGCCGTCGATGCATGATAGAGGATGCCAGGGAGTACGGTTCGGCGCCGATCGAACAACCAAAGAGGAAGATGCGGACGGGACCCTGCTTCGCTTGCTCGCTCGCGGCATCGAGCACCGGACCGGCGAGCTGTTCCGTCTGGGTGGGCAGGCGGCAGAACTGCGTGAAGGTGTAATTCCGGCGGCGGCCAAACCGCTGCACCACGGCATGACGCAAGTGGCCGATGGTCCGCCAGAGCGCGGCCGCACCCGGAACCGACCGCAATGCGTCCTTCATCGACGAGCGATTCCTCCGAGGGGCGGGGGCGGGGCGGCGTGGCAAAGGGAATGATACCTTTGCCTGACTACTCCAGGGAGTCATGATGCGTGCTCCGTCCTTCCTCGCCACCAATCGTCGCGGCTTCGTCGGTGCCCTGGCTGTTCTCGGGCTCCAGCAGCTGCTGCCGGATGACGCCTTTGCGCAGTCACCCGCCCCGTCCGACGCCTGGCTCGACGGTATGAAAGGCAAGCACAAGCTGTTTTTTGATGTCCCTGAGCCGGATGGCGGAACGGCACTCCGTCATGCGCACGGGTATCTCGACGGCTGGCGTGACGCGTATGGAGTCGCCGAGCGGGACGTAAACCTGGTGGTGGGGCTCTATGGCCGCACCACGCCCTGGGGCGTGACCGACGCGATGTGGGAGAAGTACAAGCTCGGTGCGGCCATGGGGCTGACGGATTCGACCACCAACGCGCCGCCGGTGCGGAACTGGTTCGCGCACCCGAAGCCCGGTGATCCGGTGGGGGACGGGACACCTGCCAGCTCTATCGAGGCCCTGCAGGCGCGCGGGGTCACATTTCTGCTTTGCAACAACGCACTCCAACGGTGGTCCGGGCGGCTCGAGAAGAGCGGGCTGGGTAGCGGCAAGGACATTCACACGGATCTGTCCGCGCACGCATTGCCCGGCGTCGTCATCGTGCCGAATGTCCTGGTCTCGATGACCAAGGCGTTCGAGCACGGCTTCGGCTCCGTGCGGACCTGAGGGGACCTCGTGGCGGAGATGCGCGACTATCTGAACGCAGCGCTCGACGGCCGGTACTCGGCAGAGCGCGAGCTCGGGCGTGGGGGCATGGCTTCCGTGTGGCTGGTGCGGGACCTCCGGCATGACCGACCGGTCGCCATCAAGATTCTGCACGGGGAGCTCGCCGGTGCCATCGGCGTGGACCGGTTCCTGCGCGAGGTCCGTCTCACCGCCGGCCTCCAGCATCCCAACATCGTCGCCGTCCTTGACTCGGGAACACTCGTGGGACCGGGCGGCATCCAGCTGCCCTGGTACGCGATGGCCTACATCGCCGGTGAATCACTGCGCCAGCGACTCGAGCGCGAACGGCACCTCCCCATAGAGCAGGCCCTGCGAATCACGGAGCAAGCGGCTGCGGCGCTCGACGCCGCGCACCTTCAAGGGATCGTGCACCGGGATATCAAGCCGGAAAACCTGCTGCTCGTCGATGGCCACACCTACGTGGCGGATTTTGGCATCGCCAAGGCGATCATCGAGACCGGGGGCGAGCGGCTCACGAGCTCGGGTATCGCGATAGGAACGCCGCCGTACATGAGTCCGGAGCAAGCGACGGC
>DATNDQ010000006.1:0-3493 GCA_035553475.1 Gemmatimonadales bacterium
TGGTCCACGTGCCCGATCGTCCCGACGTTTACGTGCGGCTTCGTCCGCTCGAACTTTGCCTTCGCCATGAACTCCCTCAGAGTTGGAAAATTCGTCCAGCAACTTCGTCGAGGAACATCGTCAAGGAACTGCGTCAAGGGACAGCGTCCAACGCCTCTCCTCGACGGTTTTCCTCGACGTCTTTCCTTGACGCCCTTCTCTTTTTCAAGCTCGCGACCGGGATTGAACCGGTGACCTCGTCCTTACCAAGGACGCGCTCTACCGACTGAGCTACGCGAGCGACTCACTTTCAGAGCGGGCGACGGGGCTCGAACCCGCGACCCTCAGCTTGGAAGGCTGATGCTCTACCAACTGAGCTACACCCGCGCTTGCGCCTCGATGGTGGGGGAAGGATTCGAACCTTCGTAGGCTGACGCCGGCAGATTTACAGTCTGCTCCCTTTGGCCGCTCGGGCACCCCACCGACGTCCCTTCCCCTACAGACTCCCACTGACGACGCACCCCGCGTTGCGGTACCCGCGGGGTGTAGACCAGAGCCTTCGGCAACGTGAGCTGACGAAGGGACTCGAACCCTTAACCGGCGGTTTACAAAACCGCTGCTCTACCAGTTGAGCTACGTCAGCGAGCCGGTCGTGAAACTTTCCAGAACGGAAGACTAACCGGGGTGGGGGCCTGATGCAAGGGATGGGCCAGAAAGGAGTTACCGCCGTCCGCGCCGGCCCGACCGCGGGGGAAGCGCTACCGCCCAGGCCGGATTCCGGTACCGGACGTCCAGGGCGTCCAGTCGGTGCACGTCCACGGTCGTCAGGCGAGTAAAGAAGTCCTGAAAGTTCGTGGTCCCATAAGGGTCCCAGAGGACCTCCGCCAGGGCCTCGACCCGAGGGAACGCCATGTATTCCACGTGCTTGGGGTCGGGGATGTACTCCGTCCACACCTGCCCTTGAGCCCCCAGGATGTGCGTCGCCTGATCCAGGGTAAGGGCCTTCGGCACCGGGTTGTAGGCATAGACCGAGTCCAGTGGAAGGAAGCCCCCGATGGCAAGCGGCTCGGTGTCCCGGTCCCCAGACTGATAGTGATCGAAGTAGGTGTACTGCCCCGGCGCCATCACCGCGTCATGCCCCGCCTGGGCGGCCGCGATCCCGCCATCGATTCCCCGCCAACTCATCACCACGGCATTGGGCGAGAGCCCGCCATCCAGGATCTCATCCCAGCCGATCAACGTCCGGCCATGCGCGTGCAGGAACGCATCGATCTGCGCGGTGAACCACCCCTGCAGCGCGTCTTCATTCTTCAGGCCGAGGGCCTTGATGCGCTGCTGGGCGAGCGGACTGGCCTTCCACTGGTCCTTCACCGCCTCGTCCCCACCCGTGTGGATCCACTTGCTGGGGAAGAGCTGCATCACCTCGGTGAGGACATTCTCCATGAACGCGATGCTCGAATCTGACGGGGCGAGGATCCACGGGCTCACACCCCAATCCTCTTTCACCTTCACCGGCTGACCGGTGCTCCCCAGCTCCGGATAGGCTGAGATCGCCGCCTGCGAGTGACCCGGCATTTCGATTTCCGGGACGACGGTGATGTACCGCGCCGCGGCATACGCCACGACCTCGCGGATGTCCTCCTGCGTATAGAAACCGCCATGCCGCGTGGAGTCGTACTTCGCACTCGCCGTGTCATCCGGCTCACGACCCACCAGGGTCTGCGCGCGCCATCCGCCCACCGACGTGAGCCTGGGATAGCGCTTGATCTCGATCCGCCAGCCCTGATCGTCGGTCAGGTGCCAGTGAAAGCGATTGAACTTGTAGAGGGAAATCAGATCGATGTATTTCTCGACAAATTCCTTCGGCATGAAGTGCCGCGAGACGTCGAGATGCATCCCCCGCCACCCGAACCGCGGATAGTCCACGATCGACAGGCACGGGATGGTCCACTGCACGTCTCCAACCGGGGCCCGACGGAAAATGTCGGGCGGGAAGAGCTGCCGGAGCGTTTGGATCCCGTAGAACACCCCCGCCGGCGTCGCTCCCTGAATGGCCACTTCCGCGGACGAGATGTCCATGGAGTACCCCTCAGGTCCGTGCCCCCCCTGCAGGGAGTCGATGGCGAGCAGGATAATGGACGGGCTCGGCCCCGCGGCGCGCGGGATCTGATTGCCCGTGGTGAGGGTGAAGTCGACACCGGTCGCCGGACGGAGATAGGAGATGAGCAGCTGCCCGAGCGGCTTCAGCTCCGGGCTGGTCATGATGACGGTATGCGGGCGGAGTGTGAAGGTGCCCCCATGTCCCACCACCACTACGGGCTTCGGGATGACGGGTATCGAGATGGAAGACTGGGTCACGGTCAGGGCGAGTAATAGAGGATTGATCATCGCGTCCCAAGATCGTGCCCCGCTTGCCGCCTCCGCAAGCGGCCTGCACATTCGGGCCCATGGCTCAGGTCCATCTTGCCGGCATCGACTACGCCATCATGGCGGTCTACTTCGCGTTCGTGCTGGGAATCGGCGTCGTCCTCCGCCGTTCCGTCCACACGGGCAACGACTTCTTCCTCGCCGGACGGGCCGTCCCCGCCTGGATCGCCGGACTCGCCTTCCTCTCGGCGAACCTCGGCGCCCAGGAAGTGATCGGGATGGGGGCCTCGGGCGCCAAGTACGGCGTCGCCACCAGCCACTTCTACTGGGTGGGCGCCATCCCGGCGATGGTCTTCGTCGGGCTGTTCATGATGCCCTTCTATTATGGATCCCGCGCGCGGTCGGTCCCGGAATACCTGAAGCTCCGGTTCGACGAAAAAACACGCGGGGTGAACGCCGTATCGTTCGCGATCATGACGGTGTTCAGCTCCGGCATTTCGATGTATGCGATGGGCAAGTTGTTCAATCTGCTGCTGGGGTGGGATTTCACGGCGTCAGTCCTCGTCTCCGCCGCCATCGTCCTCGCGTACACGTTCCTCGGTGGCCTGACCTCTTCGATCTACAATGAAGTCCTGCAATTCTTCCTCATCGTGTTCGGCTTCGCGCCCCTCGTGCTCCTCGGTCTCAAGTCGGTGGGCGGATGGACCGGCCTGCAAGCCCGGTTGGCCGAAGTGTCCACGAGTCAGGGGTTCGCACCTGGCGCCTACACCCAGGCGTGGCGCCACATGGACGCCGCCGCTCACAACCCGGTGGGGATCGAGTGGTTCGGACTGGTGATGGGACTGGGATTCGTCCTGTCGTTCGGGTACTGGTGCACCGACTTCCTGGTAGTCCAGCGCGCCATGGCCGCCGATTCGATGACCGCCGCGCGCCGCACGCCCCTCGTCGCCGCGTTCCCCAAGATGCTCTTCCCCTTCCTCGTGATCCTGCCGGGAATGATCGCGCTCGTCGCTGTGGGCGGGCATGGCGCCATGGGCCTCGTGCCGCAGAAGCTCGACGCGATGGGACACGCCATGTTCAACGCCCAGGGCGCTCCTGTCGCGGACTACGATCTCGCGACGCCGATGATGCTCGTCCACTTCTTCCC
>DATNDQ010000007.1:0-7540 GCA_035553475.1 Gemmatimonadales bacterium
GGGGTGATCGAGCGTGCAGGTGTGCAGCCATACGCGCTTGGGTGCCATCGCCCAGGCGTCACGCACCGCGCAGGAGAGCAGGTGCTTTCCGAAACCCTGTCCGAACTCGGCAGGCACGATGCCGAAGTACGCGACCTCGACTGAGCCCTCCTCCGGCACGCGGCGCAGCTCGTACCATCCCGCCAGCGCTTTCCCACGGTGCGCAACGAACAGGGTGATCTCGGGTTGCGCGAGATGGGCGCTGATCTCGGCGTCGGTCCAGTGCCAGCGGTCTCGCCAGTGGTAGGCCTCGCCCACGGTCCGGTAGCACTCGCGATACACGTGCGGCGGCGGATCGGGCATCTGCTCCAGGCGGACGTCCGGAAAGCTCCCGAACGCAGGCCGGAAGGCCTGCGGCGTGGCGAGCTCGAGGTAGGTGCGGGTCACCAGCATCGTATGTATCTTACGCCGTCCTCCAACCCCACACGTCCATGAGCTTCGATCGCCATAGTGTCCCGCTGCCCCTCGCCATGCACCTGGCCAGTTACACCGTCGTCGGCCTGTTCTGCGGCTTTGCGGGCGGATTGAACCTGATAGACCCCGGCCACATCCTCGGTGGCGCGGTGCCCCTCCTCATCTGGTCCGGCTTCAGCATCGGCTATGTGTTCGGCGTCCTCATGGGCCGGAACGAGGTCATCCCGCTGGGTTTCCTGTCGAGCCTGGGGTATGTGGTCGTAGGGTACTTCGCGTGGACCCGCGGGTTCTGGAAGTTCGAGGCGGACTGGCGGCTCGGCGCGCTCTGCATGGCACTGGGCTTGATCGGTCTCTTCGCCCTGGGGATGTACCGGAAGCGGATCCCGGTTACGTCCTAAGCCCTTCACACTCTGAAGAGTGTGCTCGGCGAGACGCTGCGCGCTTAAGCGCAGTGCCGTGCCGAGCCCAGGCTTCAGCCTGGGGACTCCGGGGCCGCGGGAAGCTCGACAACAAACCGCGCGCCCCCAAGGTCAGAGTCTTCGAGCCAGATCTTCCCGCCGACCTCGGCCACCACCCGCTGACAAATCGAGAGACCGAGCCCTGACCCTTCGTCGGGGCCCTTGGTCGTGAAGAACGGATCGAAGATCCGGTGTCTGATGGCCGGAGGCACACCGGGGCCCGAATCGTCCACCGTCAGCCGCACCCACCCACCGCGCTCCTGAGACGACACCCGCACCGTCGCCGGCGAGTGTGATCCGCCGCGCGCCGAGTATTCCGCGTTGGTGACGAGGTTGATGACGACTTGCTGGAGCTCCTGCCCCAGGCCGAGCACCACGGGGGAATCGGGCTCGAGCACCGTGACGACTTCGATGTTGTCCGCCCGCAGCACGCGCTGCCTGATTTCCGCGACGTCTCTGATCAGCTCGTTGATGTTGACGCGCACGGGCGTGGAGTCGGCGCGGCGCGCCAGGCGAAGCAGGGAGCGGACGATGCGCGCCGCCCGGTCCACCTCGCGGACGATGGTCGACGCCGCGGCACCGACTTCCGGATCCGAGCTGCCTCGCCCCAGGAGCTCCGCCTCCATGCGAATGGCGGCGAGGGGGTTGTTCACCTCGTGGGCCACACCGCCCGCGATTTCACCGACGGTCGCCAGCTTTTCGCGCGCGATCAGCTCGCGTTGCGTCCGCAGCTCGTCCGTGCGGTCGTAGAGAGCCACCAGGAGATGCGGGCTCCCCAGGCCGGTGAGGTTGGTGATGGTGCAGTCGCAGAGGCGGCGATCGCCGCCGGGCTGCGTGACCACCACACGGCCATTCCAGGGTTCACCGTCCTTCCGGCCGGCGAGGATCGAATGCAGGGGCAGCTCGCTGGTCGAAAGCCCGAGGCCGTCCAGGTGCTTGCCGATCGCCGCCGAGTCCGAGGAGAGTCCGAAGACGGCCCGGCCGGCTTCGTTCAGCTGCTGCACCCGTCCCAGCGGGTCGACGAGGGCGAGAGGCAGAGGGCTGGCATTGACCATCGCGCCGGCGCGGTTGGCCGCGGCCCGGGCGGCGGCGACCGCCTGCGACAGCTCGAGACCACCGGCGATCTGGGCGGCGACGGCGGTGAAGTAGTGGAGGTCGGTAATGGTGAACGGGTGGGGATCCCGTTCTCCATCGGTGCCGCGGAAGCGGATGACGCCGATGGCACCGACCACGCCGCTGGACGTGTGCAGTGGCGCGATCAGCGCGGAGCGCACGCGGTCCGCATTGGTCCAGTCGGGGGGGCTCGAGTCCGGCTCGGAGCTCGCGTCGGAGGTGATCACCGCCTCGCCGGTGCGCACCACCCGGCCCGTGGTGCTGCGCTCCAGGTTCAGCACGCGGCCCTCGAAATCATGGGCCATGCCGATGGCGGTGACGACGGTGACCGCGTCAGGCGCCGTGTGCCCCGGCGCTTCCCGAAGCGCGACATACCCTCCCTGGGCGTCGATCAGGGAGGTCACGCCCTGCATCGTATACCGGAGCAGCAGCTCGGTTTCGGGAGCCGCGAAGAGCCAGCGGGAAAGCTCGACGATGAAGGTCCCCAGGCGGCGTTCCCGCTCGAGGGAAATCCGCTTCCCGACCATCACCGCCAGATGGTTGGCGTTGATGAGGATGTTGTGGACCCCGGTGACGTCAGCTTCGGTGAGGGGACGTCCGGCGAAGGCCTCGACCCGGCGGCCATCGGCGTCAGTGATGGCGACGGAAGCCGTTCCGGTCGTGAACGCTCCGGCGGTGCTTTCGCCCGAGTCGTTCAGGCCCCGGTACGTGAGGCGTACGGGCGCCTTGAGCTCAGCCTCGAGGGCCTGGGCGGTCGTCTTCCAGAACGCCGGAACCCCGTCAGCCCGTTCGGCGGCGGCCAGCAGGGTGGCGATGGGGTCGCTCACGAACAACAAACTACGTCAAGAAAAAGCGTCAAGGAACTGCGTCAAGGAACTACGTCCAGGAGATGCGTCAGAGGCGTACTTACGTAGTTCCTCGACGGTTCTCCTCGACGCTTCTCCTTGACGCCTTTTCAGCCCTTGATCGCCCCCACGAACTTCGCCGGGTCCACCGAGTATCCGGGGAATACCGAAGCCGTGTCCGCACTCCCGAGATGGCGGGCGAGCATCTCGGCGAAGAGATCCCGGAAATCTGTGGTGACGGCGACGTCTCGGCCTTCGTAACGCTGCTCCGGTGCCAGGCCGGGCCACTTTCCAAGGACCTTGCCACCATTCACCGGGCCGCCGAGCGCGAACATCGCGGTCGCGTGGCCATGATCGGTGCCGCTGTTCCCGTTCTCGTGAATCGTGCGGCCGAACTCGGACATCGTGAGCACCACGATGTTGTGCATCCGGTCGCCCAGGTCGGTGGCGAATGCCGCGAGGCCGTCGCCGAGCTCCTTGAGGCGCGCCGAGAGCTGGCCTTCGCTCGCACCCTGATTCACGTGGGTGTCCCAGCCGGTCGCGTCGGCGAAGGCGATCTGGAGTCCGATGTCGGCCTTGATGAGCTGCGCGATCTCGAGCAGGGAGTGTCCCAACTTGCCGTTCGGATACACGGCCCCATGCTCGGCCTGGTACTGCGTGGGGTCGGCGGCCTTCAGCTGCCGGGCCGCCTCGAACCCCTCTTCCGATGACGACGCGAGGAGGCCTGTAGACGAGCCCTGATAAAGGGCCTCGAAGGCCCGGGTCACCCGGTCTCCCTGGGCGTTCTGCGGGACCCGCAGCCCGAAGGTCTTGAGGTCCCCGATGGCGAGGGCCGGCGCCGTGCCCGACAGGATCCGCGGCAGCTCGGGACCGAAGGCCACGGAGCGGAACGCCGAGCTCTGGTGCTCGCGGTCATGCTGGCAGTAGCGGTTGAGCCAGCCGTCGGACGTGATCTTCACGCCCGGCGTGCCGGACTCCATGTAGTCCTGGGCATCGAAATGGGAGCGCGTGGCATCGGGTGAGCCGATCGCGTGAATCGCGGCGAGGCTCTTGTTGTCCCACCAGGGCTTGAGCGCGGCGAGAGACGGGTGGAGCCCGAAGTATCCATCCAGGTCGACGACGTCCGTGGCGGGGACGCCGATGCGGGGCCGCTCTTCGTAGTAGATCCGGTCTCCGTGCGGCACGATCATGTTCAGGCCGTCCACGGCGCCGCGTTGGAAGAGACAAACGAGGATGGGAAGAGAAGTTGTTAGGCGGTTAGTTGATAGTCGATTAGTAAGGGCGTACGCGGCACGATCCATGAAAAGCGGATCAAGCCCCACGCTGAACAGCGCCACACCACCCGCCTTCACAAAGCCACGTCTGGTAATTGCCATCGGCATCTCCATTTCGTCACTAACCGACTAACCGACTAACCGACTAACCGTCTAACCGCCTAACCGCCTAACCGCCTATTCACTGCCTCTGAAAATCCGGTCCCCCCAACGCCAATCCCACTGCGAAATTCCGGGCGGCCCCTGAGTCCGCGACGTCCTTGATCTGATCGAGAATTACCTGACGCGTGTGCAGAGTCATTGCGCCGCCCAGGAGCTGGCGATCGATGGCGTTCACCAGGGAGTCATGATTTGCCATCGGGGGCACGACCCGGTCGAGCGCGACCACCGCGCCGGGAAGTTTCCCCGCGGCGAGGCCCACAGCGACGTTCATGCGGTCGAGCAGGGCACCGCTATTCACCCATTCGTCCTGCGTCTCGTGGTAGCCGTCGGGAGCGACGTGCTGATAGAGCGGCTCGCCGAGGCGGGCCACGACCTGGGCGAGCCGGAACGTGGTATCGGGGTCCGCGCCCGTGGCGCGGAGGGCGCTCGCGACGAATTCGAGAGGCGTCTTCACCTTGCCCGACAGGTTGGACGCCGCCCAGAAGTCGGGACCGTGGAAGATGGCGCTGAGCACGGTGGGGATGTCGCCATTCGATTTCTTCCACGCCGAGACGGCGTCATCGACGCAGCCGTCGGGGGGATCGTCCGCGACGAAGCGCTGGCAGAGCTCCCAGGAAATGTGATGCATGGTGGCGGGGTGCATCGCGAGCATCTCGAGGAGCCTGATTCCCTCGTCCTCGCCATGCCCGCCCGGAAACCGCACACCCAGGACCGTCTTCTCCCCGTAGTCGTGGGCCCAGCCGTTGAAAACGAACCGCGGATCCTGGCGAGGCTTGTCGATGCTCCAGCCGGTGAGGATGCGGGCGGCGGCGATCACGTCAGCCTGCGTATATCCGCCGTCGACGCCAAGCGTGTGCAGCTCCAGCAATTCGCGGCCGTAGTTCTCGTTGATCCCCTTCGGCTGCCGCGCCACGGCCGAATCCAGCCGCATGGAGTTCCCCATGCCGTAGGATCGAGCCCTCATCTCGGCGCGCACCAGGTTCGGGGGAATCGATCCCGGCGCCACGCTCTGCCAGTTGTCCAGATAGAACAGCATGGCGGGGCTCTGGGCGGTGGCGACGAGCAGATCCGTGAAGCGCTCGAGCGCGTGGGGCCTGATCACGTGCTCGATGTAGTCGGGGAGCAGTGCGCGGTCGAGCCCTTTCCCGGCGAAGACGTTGAAGTGATTGGTCCAGAAGTCGACCATCACTTCCTGAAGCTGCCGCTCGGAGTAGGCCGCGCGTACGACGGCGAGTGCTGGGAACTCGCCCGCAAGGCGTTTGAGCTTGGGAGGTTGGTCACCGGGCTGGTCGGCCGAGGTCGGATCTCTCTTGAGGCGGGCTTCGCGCGCTTTGCGCGCGTCTTCCAGCAGTCCAACCAGATCGTACGAGCTCTCGTGAAGGATCTGATATCCCTTTTCGATTTCCTTCAGCGAGTCGTCATCGACGTGCTTCGGGTTCAACTGCTGGTCGATCCACTTCATCACTCCCGTTTGCGCGACTCGACTCACGTCACCAGGCCGTGGTCCATAGGCGAGGCGGTTGAGAGCGTGGAGTGCCGAATCGCGGGGAGTGAGGGTGGCCGGGGCCCCGGCCATCTGGGCCCCCAGAGCAGCGGGGACCAGAAGCAGGGCGGTGTACAGCGAGGCACGATGCATGGGACCTATCAGACGCTACTACCGCGTCCCCGTTAACTCAAAGGGGCGTTTCTACTTGGGAGCCCTAGAGATAGCGCTCCTTCAGGATTCGGGCGTGATGGAAGCAGTGCCCCGCTACGATATAGGCCAGGGCCCGAACCGTGATGGGATTGCCCGAGGCGACACCACCCATGGTGAACATCGACTCCGTCATGCCCGAAAACAGCGCGATGGTCGCGCGCCGGATCGCCTCGAACTCGGCGCCGATGTCCGCGATGTGACGCTGGTCGGCCGCCGCGGCTGCCGCGTACGCCTTTTCATCGAAACTGGGCAGCGGGGCTTTCTCGCCGCGGGAGAAGCAGAGTGCCCGGGTGGTGAAGATGCGCTCCGCGTCGTTCACGTGCCCGACCAGCTGCGCCACGCTCCACTTGGCAGGTTCGTAGCGGAAAGACGCCCGTCCCTCAGGAACCGACTTCACCAGCGCTCCGAACTCCATGCCCTGCCGGGTGAGGATCTCGAGCAGATTCCCCTTCGGGACCTGGTCGATGTACTGCTGATAATACGGATTGAACTCGCCTGCTTGCGGACGTTCGATCTCGATCATGGTGCTCCCTTTGGGAAGAAGACCAGCTCGGCAATCTGGTCCGCGATCTTGCCGGTGTCGCCGCCGTTCCGGTTGCTCAGGACAATGATGGCGGCATGCAGGTCGGGGAATCGGACGATGGTGTTTCGAAAGCCCGAGGTTTCCCCGTGATGCCAGAGCCGCCGGGCTCCTCGAAACGTATCCACGTACCAGCCGAATCCGTATCCGGTTGTTGTGCCGTTGGCGAGACGCCCTGACGTGAACCCTTCCCCCAGACGGGCCTGGTCGAGCAGCTGGGTGCCCTGCAGCGCGTCACTCCACTTCGCGAGGTCCAGGACCGACGAGTAGATCCCCCCGTCTCCCCGCGTGGCGCTGGTGACGCTCTGGTCGGTCGCCTTGAAGGTCGGGGCTGCCGAGTCGGGTGTGTACCCAAAGGCGCGAGTCGGTACCGGAGGACCACCCTTCTCGAAGAGCAGGGTGTTGGCCATTCCCGCCGGCTTGAAGACCCGCTCTTGCAGGAACCTCGGAAAGGTCATTCCCGAGGTCCGCTCGACGATGAGGCCGAGGAGAACGTAGGCGGTGTTGCTGTACTGGAACTTGGTGCCGGGCTGAAAGTAGAGCGTGTCCTTCTTCGCGATCATCGCCAGCACGTCGGCGTCCGACACCTGCGTGGTCTGAGTATCCGGGATCAGATCCTCGTAGTCCCAGATCCCGGACGTGTGCGTCAGCAGCTGGCGCACGGTGAGTGGCCGGAGATGCTCCGGCAATCCGGGAAGCAGGTACCCGATCGCCTCGTCATACCGGAGCTTGCCGTCCTTGGCCAGGAGCATGACCGACAGGGCCGTGAACTCCTTGGTGAGGGAGGCCAGCCGGTAGTCGGTTTCCGGCGCGGCGGGCGTTGGGGGGTTGAGGTTGGCCAGGCCGTACGCATGCTCGTAGAGCACGCGGCCGTCGCGGATGACGATGACGCTGGCCCCCGGAACCGCACCGGTGTAGTCGCGGAAGAGGGCGTCGATGGAGCTCTGCTGGGGTGCCGG
>DATNDQ010000008.1:0-41357 GCA_035553475.1 Gemmatimonadales bacterium
GCGGGGGCGTTGAGAATCAGGGAGAGATTGAGGTGCAGCTGAGTCGAGTCGGGATTGAAGTACGCGGTGGTGTCTTTGAGGGTATCGGCCGGCGCGTGCACCACCACCAGCCGCAAGGAGTCGATGACGAGGCCAAAACTCGAGAGATCGACGTGCTGCTTGATGATGGGGCGGACGGCAAAGTAGGCGCGCCCCCCGCCCCGCGGCGCCTCAGGATTGTCCCGGCAGGTGATTCCCAGGAGGGAAATGGAAAACGCCGCCATCAGACGGATGGCGGTGAGGGTCCGGCGGGTGAGGACGGGCGGCCGTGGCCTCATCTGGGGTCGAGTAATGTGGGGGGCGGCGTTTCAACCAGCTAGGACGTGCGACCCCCGCCGGAGTGACGGGGATCACACAATCTCCCATGATGCCCTAGAAGATCTTCTCTTTTGTGACGATGTGGAGGTCGAGGGCGTGAAGCTGGAAGCGCCCCTGCATGGTAGTACCCGAGGTATTCGCAACGCCGACCTGAATCCCTACGAAAGCCTTGCCCTGAGTGAAAATGCTGTCCTGGGCGCTCGTGAGGGTGGCTTGGAATTTCAACGTGTCCGTTACCGCCCCTGGGCCAGCGGTCCCGTTGGAGATCAGCAAGGGGGTCGTCGTATACACAGTGTTCGAGTCAAGACCGAAGAACACCTTGAACGTGATGTTCCCGCCCCCGGTCTGATTTTCGATCAGCGCGTTCCCGGTGAGGACTACGGTATCCACTACCGCATTCCCCAAGCCCTTCAGCATCGTGACACCCCGTGCCGGATCCTGCACGCTGTCGTTGATACCGGCCGGAATGATGTACGCGAGGGTGTCACCACCCGTGCCCTGAATGAAACTGTAGACGTCGACGTTGAAGATGGCGTGTCCTTCCCCGCAGGCGGTGGCCAGAACCGCCGCCGCGAGGACCGAGAAGCTCAGTCGCATCGTGCGCATGGTTCCTCCGCCTAGTAGATGGAAATGGAGGTCGCCATCGTGACCCCCCGTTGGTCGGACAGCGGCGTGCTGTGCGTGGCGAATCCCACGTCCAACGAGAGGAAGAGGAAGCGCACGCCCCCACCCCATCCGAATTGCACCTTCTTCTGCTGGTCCCGCGCGACACCGCCGCGGAGCGCGAGAGGCCCGAAGTGCTGCTCGACCCCCATGTGCACCTCCGTGCCGCGGGCGCCATGGAGAATCTCGCCGCCCACCATCGTTCCCCCGCCCATGTCCAACATCGCGTTGGCGAGGTAGGTGACCGGCAGCTTGGTCGTGGTCTGCACGTGGTTCTGCAGGTTTCGGGACACCGTACTGTTCACCGCAGCGGACGAATCGAAGTACAGCGTGTCAATGCGCGTGTCGGCCCAGGTGAGTTTCGCGCCGACGTCGTTGATTCCGAATCCCGCCTCGAGGGGCCCGGTCACCCAGACAACGCCCAAGTCAGCCCCGACACCCGTCCCCATCTTGTGCCCGAGCTTCGAATACTGGGTGGTCATGCCGAGGGATGGTGTAACGGGGTTGGTTCCGCCGAAGAGCGTGTCACCGGTGATGAACCCGCCATCCGACGTCGCCTGTCCGTAGGCAAGCCCGAGGTAGTAGTGTCCCGTCACGCCGACGAACACGCCGTTCTGATCCTGGCCGCTGATGCGCCCGGCCCACCCAAGCGACGGGGCGAACCCGCCGGCGGCGAGTGCGCTTCCCGTCGCGTCGTACAGCGTGTTGGTCTGCGCCGGCTGTCCGTCATGGAGAAAGCCGATCAACCGGGGACCCAGCTGGAAATCCACCTCATCCTGGATCCACAGCATCACGCTCGCGCGGACCCCCTTGATGCCGAAGCCGAGGTCCAGGGGCCGGCTCGATCCACCGAATCCAAAGGGATCGACCGGCACGGAGCTCTTGGCCTTTCCGAGGTCGATGCTGAATGAGTCCTTCCCGATCCCGAACGCGATGTCGTTCGTCGGCGCCGGCACCTTCTTCACTTCCAGAAAAATCGGAAGGTTGAGGAGGTAGTTCGCCGCCTGCAGTGGATTGAAGTACGGGCTGTCGGGATGCAGGACCGTACTGTCCCTGAGCACTTGAATGATTCCGAGTGGAATCGGAATGGTGAGCTTGGCGTGCCACGGGTCGGGCCTGTCGGGCACCGCCCGGTACGCCGCGTTGTAGCGGCTCAACGCGCCGCCACGATGCAGATCCAGTCCCCCGAGGCCGACCTTCCGCGCATCCAGCGAGAGGAGTTGCGCGGGCGCTACGCCAGGGAGCGCAGCAATGGCAACCACGATGCAAACACCGACCAGCGTGGGGCGCACAGGGCACCTCGGCTAAGGGCGATTGGTCCTACAAGGTGGGAAATGATGCCACTTTTTGCCACAGGCAGGGGTGAGGCCGGTCACTCCCCCCCACCCGGGAAGGTCACGGTGAGGGTTGTCCCGGATCCGGGACGGCTTTCGATCCCAATGGTGGCCCCCCACCCCTCCACCAGCCTCTTCGCGATGGCCAGCCCCAGCCCGGAACCGGACGACGTAGTGGAGAACGTGGGTTCGAATACCCGTGGAAGGACCTCCTCAGGAATTCCCCGACCGTTATCGCGCACCGCGAGACGGTTCCCACCTTCATCAATCAGGATCTGAATCCGGGTCGCCCCGGCGTCGCGGGAGTTTTCGAGCATGTTCAAGAGCACCTCCCGGATCTCGTCCCTTCGCGCCCGCACCGATTCCGCGCTCGCCGGACCATCCACCGTCACCGCGCCGGCCTGCTCGCCGAGCTCGTAGAGGGAGACGACGTCCCGCGCCACCGCCAGCAAGTTCACCGACTCGAGTGGCACGGCTTCCGCTCCCGGTGCACCGAAGCGGGCAAACCCGCGAGCGATCGCATCGAGGCGGTCGATCTCCGAGAGAATCCGCTTTGCCGTCTCGCCCAGCGCCCGGTCGAACTGCTCGGGCTCGCTCTGCCACACCCGGAGGAGGTGCTGAATGCCCAGGCGTACCGGCGTGAGCGGGTTCTTGATCTCGTGCGCCACTTGCCGCGCCATCTGCCCCCAGGCGAGCACCCGAGCGGCACGGCTGAGCGCCGTCGCGTCGTCCAGCGCGATGACGCACCCATCGGGCGCGGGACCCAGCAACGCGATCTGTACGCGGATCCGGCGCGTCCCCACATCCACCTCACGCTCGGCGATGGTGTCCTGGCCGAGGGCGATGAAGCGGGTCACGTCATCCCAGACGGTGCCCCATTCCCTCCCGGTCGCGGCGGTCAACTCGTTGCCGGGAGCCACCGGCGAACCAAGCAGCTCCACCGCCCGGGGATTGAGGAGAGTCACCCGCAGCGTGGCATCCACGGCGATGACGCCGGTCGCGACGGTCGCCAATACCTGCGCGGTTCGGCCCCGGGCCTCTTCCAGTGCCTCCTGCGAACGCTTGATGTCCACCACCATGCGCTCAAAGGCCGACATCACCGGCGCGAACTCGATGGGGGGCACCTCCGGAAACGTGGGCGGCGTGTCGCCCCGGCCGACGGCCAGCGCGGCTTCGCGCAGTACCGCGACGGGCCGCTCGAAGCGGCGCGCCGCCACCCCCGCGAGCCCCGCGGCCGCGGCGAGCCCCGCGATGGTCGCGAGCGCCAGGTCGAGCGCCAGCTCGCGCTCCTCCAACCGCACGCGAGAATCATCCAGCAGCTGCGGCGCCGCGAGGACCACCTGACCCGCCGTGCCGCCATTGACCACGACGCGGTAGCCGACCCGAACGGTGCGGCCGGCTGCCTCCACCGTCGTGGCCGTTTCGATTTCGTCCCGCAACGCCACGCGCCGGAAGACATCGGGTTCGAGCAGCGGGTCTACGACGCCGATATCCGCGAGCACGGGTTCGCTCGTTCCGACCAGGGCGCCGCCCCGGTAGGCCCAGAGTCCCGCGTCCAGGCGAGTGCCCAGATCGCGAATGGCTTCAGGCGCACCCGGACGGTCGAAGGGGACCTGTTCCGCCGACCGGGTCGCGTCGCGGAGCGTTTGCGTGATGAGAAGATCGCCGGCGAAGGCCGCGCTCTGCGTCAGGTCGGCAAAACTCCACGCACCGAATGCAAGGACCGGCGTGACGAAGAAGGCGACCAGCACCGCGGCGAGGCGCAGGCGATAGCTCTGGCGGAGCTGCATCAGCGGCGAGGGGCCGTCGCGGGGCGTCTGTGGCACGAAGAGACCACCCGCCCCCATCAGCGCGATCAGGAGCGCGAGATCGACGAGTACGGCGAGCGAGCCGCGCACCAGGAGTCCGCCGCCGCCACCCAATCCCACCAGCGCGTGTACGTGCCGCACACCATCCGCGAAATCAAAGCGCCGCTCTCCCCGCACCGTCCAGCCATCCAGCGACCACGTGAACTGTTCCCTGGCTCCCGCCGTGGGGCTGGGCGCCGAGATGGTGAGCGCGTACGGCGCGGCGACGCGTCCTTCCCCACGCAAGAATCGCGTGACGCGGTCGGATTCGATGAGCAGGGTTTTGGGGCCGACGCCCACGGTGATCCATTCCCCCGACAGGAGGGGCGCCACCAGGACCTCGTGCAGGCCGGGAATTCGGGCGATCTCCTCTACGCGCGGCAGCGTGGGAGCGCCAGGACGGCGCACGAGCGCCGCCAGCAAGGGATCCGGGAGATCGAGCGCAGCAAGCCGGAGCTCCGTCTCCAACTGCCCGTCGGGAGACCAGAGAGCAAGCACCGCCGGGTAGCCCTCCGCCGCGAGCCTCGACGAATGCCACAGGGAGTAGAGCGCCCCGGCTGACTGCGGCGCGCGGATGGTATCGGTGATCGTGGCCAGCGAATCGAGGGCGCCGGCGATCGCGGGATCTTGCACCGCGCCCAGACCGGCGACGTCCCGTTGTGCCAACGAGAGCCGCCCTTCAACGGAGGCTCCCCAGGTCACGAGTGCCGCAGCGGTACCTGCGACGGTGGCCACCGTGAACAGCGTCGCCCGGCGGCGCGCAGGTACGATCGCACCGGCGAGCGCGGGGAGCCACAGAAACGTGTACCACTCGGGCCATGCGTCATACGGCCGCCAGAGCCAGAGGCCCGCCACAGCAGCGAGGATGGCCCATGCGCACGCCGCGGCGAGGGTCCACGGAATGCGCCGCGGCTCCTCCGGTCCCCGCACCAACGCGGCGGCCAGCAGCACCAATCCCATGGCTACCGCGGCGAGCGCCACCTCCCACGACAGCCAGAGCAGGAGGCTGACGCCTGCCGCCGGGGGCCTGATGCCCCGCCCGAAGTACCGCACCAGATAGGGCGCCGCCAGGATCAGAAAACCGGCGGGGACGAGTGTGTACCAGCGGCGAGGGAAGCCGCGGCGCCAGAGCGCGGCGGCCGCCACGATCACCGCCGCACTCACCAACCCCAGGGCGACGGCGGATCCGCTGACAAATCCGAGCAGCGGCTGCGCCAGCGTTGGCGGAGAGGGTCCCGACTCGGTGAGCATCGGCGCCAGCGGGAACCGCGCCAGGGTCCCGGCGGCCACCGCCAATGCCGTCCAGCGCCAGGGCCCCAGAGGCGCGGCGATAATAAGGAAGAGGAGGAGCACGATGAGGCCGACGGCCACCCAACGTTGCCCTTCCCGACCGAGCGTCTCGATGGCCACGGCTTGCACCGGCGGCAAGGGCTTCACGCTGAACAGTGTGTCACCCAGATCGCAGCTCTTGGCACAGTAGTCGAAGACGTCGTGATCGTGCGGGGCGGTGCGCGGCGCGTAGAACTTCAAGTCCACTCCGTACTCGGCGGAAAAACGCCGGGCCACAGCGCCGTCGCCATCCGGAACCGCCGGTCCCGCGTCGAGGAGCACGGTGCCGACGGCGACGGCTCCCGCGGCCGTCTGGCGCCGGGCCTCCAGCGTCACGTAGAATGGGGAAATGTTCGCCCGCAATTCCGCCGTGTCGGGCACCGGGAGGATCCGGTGCCGGCCGGCCCACGCGATGGGGGTGCCGTCCGCCGCCACGAGCGCCACCCCGCGCTCGACGCCGGCCGTGCCGTGCCGAACGGCAGACGCCAGGCGGTCGAACGCCTGTTCGCGCGGCAACGCC
Organism: Gemmatimonadales bacterium; assembly: GCA_035553475.1. Classification (GTDB taxonomy): domain Bacteria; phylum Gemmatimonadota; class Gemmatimonadetes; order Gemmatimonadales; family GWC2-71-9; genus 40CM-2-70-7. The sequence continues at coordinate 6,051 of DATNDQ010000008.1, forward strand.
GCCGCCTGGGCCGCGCGTCGAGCGAGGTCGCGGGCGTCGTTCACCGCCGCGCCGAGCTCGCGACTGAGCTGGAGCGACGCGCGGTCGAGCCGCTCTTCCCGGGCCGCGCTCCAGCAGCAGGTCAGGGTGGCGGTTCCGGTCACGGTCCGCAACATTGCAGCCGCGATGATCAACGCGGCACCTGCCAATCCCAGATCGGCCCAGCGACGCGGCATGCGCCACAACGTGGCGACGAGCAGGAACGCCACGAGCGTCAGGTCCGCGTACGCCCATCCCAAGCCCCCGCCCCGCAACCACTCGGCGGCGCCGACGGCCGCCAACATCCCGGCGATCAGCCGGTGACGGGCGGCGAGCCCCTTCCACTGAGAGGTCTCCCGCCCGATCACGTGCGGGACATCCTCGCGCGCGACCCGCGGCTGCTCGTCCCCGTCGGAACCTGTGAGCAGCATGGACCGCACCTCCCCTTCGGCACCGACAGCATCATCGTGGAGCGCCTCGCGGACGACCTGTCTGCGGCGTTCGGGATCCTCCGTGCACCCACCGTCGAGTACGGCGTCAACGCGATCACCAAGCGGCCCATGCCGGGGAATGCCGGGGTGCGGCGGAAGACCCTCCACCGCCTGATGAACGACCTCCTGACGGCGTGGGAAGAAGGCGGCGTCGAGACGTTCGTGATCCTGACCGCGCACGGGCACGACCCGCACCAGGAGGCGCTGTCGACCCTGCGGACGCGCGAGGCGCGCATATTCACGGTGGACGTGTTCTCGCTCGACTTCACCGAACTCCTCGACGACCCCGAAGGGCCCGTGCACGGCGGTGAGCTGGACACTTCCCTGCTCCTGCACCTGGCGCCGGACCGGGTGCGGATGGAGCTCGCGCAGGACTTCTCTCTCGCTCCCAAAGCCCTGGCGAGGTACCACCGGGGCAGCACTTCGATCCCCACGACGGGGCCCGGGTCCGTCGGCCGCCCGACACTCGCCACCGCGGAAAAGGGGGCCCGGGTGTATAAGATGATTCTGGAACGCATCGGCACGCGAGTTCTGGGAGCCTACACACCGTGATCCCCATCCTGCTGGTGCTCGCCCTGCCTCAGGTGGCCGACTCCGGGGTCCTCGTCATCCGTCAGGACTCGACCCTGATCGCCCGGGAATCGTTCCATACCAGCCCCGACCCGACCAGCGGGGGGTGGATTCTCGATGCCAGCGTCCGCTACGACCGGAGCCGACCGGTGGTACAGCTGGCGCCCATCGTCCAGGTCGGCTCCGACCTGGCGGCGGTGAAGGTGCAATTCGACGCGGGCGATCCAGGCGCCCCCCTCCACATCATCGGACAGGTCGGACGCCACCGGTTCACCTTGCGGTACGTCTCTCGGTCGGACGAGCGCGCGCGCGAGCTGCCTGACCCGGGTCGGGCCGTGGTGGTGGACGACTCCGTGTTCTCCCTGTTCACGCCGGTTGCCTGGCTGGTGCGCGGAGGCACGGGGACCGTGTCCGCCATCTTCCCGCGCCCCGGCGTCGCTGAGACGTGGACCGTCAAGGACGAGGGCCTGGTGTCCACAAGGCCGGGCGGTGGGGGAGCTGATACCCGCCTGCGACTGATCTCGGTGGAAAGCCCTCGCCTCGGCAACATCAGGATCTGGATGGATGCCGCCGGCCGCCTCGCCAAGGTCGAAATTCCCCGTCTCCATCTGTCCGCGGAACGCCAAGCCGGACGGTAGAACCCTAAAGGACAGGCCTGCCCCGTACGGTCCGACTCGCTAGGTTTTAGGGGACGCCACTTAGGCCGGACCGCCAGAAATGGCGGACGAAACCCCCTGCCAGTCCGGCGCGTAGGACTCGATGACTCAACGACCTGGAATCAAGGACCCCCCCATGCGTAAGACCCTGATCGCCGTCGGGCTCTTCGTCTGCCCGGCACTTGTTGGCGCCCAGACGTCGGTTCCCACTTCGCTGTCCCTTTCGGACGCGATCACCATCGCGCGCGACAATAACCCCGCGTACCGGCAGACGCTTGCGACCCGCACCGCGTCACTCTGGAACGCGCGGAGCGCGTGGGCGAATCTCTTCATTCCCACGGCGACCGCGTCCGGATCGATCGGATATACCGGGGCCGGGTCTCAGAACTTCCTGGCGACGAGCTTCTCGCAACCCGTCTCGACGGCGAGTTCGAACTACAACGTCAGTCTGAACTGGCAGCTGAGTGGGCAAACGCTGGCGGCGCCGGGGCAGGCACACGCGAACGCCGATGCCGTGGATGCGGATATTGTCGGAGCCCGGGCCACTCTGATCAACAGCGTGACCGCACAGTATCTCACTGCCCTGCAGTCCCGCGACAACGCCTCGGTGACGGCCAAGCAGCTCGAGAGCACCGACGAGGCCCTGAAGCTGGCCCAAGCGAAGTACGCCGTCGGATCAGGCACGCTGCTGGACGTGCGGCAGGCCCAGGTGAACCGCGGGCAGGCTGAGGTCGCCCTGTTGACTGCTCAGACCGACGTGCAGGTGCAGAAGTTGAAGCTCTTCGAACTGATGGGCGTATCGGCGCCGGCGGACATCAAGACGATCACGCTCTCGGACACCTTCCCCGTCGCGCAGCCGCACTGGTCCCTCGACGAGCTTCTGGCCACCGCGCAAGCGGAGAATCCACAGCTCCAGGCCCTCGAGTCGCGCGCGAGCGCGCAGAAGTGGGCCGTGCGCGCGGCGACGTCCTCCTACGGCCCCTCGGTGAGTCTCTCGGCGGGGTGGTCGGGGTTCACGCAGCGGTTCAACAACCTGGACCCGATCATTCTCAGCAACCAGGTACAGGTGGCGGGTGCCTACAACGCGTGCACGACCAACGATTCGGTTCGCGCGGGGGCCGGACTGTCTAAACTCGGCTGCAGTCAGTACACCTGGGGCGGGGCCGATACTAAGGCGCTGTCGGATGAGAATTCGCGGTATCCGTTCCATTTCACGCAGCAGCCGTTCCAGGCCTCCATTCGCGTGAGCATTCCGCTCTGGAGCAACTTCCAGCAGCCGATCGCGGTTTCACAGGCCAAGGCCAATCAAGAGCAGGCCGATCAGGCCGCGCGGGCGCAGTCGCTCGGGCTCCGAACGCTGGTGCAGAACGGATTCCTGACCTTGCAGACCGCCTATCAGACTATTGCCATCCAGGACACCAATCGGACGGCGGCCCAGGACGGATTGAAGCTCGCCACGGACCGGTACCGCGTGGGCTCGGGGACGTTCCTCGACGTGGTCAACGCGCAGGTGGCGGACGCCAAAGCCGAATCTGACTATGTCACTGCCGTCTACAACTATCACAAGGCCCGCGCCGCGCTCGAAGCGGCCGTCGGCAAGCCGCTGAACTAACTCAAGGATCGGAATCGACATGTCGAAACGTGGCAAGCTGTTTCTCTTCGCGGGCGGCGGCGTCCTGGTACTGGGGCTGATCGTCCTCTCCGCGAGCGCGAAACGTGACAAGGGCGTCGACGTCCGCTTCGATACCGTGGGCCGCAAGGACCTGGTCGCGGCTGTGACCGCGAGCGGCAAGATCCAGCCGAAGAAGAAGGTCGACATCTCGGCCGACATCACCGGGCGGATCACGGAGATCGCCGTGAAGGAAGGCGACTGGGTGGAGAAGGGACAATTCCTGCTCCAAATCGACCCGACCGTCTATGAAGCGGCCGTCCAGCAGTTCCAGGCCGGGCTCGCCTCGGCGGAGGCCTTCGCGGTCCAGGCGCAGGCCAATCGCGATCAGGCGCAGCGGGCGCTGACGCGGACCAAGGAGCTGCACACGTCGAATCCGAATCTGGTTTCCGACGAGCAGATGGAGCAGGCCCAGACCGCCTTCGACGTCGCGGACGCGAACTACAACTCGTCCAAACACCAGGTCGATCAGTCCCGCGCCAATGTGCAACAGGCCCAGGACAATCTGCGGAAGACGCACCTGGTCGCCCCGATGGCGGGCCGGGTCACCCGGCTGGCCGTCGAGACCGGCGAAGTAGCGGTGCCGCAGAGCTTTTCGAAGGACGTCGGCCTCCTGATGACCATCTCCGATCTCTCGGTCATCCAGACGCTGGTACAGGTCGACGAGACCGACGTCGTCCGGCTGCACCTGGGCGATTCGGTGGACGTCTCGATCGACGCGTTTCCTGACTCGACTTTCTCGGGCCGGGTGACCAAGATTTCCGACAGCTCGGTGTTGCCGGCCGGCGCGGCCGCGCAGACCGGCCAGAACACGACGGCGGTGGACTACGACGTGGAAGTCACGCTGACCAAGCCCCCCGCCAACGTACGCCCGGATCTGTCGGCGACGGCCCGGATCGTCACCGACACGCGGAAGCAGGCGCTGTCGATCCCGATCATCGCCCTCACCCAGCGGGACAACAAACCCGTGGTGACCGAGGGGCACAAACCGGATACGGCGAGCACGAAGAAGGCCGCGCAGACCGAAGGCGTCTTCGTCGTGACGAACGGCAAGGCGACCTTCCGCCCGGTGAAGGTCGGCATCGCGGGTGACCAGTACTTCGAAGTGCTGGACGGATTGAAGGGTGGCGAAACCATCGTCGCGGGACCCTACCAGGCCATCCGCGACCTCAAGGACGGAGCCGCCGTGCGCGGGACCAAGACGCCAGGCGACTCCGGAGCCGTACGGAGGGCTTCGTGACGCACCAGGAGTTCGTGACCGGCGATACGCCGCTTCCCGACATCGTCATTCTCACGCACAAGCTCGCCCGCGAGTACGTCATGGGCACCGAGACGGTCCGCGCGCTCCGCGGCGTGAGTCTCCAGATCCGCCGCAACGAGTACGTGGCGGTGATGGGACCCTCCGGCTCCGGGAAGTCGACCTTCATGAACCTGGTCGGGTGCCTCGACACGCCCACCGCCGGCGAGTACTGGCTGAACGGGCAGAAGGTCTCGGATCTGGGGGATGACGATCTGGCGCGGATCCGCAACAAGGAAATCGGATTCGTCTTCCAGACCTTCAACCTCCTGCCCCGGGCCGACGCGCTCCACAACGTCGAGCTGCCGCTGGTGTACGCCGGGATCCGGGCCGCGGAACGGAAGAAAAAGGCGAGCGAGGCGCTGGCCCGCGTCGGGCTGGGGGACCGCATGTCCCACCGGCCCAACGAGCTGTCGGGCGGACAACGCCAACGCGTCGCCATCGCGCGAGCCCTGGTGAACGACCCCAGCATCCTCTTGGCCGACGAGCCGACCGGAAACCTCGACTCGGCCACCAGCAATGAAATCATGGGCGTGTTCAAGGAGCTGCACAAACAGGGGCAGACCGTCGTGATGGTCACGCACGAGCCCGACATCGCGGCCAACGCGGACCGGGTCGTGACCCTGCGCGACGGGCTCATCCACTCGGATCAGCTGCAGGCCGCCTAGTGCCGTTCTACGAAGCGATCCGCCTCGCCTTCCAGACCATCCGGGCGCAGAAGCTCAAGAGCTTCTTCTCGGTGATCGGGGTGTTCATCGGCGTCACGTTCCTGATCGCGGCGGTGTCGATCGTGAACGGGATGAACCGGTACATGACGGACAAGTTCGCGGCCACCATCGTGGGCGTGAACACGTTCCAGCTCCGGAACCGGCCCAACGTCGGCTTCAACGTGCCGGACTCGGTGTGGCGGTCGTGGCGGCGGCGCCCGCGGATCACGTTCGCGGACGCGGACGCGGTCACCAAGAACATCTCGCTCCCCGGCGTGCTGACCTCGTGGTTTTCGGAGGATCAGGGCACCGTCGAGTACGGCGGCAAGGTCGCCAAGGGCATCGACCTCCAGGGCACCGGTTCCGACTACTTCACCATCAAGAACCTGAACATCGCCGAAGGGCGGCCCTTCAGCGTGCAGGAGGCGAAGGCGGGCATCCCCGTCGCCGTCATCGGATTCGACGTCGCGGACAAACTGCTCGCGGGCCAGGACCCGATCGGCAAGACGATCAAGATTCAGGGCCTCCCGTACACGGTGATCGGCGTCGTGGAGCGCCAGGGCACGATGCTCGGGATGTCCCTGGACAAGTTCGTGGTCGCGCCGGCCACGTCCCCGATCCAGCGGGACGTGAACCCGCCACACGTGGTGGACGCCCTGATGGTCAAGGCGAACACCATTCCCGACATGAACCTCGCCATGGACCAGGTCGAGGGCATCATGCGGGCCCGGCATCACCTGCGGCCCAACCAGGACGACAACTTCGCCCTGGAGACGTCGGCCGCCGTGCTCGATTGGTGGAGCGGCATCAGCCGCCTGATGTTCTACTTCGGCCCCGGCATCGTCATGATCTCGCTGGTCGTCGGCGGCATCGTCATCATGAACATCATGCTGATGGCGGTGGCCGAGCGTACCCGCGAGATCGGCGTGCGGAAGTCGCTGGGTGCCAAGCGGAAGGACATCATGCGCCAGTTCCTGGCGGAGGCCATCACCCTGTCGACGGTGGGGGCCGCGTTGGGGATCGCCTTCGGCGTCGTCCTGTCGATTCTGATCCAGGCATTCACGCCCCTCGCGGCCCAGGTTGCTCCCTGGTCGGTCGCGGTCGGGGTGCTCCTCGGCTCGGTGGTTGGCGTGGTCTTCGGCACGCTGCCGGCCTCACGCGCATCGAAGCTCGATCCCATTACCGCCCTGCGGCAGGAGTAGGCCATGGCCCAGATGCTTGAAGGTGTCGGCATCGCACTCGAGTCCATCAAGACCTCCAAGGCGCGGGCGGCCCTGACCATCCTGGGCGTCGCCATCGGCGTGATGGTCGTGATGGTGATCGGCGCGATCATCTCCGGCTTCAACAAGGGCGTGTCCGACTCACTGCAGCGAGCGGGCCCAACGACCTTCTGGGTAGGACGGTACTGGCAGGCAGGCATCATGATCTCCGACGGCTCGGACGAAATGAGCCCGTGGCGACGCAATCCGCCCCTCACGGTCGCGGACGCCAAGTCCATTCAGCAGATCCCCTCGGTCGCCTGGGTGGCCGTCGACGAAGGCTCGAATGCGGAAGTCAGCTACGGCAACAAGCGGCAGTCGAGCGTGCGCATCGACGGGCGCAGTGCGGCCTGGCCCAACGTCGCCGGCGGTGACGTATCCCCGGGACGCTCCTTCACGGATCTCGAGGACCAGGCGGGCTCGGAGGTCGCCGTCATAAACAGCAAGCTGGCGGAGCTACTCTTCGACCGGCAGGACCCCCTGGGGCAGCGCGTCCACATCCAGGGCGTGCCGTACACGGTGATCGGGATCTTCAATCCCCCGCCCCAGCTGTTCGGTGGCGAACCCTCCCCCGAGGCCATCATCCCGCACGAAGCCTTCGCGAAGTACGTCCAGCACTGGAAAGGCTGGATGGACTTCCTGGTCGGTCCGAAGCCGGGCGTGACCACGGCGCAGGCAATGGAGGACGTCACCGAAGGAATGCGCATCAAGCGGAACCTGCGGCCCGGCACGGACAACAACTTCGCCGTGGTGTCGCAGGACAAGTTCCTCGAAAAGCTGGACGGGATCACCTTCGCCTTCCGGCTGGTCATGTTCGCGCTGTCGTCGGTCGGCTTGATGGTCGGCGGCGTGGGCGTCGTCGCCATCATGATGATTTCGGTCACCGAGCGCACCCGCGAGATCGGCGTGCGCAAGGCGCTGGGCGCCACACGCCGCGAAATCCTCTGGCAGTTCCTCGTCGAGGCGTCCACTCTCACCCTCGTCGGCGGCGCGGTGGGCATGATCCTCGGTGGATTGGGCGCCGGCTTGCTCAAGCTGCTCACGCCGATTCCGGCCTACGTTCCGCTGGCGTCGGTCATCATCGCCCTCCTGGCCGCCGCACTGACCGGCGTGCTCTTCGGCATCGTCCCGGCCAACAAGGCCTCGAGACTGGATCCGGTTGAGGCGCTGAGATACGAATAAAGGCGTGGGAAGTGGGGTGTGGGACGATGGTACCACATCCCCACCTCCCCACGCCCTTGTAGTTTTCCCCCACATGCACTTTCTCGAAGCCATCGCCCAGGCTCTCGACGCCGCATGGAGCCACAAGCTCCGTTCCTTCTTCACGCTCGTCGGCATCATTGTGTCGGTCGCGTTCCTCATCGCCGTCGTCGCCATCATCCAGGGGATGAACGCCTACGTCCGGGACCGCATCGGCGGCGCCATCGTGGGCGTCAACGCGTTTCAGGTCCGCCGCACACCGCTCGCCGGCGGCTTGATCGACGACGAAGAATGGAAGGCGATTCAGCGGCGCCCCATCATCGCACCCGAAGACGTGCCCATCGTCGAACACGCCATTCCGGACGCCTTCGCCGTGGGCCTGCAGTCGGGATGGCCCACCCCCCAGGCCGACGTGGTGTGGGGAGACAAGACGGTCGGGGACGTCCAGATGTTCGGCGTCAACGCCTCCTACCAGGTGGTCCAGGACTACACCTACGCGTCAGGGGACCCGCTCACCGACGTCGACGACCGCGAGCGGCGGCCTGTGATCGAGCTGGGCTGGGACATCTCCGACAAGCTCTTCGGCGACCCGGACGTCGCGGTCGGCAAGAAGCTCCGGATCATGGGCCAGCAATTCACCGTGAAGGGCGTGGTCGCGAAGAAGGGCACCGTCCTGGGCATCTCCCAGGACGGCTTCGTGATGATGCCCTACTCGACCTTCGAGTCGTTGTACGGGCGCCGGAAAACGACGGTGATCTCCGTAAAGATGTCGGACGCCGCGGCGGTGCAGCCCGCCATGCAGCGCGCCGAGGAGGCGATGCGCATCGCGCATCGGCTGCGCCCGTCGCAGGCCGACGATTTTTCGGTCAGTACCTCCGACGCGTTCGTGACCTTCTGGGAGAATCTCACCCGGGTCCTGTTCACCGTGGTGCCCGTCGTCGTCGCCATCGGCATCGTCGTCGGCGGCATCGTGATCATGAACATCATGCTGATGAGCGTCAACGAGCGCACCCGCGAAATCGGGATCCGGAAGTCCATGGGTGCGACGCGGCGCGACATCCTGAACCAGTTTCTGGCCGAGTCGGTCACGCTCGCCCTGCTCGGCGGTGTCGCCGGCTTGCTCGCGGGGGGCGGTCTGGCCTTCGTCGTGCAACTCGCGACGCCCCTGCCCGCCCGTATCACGCTCTGGTCGGTGTTCCTGGCGCTGGGACTCGGTGCCGGCGTGGGCGTGGTGTTCGGCGTCTACCCGGCCACCCGCGCCGCCCGCCTCGATCCCATCACCGCCCTGCGGGCCGAATGAGATTTCACTCGGTCGGCGAGGGCTGGGGCATCGCTCTCGATCAGCTCCGCGCCAACAAGCTGCGCTCGGGCCTGACCATCCTCGGCGTGGTGATCGGCGTCGCGACCGTCATGGGCATGGCGTCGATCGTACAGGGGATTCGGGACCAGATCATCAACACGATCGAGGTCGCCGGGCCCACGACGTTTTACGTCATGCGGTTCTTCTCCCAGACGCCCCTCAATCCGGATCAGCTGCCCAAAGAGGTCCGCATTCGCCCGGTGCTGAAGCCCGCGGAGGCGAAGCTCCTCGCGGGGCTCAATCAGGTGCAGTACTCCGGGATGTGGGTGCAGCTGTTCGAGAAGATGGAGTTCCAGGGCGAGCACACCCAGCTGATGACGGAGTTCGGGGCCGACAGTCACTACATGGAAATCCAGGGTGGTGAGCTCCTGGACGGCCGCTTCTTCACCCCATCCGAGGAAGTGAGCGGCGCGCCCGTCGTGGTGCTCGAGCGCGCCCCGGCCGACAAGTTGTTCGGCCGACTCGAACCCATCGGCCGGTTCGTCCGGATCGGCGGCAACTCCCTGCAGGTCATCGGGATTTACCAGAATCCCGCGAACATCTTCCAGCCGCCGTCGCAGGAGATCGGCGCCATCATGCCCTTCGAGACGGCGCGGCGCTTCTTTCGGTATGACCAGACCAACGCGCTCTGGATCGTCGTGAAGCCCGTTCCCAGCGCCACCGTCAGTCAGGCGGAAGACGCCGTCACCGTGGCTCTGCGGCGCGCCCGGGGCCTCACCCCCGGGCAACCGAATACTTTCGACATGATCACGCAGGACCAGATCCTCGACATCTTCAATGGACTGACGAGCACCTTCTTCGGAATCATGGTGGCGCTGTCGAGCGTGGCCCTCATGGTCGGCGGCATCGGCGTCATGGCGATCATGATGGTGTCGGTCACCGACCGGACCCGCGAAATCGGCGTCCGGAAGGCCATGGGAGCGACGCGCTTCGAGATTCTGTGGCAGTTCCTGATCGAGGCGTCGACCCTCACCCTGCTCGGGGGCCTCGTCGGCATCTTCATCGGCCTGCTGTTCGGGCAGGTCATCAAGCTGATCCTGCACTTCGACTCCGGTGTGCCCGTGTGGAGCGCCTTCGTGGCCTGCCTGGTGTCGGTCCTGATCGGCCTGATCTTCGGTGTGCTCCCCGCTCAACGGGCGGCCAAGCTGGATCCGGTCGAGGCCTTGAGATACGAGTAAGAGCGTGGGACGTGGGACGATGGTACCACACCCCCACCTCCCCACGCCTTTCGGTAGATTCCATCCCATGACCGACACGATCGAAACCGTCGATCTCCTCGCCATCGCCGCCCATCGCGACGACGTCGAGCTGACCTGTGGGGGCACGCTGGCCCGGACGGCGCAGAAGGCGCGCGTGGGTATCGTGGACCTGACGCAGGGGGAGATGGGTACGCGGGGCGATGCGGCGATTCGCGCGGCCGAAGCGGAGCGCGCGGCACAGGTGCTGGGCGTCCACGTACGGTTGAATGCCGGCCTCCCCGACGCCCACATCTACAACGACGACCCCTCACGAAAAGCCGTCATTGAGTTGATCCGGAGGACCAGACCGCGGGTGGTGATTCTGCCCTTCCCGATCGGCCGGCATCCGGATCACCGCATCGCGTCAGAGCTGGCGCGGGACGCCTGCTACCTCGCCGGCCTCAAGAAGTATCCGGCGGCGGGAGAGCCCCACCGGCCCCACAAGATTCTGTACGCACTCGCCTATCGCGAAGACACCGTGAAACCATCCTTCGTGGTCGACATCTCGGACGTCTTCGAAACCAAGATGAAAGCGATCCGCTGTTACGCGTCCCAATTCGACGGCGCCCAGGCCGCCGGAGAGATCTACCCCACCGGGCAGCACCTCTACGACCTGATCCAGGTACAGTCCGCCCACTATGGATCGCTCATCCGGCGCCCCTACGGCGAGCCGTATTTCACGCAGGAGACCGTGGCGGTGGACGACGTCCTCTCACTTGGCGTCCAGTCCCTCTAGTCGATAGATTTTCCGCATGACCGCTGCCAAGCGCTCCGTTTACCTCGACCACGCGGCGACCACCCCGGTGCGCCCCGAGGTCCTGGAAGCCATGCTCCCCTACCTCGGCGTCGAGGCGTTCGGGAATCCGTCCTCCGCCCATCGGGTGGGCCGGGCGGCGCGGGCGGGCGTGGAGGAAGCCAAGCGGCGCGTCGCGGAGGCGCTCCACGTCGAACCCAACCAGGTGATTTTCACCTCCGGCGGCACCGAGGCGGACAACCTCGCCATCATCGGCTCGGCGCTCGCGGCCAAGGATCATGGCGGCCATTTCCGCGTCGCCGTCTCGGCCACCGAGCACAAGGCGATCCTCGCCGCCGCCCACGCGGTGAAGCACCTCGGGGGCGACGAGATCATCCTCCCCGTGGACTCGGACGGCCTCGTGGACGAGAGCGCGGTCGAGGACGCTCTACGGCGTGGGGTGGCCATCGTCAGCGTGATGTGGGTGAACAACGAGGTCGGGACCGTCCAGCCGATCGCGAAGCTCGCGGCACGATGTCGCGAGGCAGGAGTCGCGTTCCACTCGGACGCCGTTCAGGCGTTCGGCAAGATTCCGGTCAACCTCGCGGAAGTTCCCGTCACTTTCCTTACCATCTCCGGCCACAAGATCGGCGCCCCCAAGGGCATCGGCGCGCTCATCGTGCGCGACCGCCACGCCCTGGAAGCGATCATCCATGGCGGCGGCCAGCAGTTCGGCATCAGGCCCGGCACCGAGAACGTCCCCGGCATCGTGGCGCTCGGACGGGCGGCGGAGCTGGCGGCCCAGGAGCAGGCTGCGACCGCGGCCCGCGTGGCGAAGCTGCGCGACGACCTCGAAGCGCGCTTCCTGGCCGTGGTGGAGGGCGCGGTCGTGAACGGCAAGAACGCGCCCCGCGCCCCGCAGACCGTTTCGTTCTCGATCCCGGGCGCCGACGGCGAAGCACTCCTGATGCACCTGGATATGGCGGGGATCGCCTGCTCCGGCGGCTCCGCTTGCAGCACCGGATCGGTCGAACCCTCCCACGTGCTCACCGCGATGGGGGTCGCCCGGGACATGGGCAGTGCCGCACTCCGCTTCTCCCTCGGACGCGAGTCAACCTCCGAGGACGTCGACGCGCTCATCGAAGCCATGCCGAAGGTGGTGGCGAAGGTTCGCGCCCTGACCGGGGCCCTGGGACGTGCCTGAACGGGTTCTGGTCGCGATGTCGGGGGGTGTCGACTCCTCCGTCGCGGCCGCGCTGCTGGTCGAGCAGGGCTATGAGGTCATCGGCGCCACGCTGAAGCTGTTCTGCTACGGCGACGAGGTCGCCGACCGTCCCTGCTGCTCGCTCGATTCCATCACCGACGCCAAGCTCGTCGCCAACCGCCTGGGCATCCCGCACTACGTCCTGAACCTGGAAGACCGCTTCGGGCGTGACGTGATCGGAAACTTCGTGTCCGAGTACGCGGCGGGGCGCACCCCCATTCCCTGCGTCCGCTGCAACTCGTTCACCAAGTTCCGCGACCTGCTCCTCCACGCCGACGCGCTCGACTGCCGATACCTGGCCACCGGGCACTACGCGATGGCGCGGTCGGGGGAGCTGCACCGTGGGCGGGACCGCAGCAAGGACCAGACCTATTTCCTCTGGGGCATCGACCGGACCGTCGTCGCCCGCATGCTGACGCCCGTCGGCGCGCTCACCAAGGCGCAGACCAGGGCCCGCGCCCGTGAGCTCGGTCTCGTCACGGCGGAGAAGCCCGAATCCGTCGAGATCTGCTTCGTCCCGGATGACGACTACGTGAAGGTGCTGGAGCGTCGCCTCCCCGCCGACGCGCCGGCGCTCACCCGCGGCGACTTCGTGACGCGTGACGGCACCGTACTCGGCGCCCACGCCGGGTTCGCGCGGTTCACCATCGGCCAGCGGCGCGGACTTCCGGGCGGCTTCCCCGTGCCCATGTTCGTGACGGCGATCAGGCCCGACACCCGCGAGGTCGTCATCGGGCCCGCCGACGAGCTGCTCGGCCACCAGGTGATTCTCGAAGAGGTCAACTGGATCGCGGATCCCCTCGAGGCCGACGCCCGGGTCTGGGTGCAGTGCCGGTACCGCGCAGCCGCGGTCCCGGCCGTAGTCCTCACGACCGAGGGTGACCACCTGACCCTTGCCCTCGAGGAGCCGGTCCGGGCCATCACACCCGGTCAATCCGGCGCGCTGTACACCCAGGAAGGCCGCCTTCTGGGGGGAGGGGTGATCGCCCTGCCCGCCACCAGGTGCGCCACATCACCGAGCCGCCGTCTCGCCGTCCTGAATAGTTAGGTCCTCTGGTTGCTTGCCTCACCCAAGCTCGAGGATTGATCATGTTCCCCATCCGTACACGAATCGCCGGTGCCGCCGTCCTGCTGCTGGCGGCCGCCGCGTGCAGCAAAGACGCCACCGCCCCCAAGCCGCTCGACCCCACCGCCGCCCTGGCGTCGCTCAACGGGGTCGACAGCACCTTCCAGACCCCCGCAGTCCAGAGCTTCCTGGTCGTCACTGAGGCGATCAATGCCGGCCCTCCGGCGGCGCGGTTCGGGCACATCGGCGCGTTGCTTAGCGCTACGGCCCCCCGCCTCCCGAGTTCGAATTCGGGTCCGGAAATGGGCGCGGCGATCAACGTGTTGAAGCACGCGATGACGGGAACCGAGGCGATCCTCCCTGATTCCCTGCTCGGCAAGACCTACATCTGGGATACGACCCAGGCCAGGTACGTACTGTCCGACAGCACCGGCGCCCCGGCGAACGGGATCCGCTTCGACCTGTACGCCCTGGGCCTCGACGGTCACATCGCCACGCCTTTGGTTGAGGTCGGCCACCTCGACCTGATCGACAAGAGCACCGCCAGCACGCAAAGCCTCGAAGTCGTGGTGGCGAGCGCCACCTTCACCTATATCGACTACACGGTGACGGGGTCCGGCTCGCTCTCGAGCTTCACGCTCACGGCCTCGGGGTTCATCCGCAATTCCACGCGTGAGCTCGATTTCTCGATCTCCTACGCGGTGACGGGCTCGAGCTGCGCGATCACGGAGCAGTTCGCCGACGCCGCCGACAACGCGCACCTGGACTTCTCCTTCGGCATCACGACGACGTCCGACACGTCGCACGCGGTCAGCCTGAACTTCGACTATCAGGTGGGGGGGCACTCCATCGCCCTGAATGGCGGGGGCACGGTCGACTCCCTCACCGAGAACCTGCAGGCGACGGTGAAGGTGGATGGCAACGTCTTCGCGATCATCACCGCCGCGGGCCTGCGCGACACGGTGGTCCCCGTCATCACCGACGGGAACGGCCAACCCCTGTCGGACGCCAACCGCCTCCTCCTGTTCAAGATGTTCATCATGGTGGGCCGGTCCCTGGAGTGGCTCAACAACTTCGTGGGGCCGTTCATAGCCCTGGCCGCCATCGGGGTGCTACTGAGCCTGTAGCTGACTACCTAGACGTCTAGACGTCTAGGGGTGTGACGTCTAGGTCGCGCACCACCCTGTCCCTGGGAAAAGTCCCGTCCGGCTCTAGCCGGACGGGATTTTTCGTTGTATTCCTGTCTAGTCACTCACCTCGAGATCCGACCGTGTCGTCACGTCGCGACTTCCTGCGTTCAATCGGAGTAGCCTCCGCCACCATTCCCTCGTTTCGCAACGACGCCCTGCGCCACCTCCAGCGGGTGATGCCGCGCGTCGAGGGCCGTTCCGCGGCCGCGATCGCCGAGGATGAAGACTTCTGGGTGACGATTCAGCAGGCGTTCGACGTCGACCGCTCGCTGGTCAATCTCAACAACGGCGGCGTCGCTCCAAGCCCCCGCGTGGTCCAGGACGCCCTGAAGCGGTACATCGAGTTCTCGAACAACGCGCCGTCGATCGACATGTGGGCGGTGCTCGAGCCCGAGATCGAGGCTGTCCGGAGCCGCCTCGCGGCCACCTTCGGCTGCGATCCTGAGGAGATGGCGATCACGCGAAATGCCAGCGAAGCCCTCGAGAACGTCCAGATGGGGATCCCCCTGAACAAGGGCGACGAGGTACTGACCACCACGCAGGACTACCCCCGGATGATCACGACCTGGCAGCAACGGGTCCGCCGCGAGGGGATCGTCCTGAAGCAGATCACCTTCCCC
Organism: Gemmatimonadales bacterium; assembly: GCA_035553475.1. Taxonomy (GTDB): domain Bacteria; phylum Gemmatimonadota; class Gemmatimonadetes; order Gemmatimonadales; family GWC2-71-9; genus 40CM-2-70-7. Next base: position 21,389 of record DATNDQ010000008.1, read on the forward strand.
GTGCCACCCCCGTCTCCCGACGATCTGGTCGCGCGCTTCGCCGCCGGAATCACGCCGAAGACCAAGGTCATCCATGTCTGCCACATCACGAACCTGACCGGGCAGATCTTCCCCATCAAGAAGATCATGGGCCTCGCCCGTCCGAAGGGGATCGAAGTCATCGTCGACGGCGCCCATGCCTTCGCCCAGTTTCCGTTCACGCGTGACGAGCTCGACTGCGACTACTACGGCACCAGCCTTCACAAGTGGCTGACGGCCCCGATCGGGACCGGCTTCCTGTACGTCAGGAAAGAAAAGATTCCGAACATCTGGCCGCTCATGGCCGCACCGCCCGAGATGAACGGCAACATCCGGAAGTTCGAGGAGATCGGCACCCACCCCGCCGCGAACCACAACGCGGTCTCCGAGGCCGTGACGTTCTACCAGCAGATCGGCGCCGAGCGGAAGGCCGCACGGCTGCGGTTCCTGCGGGACCGGTGGTTCCAGCGCCTCTCCCCGCTGCCCGGCGTGAAGATCCTGACCTCCACCGATCCGGCCCAGTCGTGCGGCCTGGCGTCGTTCACGCCGGGGACGCTGGATGTGGGCAAAGTGGTCGGCTACCTCTGGGACAAGCACCGGATCATCGTGACGCCTATCAATCATCCGGAGTTCCACTGCATCCGTGTCACGCCGAACGTCTATACGACGCTCGCCGAGGTCGACCGGTTCTGCGACGCGATGGAAACCGTGATGAAGAAAGGACTCCCCGCATGACCCGCGCAGCCATCCTTGCCCTCCTGCTCGGCGCCGCCGCGTGCGGCGGCGGCTCGAACGCGACCGCCAAGGCGCCGAGGGACACCCTGACCGAGCGCCAGCGGGACAGCGCCCTGGCCCGATCCAGCATCCCCGGGCACCAGGCCGTGGGAGCAGCCATGCGGGCCGCGGACACCACCAGCACCCAGGTCCGCGGCGACACGACGCCGTGAAGGCCCGCGGGGCGCTGGCCCTGATCGCCGGTCTCCTGGCGGTCGGGTGCGCGCCGGGCTCCCCGTGCCGCACCACGGATTTCAAGAACATCCGGCGCTATTCGGAGCGGTACGTCGGGCAGTGGGCGGTCGCGCATGGCGACACGCTCACGCTGACGCAGATGGGCGACCGGTTCCACCTGGCGTCCTTCGCGCTCGACACCGACACCGTAATGTTCAACAAGGAATGCCACCTGTCCGGCCGCATGATCTTCACCGTGCCCGCGGAGACGCTGGCGGTGAGCTGGTTCGGCGTGCCGGAGCATGCCACGATCTTCGGGTGGCCCGACAACCTGGGACCCTTCGCCGGCGCGTCCGTCACCTTCTGGGGCCGGGATTCCCTTCATGGCACCATCCTCTTCGACCAGGCCACGGACATTCAGGTGACTCAGGGAACCACCGCGCAATTCTGGGCCGGGAAAGCGGGTGTCCGGAAGCCCTGATTACCTTTCGGGCGTCCCCCTCCCAGGAGTGCCCGTGCCGCTGACAGCTGCCCAACGCGCCGCCCTCATCGATCGCTATGAACGTGGTCCCGCCCTCCTCGCCGCGGCGTGGGCCAAAGTGCCCGCCGAGGCGCGCCAGTGGCGTCCGGGGCCCGGCCGTTGGTCCGCGCACGAGGTGATCGTGCACTGCGGGGACTCGGAGTCCAATGCCATGCTCCGGATCCGATTCCTGCTCACCGAAGAGAACACCAGAATCCAGGCGTACGACCAGGCGCATTGGGCGAAGGTGCTCGACTATCACACGCTTCCGGTCGAACCGGCGATGGCGGCCGTCATCGCGGTCCGGGCGAATACCGTGCCCCTGCTCCGGCGCATGACGGAGACTGACTGGCAGCGGGCGGGCGTCCATCCCGAGTCTGGCCCCTACAACGCCGAGCGCTGGTTGCAGGTGTACGCCGAGCACTTGGAAAAACATTCAGGCCAGATCGAACGCAACCTCGAGGCCTGGAGGAAAAAGTGAGGGGATTCATCACCCGGCTCCTCATCACGGCGCTGGGTTTGTGGCTCGCGGCGAACGTCGTGCATGGAATCACCGTGGCCGGCTGGGAGAGCCTGGCGATCGCCGCACTCGTTCTGGGGCTGGTGAACGCCATCGTCCGGCCCCTGCTCATCATCCTCACCCTCCCCATCACCTTCTTCACGCTCGGCCTGTTTCTCCTCGTCGTGAATGGGATCAGCTTCGCCTTTGCGGCCGCGATCGTGCCAGGCTTCCATGTCGCGACGCTGGGAAGCGCGATCCTGGGCGCTCTGGTGGTCAGCGTGACCGGGTGGTTCGCGAACTCCTTCATCGGATCGAGCGGACGCTTCGAGCGCGTCCGCCGGATCGAGATCTCGGGACGCCGCCTGGATGAGTAGACCCCTGGGGGTCTTGGGCGGTGTGTTCGGCGGGTTGGCGGTCATGGCTGGGGCGTTCGGCGCCCACGGCCTTCGAGGCCGGCTCTCTCCCGACCTGCTCTCCGTATTCGAGACGGGTGCCCGCTACCAGATGTATCACGCACTCGCCCTGCTTGCCGTCGCCTTTCTCCTCGAACGCCGGCCCTCGGGAGCGCTCCGCGCATCGGGTTGGTGTTTCGTGGGAGGCACCGCGGTATTCTCCGGGAGCCTCTACCTCCTGGCACTCACCGGAACCGGGTGGTGGGGAGCAGTGACGCCGCTCGGGGGCGTGGCCCTGATCGTTGGCTGGGGACTGCTCGCCTACGGGTTATGGCGGAGCTGACCGTCCGCGGCCGGCGGATCCTGCTTGCCGCCATCCTGCTGTACGCCGTCGTCACCATCCCGCTCGCGGTACACAAAGGCGAGGATATCGCGAGCGAATTCGCGCAGAGCGACCTCCTGCTGCGCGGACTTCCCGTGTACCTGGCGCCGCAGAACCAGGGAGTCTGGTGGCCTCCCTTCGCGCTGGCCGCCATCGCCCCCTTCGCCCTGATCGCGCGTCTGTCGGTCCCCTTCGCGAAGGGGTGCTGGGCCGCGTTCTCGATCCTCTGTCTCGCCTGGAGCTTGTGGCGCACGCGCCGCTTCGGCGGCTGGGCGATGACGTTCGCGTTGCTGGCCGTCGCCCTGCCGATCCAGTACAACTTCCAGCACCTCAACATCAACGCGCCCCTGCTCGCGCTGGCGATCGCCGCGGCAGACGACTTCGAGACGAACGAGCGTCGCGCCGGCGTCTGGGTAGCGCTCGCGACGGCCCTCAAGCTGTTTCCGGGCCTGCTGATCCTGCTATTTGCCTTCCGGAAGAAGTGGAAGGCGTTTGGGGTCGCCGCGATCGGCACATTGCTCCTGACCTACGTCTCGATGCTGCCCTACGGCCTCATCGGCGCGGCACAGGCGGTCACGCGGTGGGTACGGCTCGATCTCCAGGCCACGTCCTACCAGGGGGCGGCCGTCGCGGCGCTGGGGATGCAGAAGCTCTCGCGTCTGGTCTACGCGCTCGACGGGAACCTGGTGGCCATCGTGGTCGCCCATCTGGCGCTCCTGGCCTTGGTATGGTGGGCGTTGAATGCGGAACGCGGAGTGCGGAGTGCGGAATCGGCATCCCAGGATTCCGCACTCCGCATTCAGCACTCCGCATTCCGTGATGTCGGCATCGTCCTCGTCGCGGCGTGCCTCCTCTCCCCCATTGGCTGGCTGCACACCTTCACGCTGGCGTACCCGCTGTGGGTGTTCGGCATCGCAATGCCTGAACCAGGCCGGCCCTGGTGGCGCACCACGTCCTGGGTGATCGCTGGAGTCCTCACGTCCGGTTATCTCGCGAAAATCCCCTGGCCGCACAGCATGGCCTGGATCGCCGGCCACAACGACACGATCGGCTCGCTGCTCCTTCTGGCCCTGGTCGCCACTGCTCCCCGGGTCCACGAATGACCCTCAGGCCCTTGACCACCCGCGAGCGCAACACGCTGCTCGGTCTCGCCCTCGTCTACGCGGCGGTGGTCATCCCCGTCGGCATTCATCGCGGCGGCGACTTGGTGCAGGAAATCCTTCAGAGCGACCGGCTCCTCAGAGGCCTTCCGCTCTATGGCCAAAACCCCGAAAAAGGCGTCTACTGGCCCCCGTTCGCCCTCTTCGCCCTGACGCCTCTCGCCCTCATCGCCCGGTGGTCGATGGCGGTGGCCCAGGGGATCTGGGCGGTCTTCAACGTCTGGTGCGTGGTGTGGTGCCTCGCCTACGCGGGGCGGCGGTGGAGCTGGGGGGTCGCGGTGATATCCCTGCTCGCCGTCGCCAAGCCCCTGCAGGCGAACTTCGAGCACCAGAACATCACCGTCGTACTGCTCTACCTCGTGATGCTGTGCCATCAGGCTCTGGAGCGGGGACGCGCGGCGACGGCAGGCGGGTGGGTCGGCGTGGCCACCGCGCTCAAGGCCTTCCCGGGACTACTGCTCGTCTACTTCGCCGTTCGCCGGCGCACGAAGGCGTTCGCCGCCGGGGTCCTCGTCGCCGGCGCTCTCACCGTCGGCGCCATGCTGCGCTACGGCCCGGTTGGAGCGGTGGACACCGTCTGGAGCTGGTTCTCCACCAGCCGCACCGCACCGATCATCGCGGGATTCGGTACTCAACCCCTCGGCAATCTCATCCACGTGGGCCTGGGGCTCGACACGCCCTGGGTCATCGGCATCGAGGTCGTGGTGGGATTGATTCTCCTCTGGTCTCTCCTCGAAACACCGGCGGGCCACGACTGGGTCGGGGACCTGGGCCTGGTCAGCGTTTTTGCCGCCCTCATCACGCCCATCGGCTGGTTCTACTATCAAACCCTGGCCTACCCGGCCTGGATCGGCGTCCTGACCGTCAGGCCTCCCGCGCGGCACTGGGCCCGCACCACCGTCACCGCCATCGCCGGCATCCTGCTGTCAGGCATACTCACGTCCGACCATCTGTACCCTGAGTGGATGCAGATCATCAAGCGCTTCAACTACGTGTGGGGCGCGTTGCTCCTGCTCGCGGTGCTCGCGTTCGACCGCTTCACCGCCCGCCTCACTCCGGAGTCCAAGGAATGATCGAAACCCCCGCCCTACTGCTCCACCTCGACGTGGTCGAGCGCAACCTGGCCACCATGGCGGGACGTGCCCGCAGTCTCGGCATCGGCCTCCGGCCGCACATCAAGACCCACAAGTGCGTCGAGCTCGGACGGAGACAGGTCGCGCACGGCGCGCGGGGCGTGACGGTGTCTACGCTCGATGAAGCCGAGGTCTTCGCGGACGCCGGGTTCGACGACATTCTGTGGGCGGTCCCGATCGACCCGGGCCACATCCCGCACGCCCGGCGAGTGGCGGAACGGACCAGATTGGGCGTAGTGGTGGACGATCTCGACACCGCGCGGGCGCTGCGAAATACCCAGCTCACGGCCTGGCTCAAGGTCGACTGCGGGTATCACCGGGCCGGGGTGGACCCTTCGTCACCGTATGCGCTGGAGGTCGTGCGCGCCCTGACGGCACCGGGGGCCAGGTTCGGCGGCATCGTCAGTCATTCGGGGCACGCGTACAAGACGCGTGGGCGACCGGAAGCCGCACGGGTGGCAGAGGAGGAGCGCCTGGTGATGACCGCCTTCGCGGACCGCCTCCGGAGCATGGGCATCGAAGTCCCGGCCGTGAGCGTCGGCTCCACGCCGGCGATGATGGCGCTCGAGCGGGGGGACGGACTGACCGAGGGGCGCCCCGGCAATTACGTGTTTTTCGACCGGACCATGGTCGAGATCGGCGTCTGTGAAACCCGCGACGTGGGCGTCAGCGTCCTGGCGACCGTGGTGTCCCACCAGCCCGGCAGCAAGCAATTCATCGTCGACGCGGGTGCGCTCGCCCTGTCCAAGGACGTCGGACCGACGCACCTCGGCCTCTCGCCCGCGATGGGGGTAATCAAGGACCACCCCGAGCTCACCATGGTCTCCCTGTCCCAGGAGCATGGGATCGTGCACGCCAGGACACCGGCTGAGATCGAAGGTCGCTTCAAGGTGGGAGAGACGGTGGAGATCGTGCCCAACCATTCTTGTCTCACCGTCGCGCACTTCGACCACTATCACGTGATGGAGGGTGGCAAGGAAGCCACGTCGTGGACTATCTCAAGAAATCGTGGTACCTAACCGACTAACCGACTAACCGACTAACCGTCTAACCGACTAACCGTCTAGTATTTGAGCCCAGCCTTTTCAGCGAAGGCCTTGGCTGCGGCGGCTTGCTCTTCCGTGAGCTGCTCGGGCAAATCGAGGCGCACTTCGACGAACTGATCGCCCTTCCGTCCACCCTTGGCGATGCCCTGCCCCGCGATCCGGAACTTTTGCCCCGGCTGCGTCCCGGGCGGCACCCGCAGCACCACCCGCTTGCCGTCCAGCGTCTTCACCTTGATCCGGGTCCCCAGGAGCGCCTGGGCCACGTTGATGGGCACGACGCAGACCACGTCGAGTCCGTCACGCCGGAAGAATGGATCGGCGTCGACGTGGAAGTTGACGATCAGATCGCCCTTCCCCTTCGCACCCTGGCCTTTGAGGCGCACGCGCGTACCGTCTTCGGTACCGGGCTCGACCGTGATGGTGACGGGCTTCTCCACGCGCACTTCGCCCGCGCCACGGCAGGTCGGGCACGGTTCGGAGGGAATGCGTCCCTTGCCACGGCACACGGGGCACGGGCGATTCACCGCGAAGCCCCCCTGACCGAATGAAATCGTACCCCGTCCCTTGCACTCCGAGCAGGTCACGATGGTGGATCCGGGGGCTCCGCCCTTGCCGCCGCACGTTGGGCAAACCTCCGCCATCGGCAAGGTGACGGGGACCTTGCCCCCCAACGCGGCGACCCGGAACGGAATGTGGAGCGCGGTCTCGACCGTCTCGTCGCCTTCTTCGCGCCCGCCGCCGGGGCGCCCGCCGAAAATCGACGAGAAGAGGTCCCCCAGCCCACCGAAGGAGCCGAGGTTGGAGAAGTCCATGCCTTCGTCAGGAGTGGGGCCGCCGCCGGGGCGAGGGCCACGCGCGCCACCTCCCGCGAATGCTCCATAGCGCCGCAGGGTGTCGTACTTCTTCCGCTTCTCCGCGTCGGAAAGCACGTCGTGCGCTTCATTGATTTCCTTGAAGCGCTCGGCCGCCTGCGGATTGTTGGGATTGCGGTCCGGGTGATACTGCTTCGCCAGCCGGCGGAACGCCTTCTTCACGTCGTCGGTGCCGGCGCTTTCCGGGACTCCCAGCACTTCGTAATAATCGCGCTGGGCGGCCATCAGGACGGCTCACCCTTCCACGACAGCACCATCACCCGGGCGGGACGAATCAGGGTCTCCCCCATCCGGTACCCGGCCTGGAGCACCGCCCCCACGGTATGGTCCTGCTCGGCGGCGGTCGCGGCGCCCATCGTGACCGCTTCATGGACCTTGGGATCGAATGGCACGCCGGTCTGATCGATCCGGACGAGTCCGACCGCGTCGAGCGTCTTCCAGAGCTTCCTTCTCACCAGCTCGACGCCGTCATGCAGCGTCTTGGTATCCGTCGTGGCCTGATCGACCTCGGCGAACCGGTTCAGATCGTCGAGCCCGTCCACCAGACGTTCGATCAGCTCCCCCTGGGCTTTGGCCCAAACCTCGACGCGCTCCTTGGCCGTCCGCTTCCGGAAATTCTCAAACTCGGCGGCCGAGCGGAGGTACTTGTCCTTCAACGCCGCGAGCTCCTCGGTCACCCGTTGCAGGGCGGCGTCGGGGAGCTCGACCGGCGGGGGCACACTTCCCCCTTCTTCGGGAGGAGTCTCGTTTTCAGCGCTGCTCTTGGGTTCGGTCATCAGGCCTCGGAGGAGCGACGGGGGCAAACAGCGTGCCCTGAACCCCCGCCGAAATGGCATGTCTGGTGGCCGCAAAATAGCATTACGACGAGGCCTTGGGGGTGGTTCCAGCCAGAAAATTCAGGACATCGGCCAGCACCTGGTCCCGCTGGGGATCATGCAGGGCCTCATGATACATCTCGGGATACCATCGCACTTGCACGTTGCCGTGCAGGCCATCCGCGAACGCCCGCGCCATCTCCGCGTCGACGATCCGATCCTCGCCCGTGAGGAGAAACTGGATGGGTCCTTCGATCCGGTGGGCGTCAGCCGCGACGGCGCGCTGCGCCCATTGGATTTCTTTCCACGCCCCCGCCGTCATCCGCTGATGCACCAACGGGTCCGTCCGGTAAGCGCCGCACACGGCGGGATCGCGGCAGAGGGCCTCGACGTCGATCCCCGTCGGCAACGAGACGGCGGGCGCGAGATCGGCGAGCAGACGTCCGGCAAGGAGCTTGAGGGGATTCACCCGGAAGCCCAGACCCAGGAATGGCGACGCGACGACGGTCGCCGCCAACGGCTCGAGGGGCTGGGTCTCGAGGTACCGTAGGGCAACGAGCCCGCCGAAGGAGTGCCCCAACAGTACTTGTGGCGCTGCCGTGCGAACCCGCACGACACGCCGGAACGCGTGCAGGTCACCGAGGAGCTGGCTGAAGCGCGAGAGGTGTCCGCGACGCCCGGAAGAACGGCCATGCCCGCGCAGGTCCAGCAGGTATGCCGAGTAGCCCGCTTCCTGAAGTGCCTGGGCCGTTTGGGTCCAGCGGCCGGCGTGGTCCGACCAACCGTGGATGACGAGGACCGCGGCTTTCGGATGCGGCGCTTCCACGGCATCGAAGACCAGCTGCAGTCCGTCGGGGGCCGAGAAGGTCGGCATCAGCGCCCGGGACCACCGGGGAGAAAGCGGCGCCGGAGGAGGTCGAGGGCGGTCTGCGCGCTGCGGCTGCGGATTTCTTCGCGGCTCCCCGGGAACGTCCGCTTCACGGCGGTCGTCTGGCCGTCGACGAGAATCGCCAGCCAGACGGTGCCCACGGGCTTCTCCGGTGTCCCGCCACCCGGGCCCGCGACTCCCGTCACCGCGAGGGCGCACGACGTCTTGAAGACGCGCGCGGCACCGGCGGCCATCGCCCGCGCCGCCTCTTCCGACACGGCACCATGCTGCTCGAGCACTTCGGAGGGAACGCCCAGCTGCTCGCGCTTCACGTTGTCATCGTAGCCGACTACGCCCCCCGTGAACACGGCGGACGCGCCGGGAACAGCAGTCAGCCGCGCCCCAACCATGCCGCCCGTGCACGACTCGGCGACCGCGAGCGTTTTTTCTTTCGTTCTGAGAATGTCCAGCACCGTGGCGGCGAGCAGGGTCTCTTCTTCACCGTAGTAGTGATCGCCGAGCTCCTTCTTCAGGCGATCACCCCCGGAAGCCAGAAGGCGGTCTGCCTCTTCCGGCAGGACCGACCAGGCCGTGAGCCGGAGGTCCACTCCTTCGACGGACGGGAGGTACGCGAGCGAGAGCGGCGCGAGCGCTTCCTCGAGTGGGCCTACACGCTCGGCCAGGGCCGACTCGGAGACCCCCGTAGTGCGCAGGGTACGGGAGCGGACGACTCGCGCTCCCCCTTCCTTGCCCTGGCGGGCGATGATCCGGGGCAGCACTTCTTCGACGAGCAGGCCGCGCATCTCTGACGGGACGCCGGGGAGCAGAATCACCACGCGCCCGCCGTCTTCGATCCAGAGGCCCGGGGCACTACCCCGCGGGTTGGGCAGCACGGTGGCCCCTTCCGGTACTTCAGCCTGGTTGCGGTTGACGGCCGGCATGGGGCCGCGACCGAGCCGCTTGAACCGCGCCTCGAGTGCCTTGAGCAACCCCTCATCCAGGTACAGGGGTTTTCCGAACAGGTCGGCGACGACCTTCTTGGTCATGTCGTCCTTGGTGGGGCCCAACCCTCCGGTCGCGAGCACGAACCCGGTTCGTTCCAGGGCAGCGCGAACGGCATCGGCGATGGCTTTCGGGCGGTCCGGCACGGTCGTCCGGCGAACGACCTCGACGCCGGCAGCTCCCAGGGCCCGGCCCAGCTCGGCGGCGTTCGTGTCGATGGTGTGACCGAGGAGGAGCTCGGTCCCGATGGTCACCAACTCGAGGTTCAGAGGGCGTCCTTCAGGAGCTGACGGTACCGGTAGAGGTACACGAGAAGGGAGTAGACGGTGAGGACGACCGCGATCGCGAGGGTGATGGTCACGAACCAGCCGTGGAGCTCATTCCAGGTGTTCCGCCACCACCCGTTCCATCCGAATTGCGCGAGGGCGTCCTTCCAGGCGAACCAGGCGATGGTCGCGCCGATGAAGATATTCTGGACGGTGGCCTTGAGCTTCCCAGGCCCCATGGCGGGGATGATGATCCCCCGCCGTTTGGCGAACCACCGGAAGCCCGTAATCAGCAGCTCCCGTCCCACCAGGAGCAGCAGGACCCAGACGGGCATGCTGCCCCACCAGGGGATCCGGTAGTCGACGGTAATCGTCGGATGCCGGGTGAGCCAGAAGATGGGCACCAGCATCGCGAAGAGGAGCAGCTTGTCGGCCACGGGATCGAGGAGCTGGCCCAGTTCGGAGATCTGGTTGTGCTTGCGGGCGTAGTAGCCGTCGACGACGTCGGAGACGGCGGCCGCGATGAAGATGAAAAAGCAGATGACTTTGGGCCAGTACCCTTCGATGAACGGCAGGAGGGCGATGATGGGCGTCAGGCAGATCCGCGCGATCGTGAGGATATTCGGCAGAGTCCACGTCCACTGCATGCCCGAACTCCTCAACTCAACGTCTTGAGGACCATCTTGCTCACGGCCTTGAGGGTATCGAACACGCCGTCGCCGCGCACCGCCACCGCTTCCATGTAGGGCGCCCGTCCCATCCACTCCGCGTCGACCTTCTCCACCAGGTTCTCGCCGGGGTGCGCGGGGTCGGCCACCACTTTTTGCTGGGCCGCGTCTTCGACGATCCATCCCGGGTTCAGCGCCGCCTGGAGGTCCTTGATGGGCGAGGCATTGGGGAGATCGCGCTTGTTGTACTGAATCACGAACGGAATCTTGGTCAGGTCGTACCCGTATTCCTTCGTGTTGTCGTACAGGTTCTGCATCGACTCCACGTTGGCTTCCATCCGCTCGATCTGGCTGTCCGCCACGAAGACGATGCCGTCCACGCCCTTGAGGATGAGCTTGCGGCTCGCGTTGTAGTAGACCTGCCCCGGGACCGTGTACAGGTGGAAGCGGGTCTTGAACCCGCGGATGGTGCCGAGGTCGACGGGCAGAAAGTCGAAGAAGAGCGTGCGCTCGGTCTCGGTGGCGAGCGAGATCATCTTGCCGCGCGTGTTGGGCGCGACTTTCCCGTATACGTGCTCCAGGTTCGTCGTCTTGCCGCCGAGCCCGGGACCATAGTACACGAGTTTGCAGTTGATCTCGCGGGAGGCGTAGTTGATCATCGACATGTGATCGCGCCCCGCTCAGCCGAACAGTTTGTCAATTTCGTCTTCCGCCCCTTCGAGAATACCCTTCTGCGGGGTGGCGCCGGACGCCACCCGATTGAACATCGCTTCGAACACCTTGTTCAGATTGTCGACCGCGCCCTTGGCCTTCAGCTTGACCAGGCCCAGCGTGGCGCGCTGGTCGAAGAGCACCACCAGAATCACCCGGCGGGCCACGTCGGCCAGGAACATCGATTCTTTCTCGCCCTGATGCACCAGCGACGCGAACTCGGCTTCGCCGATCATCTTGGCGAGCTGGTCGTTGGCGCTGAAATCGGCGGCCGTCAGCGAAGCGAACGCGGTGGGGTCGAACTGAGGCTGCTCACCGACTGTGGCCACGAGCTGACCGGTACGATCCACGAGCAGCGCGCACCGCGCGTTGGATTCGCGCAGAAACGCCTGCAAGTGAGTCTGGATCTGTTTGAAGTCGTTCTCGGAGAACGACCAGCTCGCCGCACCCGTCATCACACCCCTCGGGTCCCTTAGTCTGTCATCTCCCGCCGAGCCGACAGCGCCTGCGCGATCGTGACGCCGTCCGCGTACTCCAAATCACCACCCACCGGCAGCCCGCGCGCGATCCGGGTCACCCGCACCCCCGTGGGCGCCAGCAGCTGCTGGAGCCACGTCGCGGTCACGTCCCCTTCCATCGAGGGGTTCGTGGCCACGATCACCTCGCGCACGCCGTGCCCGTTTCCGACCCGGGCCAGAAGCGAGTCCCCGCTCAGATCCTCGGGGCCGACACCGTCGAGCGGAGACATCCGCCCACCCAGCACGTGATACCGTCCCCGGTACCGGCCCGCCCGCTCGATCGCATTCGCGTCGGCCGCCTCTTCTACTACGCAGAGAACGGTCTCGTCGCGACGCGGATCGGCGCAGATGCCGCACGGATCCTGGTCCGAGAGCGTGCCGCAGGTGCTGCAGGCCCGCACCTGCTCCCGCACCCGCCGGATCGCGTCGGCCAGCCGGCCGGCGTCATCAGCGGGTTGCTTCAAAAGATGAAACGTGAGGCGCTGCGCGGTTTTGCGTCCAATCCCGGGGAGCTTGGCCAGCTCCGTCACGAGATCTTCAATGGCTGACACGGTGCCCTACGACGGCAGCTGGAACGGAAACGGGAGCCCTGGAGCCAGTTTCTTGACTTCGGCCTGCGCCAGCTCGGCCGCCCGTTTCTGTGCCTCCGACACCGCCGCGAGCACGAGATCTTCGAGCATCTCGACGTCGCCCTGCTTCACGGCTTCGGGGTCGATCCGGACCGCCCGGATCCGCCCCTGCCCATCGGCGGTGACCTGCACGATCCCGCCACCCGCTGAAGCCGTCACCGTCTGCTGGGCGAGCTGAGTCTGTATCTCCGACAACCGGCCCTGCGCCTGCTGCGCGATCTGGAGCAGGCTGGATAAATCCGCCATACGTCGAAAGTTACCCCTCGTCTAATAGTGTTGCAAGCTATTCCAATATCTCGAGATCCAGCGCGTCCACCGCCGCCGAAAGCGTCGGATCCTTCGCCCGCAGCACCCGCAGTCGCTCCGCGTTGGCAGTGGCCTCGGTCAAACGTGCGGGACCTGCCCCCTGGTTCCCCACCGGCGCCGGGGCGGCGACGGACTCCAGATCAATGCGGACCGGGCCGGTGAAGTACGGCTCCAGCAGACGAGTGATCGATTCACGCTTCCGCTCGATCCCGTCCTTGTGCGCGGCGGCGATCCGTAGCACCAGCACCCCTTCCCGCACCGCGCCGACTTCGCTGTCAGCCAGGAGCGTAGGCAGGAGGGGCGACGTGAAACGGCTCTGTTCCACCACCCCGGGCCACAGATCGCGGGCGCGCTCGAGCGTGAGCGCTCCGCGCTCCGCCGTGGCGGACGACCTGGGTGGCGCCGAGTCGCGCAGCTCAGGTGCCCGACCCGAAGGAGCGGGTACCGGCGTTGGTGCGGGAGAGGGAGCGGGAGGCGGAGGTCCACGACGCGGCGCGGGAGACGATGCGCCGGGGTCGCCCAGGGCACGAATCACCTCCGCGAGCTGAACCGTCTGATCGAGCAGCGCCCAGCGCAAGACCAGCAACTCCACCACCAGGCGCTGGTTCCCCGAATGCCGGATCTGCCCTTCGGACTCGGCAAGCATCGCGAGGAGCCGCACCACGTCACCGGTCGAGAACCGGGGAGCGTACGCCTTCAACGTGCCGGCCATGCCCTCGGTCAGGCCTTCCGGCTCGCCGCCGACCGACAGCAGCAACACCGCCCGCAGGGCTTCCCCCGCCCCGGCGACGAACTCTTCGAGGCTCGCGCCCGCTTCGAGCAGGCGGTCCACGAGCGTGAAGGCGCCCTTCGCATCGTGCTCCGCGATGATGCGCAGGAGCTCGCCGTACCGTTCGTCGGGAATCAGCCCTAGAACTTCGCGGACCCGCGCCGCCGTGACGGGGCCCGTCCCGAACGACAGCACCTGATCGAGCAAGGAGAGCGCGTCGCGCATGCCGCCGTCGGCGCTCTTGGCGATCAGGTGCAGCGCGTCATCGTCGGCCTTCAGCTTTTCCTGCGCCAGGACGTGCTTCAGCCGGTCCACGATGGCGTGCGGACCGATGCGGCGAAAATCGAATCGCTGCACGCGCGACAGCACCGGCGCGGCGGCCTGGGCGATCTTCTGGGGATCCGTGGTCGCGAACACGAATACGACACCCGTGGGGGGTTCTTCCAGGACCTTGAGGAGTGCGTTCCACGCCTCGCGGGTGAGCATGTGCGCTTCGTCGACGATGTAGACCTTGTGCCGGTTGTCGGCGGAGGCCGCGTACATCGCGCGCTCGCGGAGGTCGCGGGCGTCATCCACGCCGCGGTTCGACGCGGCGTCGAGCTCCACGACGTCGAGGTTGGCGGCGCCCGTCCAGATGCGGGAGCAGGACTCGCACTTTCCGCAGGGCTCGCCGTCCTTGCGGTTCGGGCAATTCAAGGCCATCGCCAGGACGCGGGCGGCGGTGGTCTTCCCTACCCCCCGGGGGCCGGTGAACAGGTAGCCGTGGGCGGCGCGCCCCGAGGCCACGGCCCCGCGGAGAGCGGCGGCGACGTGATCCTGGGCGACGAGATCAGCGAATTGCGTGGGACGGTATTTCCGGGCGAGCGCGATCATCTCTGCGGGGAATCTAACAGGGCGTGGGGCTCGAAGCTGCGGCGGTCCATCCGGCCCCACCGCCTCCTGCCGACCACGAACTCCCAATACGCCTGCAGCTTGAACACGGCGAGGATCTGGCGGTACCCCACGTTCTCCAGCAGACCGAAGAGCATGAGCTTGAGCAAGTCGCTCCAGGAGGGATAGCGGCGGAAGCTGATCTCCTCCAGGAACACCGAGGCGACCGACAGGAACACGCCCACCAGCACCGCGACCAGGAAAAACTTCACGAAGAACGCGCCATTCAGGAGGCCCGTCACGGCACCCACGATGACCGTGAGGTACCCGAGGCCTTCAATGAGCGGTCCCAGGGCCTCGAACACGAGGTAGTAGGGCAACACCACCATGCCGATGATGCCATACACCGGATTCAGGAACATCCGCCGGTGGCGCAAGAGACTTTGCAGCATCCCCCGGTGCCAGCGATTCCGTTGCCGGCGGAGGTCCCGCCACCGCTCCGGCACCTGCGTCCAGCATACCGGGTCGGGAACGAACACAATCCGGTACGGGAGGCCCTTGGCGCGGCGGTACTGGTGCATCGCGAGCACCAGCTCCAGGTCCTCGGTGTCGGTGGTCCCGTCGTACCCACCGACGTCGATCACCGCCTGCTTCCGGTACACGCCGAAAGCGCCCGAGATCAGCGGCAGGGCCTGCATGGCACTCCAGCCGAGCCGTCCGCCGAGGAAGGCGCGGAGGTATTC
Source organism: Gemmatimonadales bacterium (assembly GCA_035553475.1). Lineage (GTDB taxonomy): Bacteria > Gemmatimonadota > Gemmatimonadetes > Gemmatimonadales > GWC2-71-9 > 40CM-2-70-7. The sequence continues at coordinate 36,527 of DATNDQ010000008.1, forward strand.
GACGACCTGGAAGATGGGGAGTGGGCGCCGCGGAATGGCAATCCGGGTCACTCGCCCTTCCTTCACTGTGCAGCCGTTCACGCAACGGACGATGCCGCCGACGGCGATCGTCTCGTCGGGGAACTCCATGAACGGCTTCACGGCCTTCAGCAGCGCATCCTCTTCGATGACCGAATCCGCATCCATCGAACAGAAGAGCGGATAGCGCGAGAGGTTGATGCCGATGTTCAGCGCATCGGGCTTCCCGCCGCGCTCCTTGTCCACCACGGTAAGTCCGGGGACGAGGGGAGACGCATACACGCCGCGCAGCGGCTTGGTCGGCAGGCTGCGCTTGAAGACGCGGTCCACCCGCCGCAGCTCGTAGGCATCGAGCAGGCGCTCCAGGGTGTGGTCGGTCGATCCGTCGTTGATGACGATGATCTCGAACTGCGGATAGTTGAGCATCCGCAGGGAGCGCACGGTATCGACGATGGTGTTCTCCTCGTTGTGCGCCGGTACGAGGAGCGAAATCGGCAAGGTCAGATCGGACCGGAGGATCTGCTGGTAGTCGGAGAAGAACGTCCGCTTCAGGAAACGGACGACCTCGATCAGCGAAATGAGGAAGAGGATCAGGTACGACAGATTGAGGGCGAGGAAGTACACCAGGATGAAGTTCCCGAACCAGGCGATGGCGTGAGCGATCCATCCCAGGATCATGCGCTGGCCGCCTGTGTCTTGAGCAGGCTTCCCACTTCCCGGCGGACCTCCGGATTCGGGTGGCGCACCGCGATGTCGCGCAGCAGATCGGTCCGCCCGAGCGCGACCAGCCGCCGCAGCACGCCAAGCGCCTCACGCCGGTCCGCCTCGTCGCCCTCGCTCAATCGAACGAGCAGCGCGTCGAGCACGCCCGCTTCCTGGAGCATCCACGCCGCCTTGTGCGCCGCGAACGCGTCGTCGCCGTCGAGTGCGACGAGCAGGGCCCGGCGCCCCGCCTCACCCTTCCCGCGCAGGGACTCGGCCGCGTTGGCGCGCACCCACCATTCGGAGTCGGAGAGTGCGCGGCGCAGCGGCTCGACGGAGTCGTCGCCGGTGATGCGTCCCAGCGCCTTCGCCGACATGGCCCGTACCGGCCACTCGGTGTCGGCGAGTGCCTCGATGAGCGCCTGCGTCACGGCAGGATGCCCGATGAGTCCCAGGGAGTTCGCCGCGCGTGCTCGCGCGTTGGGATCGGAGTCCGCCAGCAGGCCGCGGAGCAGCGGCACGGAAAGGTGCGAGCGCAACCGGCCCAGAATGTCGATTGCGGGCACGCGGGCCGCCGCCGGCAACCGCGGGAACGCTTCGAGCAGGGGCTCGACAGCGGAGGGGCCGAGGCCGGCGAGAATGTCGGCGATTCGGAGCGTGGCCCAGCGGTCGGTGGCCTTGAGCGCCGCGATCAGCGTCTCGACCGCCTCGAGGCCTCCGATGGCACCTAGGGCCTTGGCCGCGCGCAGGCGGACTTCCGGCACGGGGTCGTCCATCAATTTGACCAGATCGGGCACCGCCGGCCGCGCGAGCATCCTCCCCAGCTTCTCCGCGCCATCCACTCGCAGCCACCAGCGTCGATTCGAGAGCTGGCGGTGGGCCAGCGCGACGAATCCCAGCTGCTCGAAGGCCAGCGCCAGCCGGGCCTGTGAGTGTCCCTTGAGCGACCGGATGTGGTCCAGGAGCAGCCATTCGACCACGCGCCGCTCCCACCGCTTGAGCGGTGTGGGAACGAAATCCGTGATCAGTCCTTCGGTGGCGTTGGCGTAGGCGACGATGGACGGAAGGAGGAGGGCGCGGCGTCGCCGCTCGTAGCCATCACGGAGCTCGCGCCAGGCTTTGGTGATCAGCACGACCGAAAACACCAGCAGGAAAAGACCGCTCAGGGCCCCCAGCAGAACGCCGACGAACCCCTGCATCCGCTCAGGACCGCGAAACCCGAGCGCGTGTCAGGACCTTCCGGACCCGCGCCAGGAGCTCGCGCGCGTAAAACGGCTTGATCAGGAAGTCCTCGGCGCCCTGGTCGAGCGCACGAACGATGTCGTCTTCCCCACCCTGCGTGGAAAGCACGAGCACCGGGATGTCACGGGTCGCCTCGTCATCCCGAAGGTGGCGAAGCACTTCGAACCCGGACGCGTACGGCATGATGAGATCGAGAAGGATGACGTCGGGAAGCTCGGCCTTGGCCGTCGTGACGCCGGCGGCCCCATCGGCCGCGAGCAGCACCTCGTATCCGTCAGCCTTGAGGACCGCGCTCAAGAACTGACGGATGGCCGCGTCGTCGTCGATGGACAGAATCCGTCCACCGCGACTGGCGGAGTCGTTGACTTCGGCAAGTAAGGGCGCCATTGAGCGAAAGTGCCCCAGGCACCCCGCAACGACATTCGGCCTCGTTCAGCGCTGCTCCCTGCGGGGGCCTGACGCGGTTCACGAGCGACTGCCCTGCGGACCTGGGGCGGGGGAAATCTATTCAGCGTCTCGGAGGTGCGTCAGTGACCCACGACCACCGTGAGGTTCGAGAAGATCCCTGAGCCCTGGACCGCGAGCTGGGCCGATCCCTGACCCCGGGCGCGTACCGACAAGGTGCCGGCGACAGTGTCGCCTCCTACGCGCTCTACGCGGATGATCCCCTCGTCCCCCGAGAGGGACTGCAATCCCACCAATGCCACCGCGTTGCCGAACTCGTCCGTGGCCACGACCCGCACCGTCGCGGAGGTGTCCGGGGCGAGGCGCAGGGTATCCCCGATCGCGTTCGCGCCCACGTGGAATTCGAGGCGGGAAGGTGACGCCGCCGCCGGGTAGAGCGTCGCCGAGCGGAAGATCTGACCGATGGCGGCCCGGATCACACTTTTCCCGGCCGTATGCCCGAAGACCACGTTGACGCGGATGTGCCCTGCCGCGTCCGTGATCGGCGTCTCAGGGCGCAACTGGGCGTTGTCGGCCGTAAAGGTGACCGCAGCGCCCGGGATCGCCTTGCCGCTGGCGTCCTTGACCTCGAACACCAGGGGGACGGCGGCCGGAATTCCCACCACCCCTCGCTGCCCCGTTCCCTCGACGAAGCCGGTCTTGTCCGGTGAGGCATCGGGTCGCGCAGCCGGACTCGGCGCGGGCTGAGTGGTCGCCGGAGGGGTCGTGTTCGACGCCGCAGGTGTCGGTACCGGAGTGGCCGGAATCGGTGCCGGTGCGACGGCGGGAGCGGTTGCGTGCGCCGACGGCTTCCGAACGCCACGGCGGGCACACCGGGCGATCCGGGCCATGACTGCCGTGTCCGCGCCGAGGGCCTGGAAGTTTCGGCGATCGCGCTCCGACGGCACGAACGTGAGGCAGTCCCGCCCGATCCGCGCGGCCACATCGGACGGCGCCGTGCCGGAGGCGAGCAGACGGATGACGTCGGTGGCCCGCAGGGGCTGTCCCGCCGGTCCCTGGGCAGCAAGCGGCGCCGAGACGATGAGGAGGGCGATCAGGGCGCGGGTCATGGACGGTCGCATCCCGAGCTCTCGAACGTGGCCTCGGAGCTGTCCGCGCTCGCGGAGAGCTGCTGATCTCGTGTGGCGCGCTGGGAGTCCAGAGTCACGTTCTGCTGCCGCTGATTGTACGTGGTCCACGCGTCCTCCATGGCCACCAGACCGGAGTCGAGGGGCGCGCAATCACTGGGCAGGCCCCCGAACCGCAACGCGCGGTCACCGAAACGCGTGATCGCCGCGGCGAGCGAGTCGCTGGCGACGTCGAACCGGACCGTTGCCGAATCGACCGTCGTGACCTTCGGTGCCGGCGTGGGCGCGGGTGTCTTGGCCGACGCGAAGCGACGCACCAGCGGACTCCACGGATACTCCCACCCCGGCGTCGGGCGCAGGACTTGGTACCAGTATCCCGCTCCGCCGAGCAGGGCGAGGATGACGATCCCGAGGATGATCCGCCCCGTCCAGGACTTCGACTCTTCGGCGTACAGCTTCCCTACCGTCGGCCGCCGCGAGCTGGGCCGCACGGGCGTCGAGGTGCGGTCGGGCGGACGCACCGCCGCGAGGTCTGGCATCGATTGCCCACCGGACCGCCGTGGGGCTGGCGGAGCGGGCGCAGGCGGAGGTGGGGGCGGCGGCGCCGCGGCCGGGGGTGCTGGCGCGATCGACGCTTCGACCTCGAGTGCGTCTGGCGCCTTTCGGCTCGGTGGCGCAATCGGGGGCGGTGCCAGCGGCGCCTCCACCGGTGGCGGAGGAGGTGGCGGTGGCGGGGGCGGCGGCGGCTTCGGAGCCGGCGGGGGCGGCTTCGGAGCTGGCGCCGGCGGTTTGGGTGCCGGCGGTGGCGGCGCCGGTGGCGCCGGTGGCGCCGGGGCCTTGGGTGCGGCAGGAGCGGGCGCCGGCGGCGGCAGCTTGGTCGGCGGAGGCGCCGGCGTCGACGGTTTGGGGGGCGGCCCCACGCGCGTCGCCGTCGCCTTCGCGGGTGCGCCGGAAGCCGCGCGGCTGGCCGTCGCTTCATCGGTGCCGAAGTTCTTCCACGGCAGGATAGAGCGCTTGCCGCGCGTCGACACCGTCGCCTCGTCCAGCAGCTCGTAGAACGGCAAGGGGGTCGTGGTCCACCCCGGCGCACCGGACCGGCGGAAGAACCCCGCGACGTTGTCGCTCCCCTGCACGCCGAGAACGAGCGCCGTGTGCCAGGGGGACGTGAAGTAGGTCTCCTGCGCCTTCACGTCTTCCGGCGCGAGGGACATCGGCAACCCGGGATGACTGTGATACCAGCCGATGAGCTGGCCTTCGATCTTTTTCAGTTCGTCTTGAATCCGGTCCCACAGTCGCTGGACCACGACCGCAGTCTTGTCACCGTAGATCGGCTGATT
>DATNDQ010000009.1:0-15823 GCA_035553475.1 Gemmatimonadales bacterium
GAACGCCCCCGCAATGACGGCGAGTGGCACCGTCCATTGGAATGCGCACCACGCGATGCGGTAGTAGTTCCCCTTGAAACTCAGGCCCCAAACGGCCGCGAGGAGGATCGCTGCTCCGATAGCCACGCCGCGTCCCCAGGAGGGACGCCACCAGAAGAGCCCGATGGGCACGACGAAGAGCAGCGCGTAGGGGAGCGTATTGAGTCCGGGCGCGCGCATTGACGCGAACGCGAATCGCCGCGCCGGTGCCACGAAGACGTCGTACGCGACCGTGCCAAGACCATGAGTGAAGAAGTACGGGACCAGGAAAAGCAGGACCGGGAGGACCACTCCCACGGCGAGAAGTGCCACGGTCCGCGTCAGCGCGGCGAGACGACCCCCGGCCGCGCCCCGCCCCGGCTCGCGAAGAATGAGGAGCCCAGCCAGGAGTGCTGACGGGAACGCGAACAACCCGATGTCACCGCCGGTCCAGCGTCCCCGCAGGAGGTCGAGGATGGCCGCGACGAACAGCAAGAGGGCGGCGGCGACCAGCATGCGGTACCAGGTGGCCGTGCGTTCCGAAGATCCGCTCGCCGTCGCTTGCTCCCGGTACACGAGGAAGAGCAGCGCTCCGGCGATGTAGTAGAGGCCAACAATCTTGAAAAGGCAGGAAAGGCCCCCGCAAACCCCCGCCCAGAAGATCCAACGCCCGGCGTTGGTCTCGGTATACCGGATCAGGCAGGCAACGCCAAACCCGGCGAAGAAGAGGTTGAACCAGGAGGGCATCGCGGCGGAGTAGTTCGGGATGCTCCAGACGGCGGCGGCGAGGGTGGCGCCCGCCGCGGCGGCCGGATCGAGGAACCGGGAAGCCACGTAGAACATCGCGGGAACCCAGAGGGCGAACACCAGCAGGAGCACGAGCCGCGGGGCCAGCAGGTTGGCGCCGAAGACGCGGAATGCCGCCGCATCCACGAGGGCCAGCCCACCCGTGTAGATCTCGTCGTAGTCCCGGTGTGGCAGCTGGCCGGCGAGCACGCGGTCAGCACTCTGGCCGATGGTCCCCTCGTCATGAGGTATCCAACCGCGGTTGAGACCCTCCGCGGCGTACCCGACGGAGAGTACCCACGTGATGGCCAGCGCCCATCCCAGTCGCTTCATCGTTTGAAGCGCACCCGGTCGAGCGTCGCACCGCTCATCTCCACGGTACTCACCACGTGTCCTCGGCGGGCCGCCAGAGCATGTACGAGCGTCGTCGCCTCTCCATGATAGACCTGCGTGAACAGCAGCCAGGCCGTCGAATCGGAGGCCCCATCGATCCTGGCGGCCTCCCGGTCGGCCCACCCGGAGTCGGGCTGAAGCTCAGTGAGGGGCTGCCCCTCGCGCCAGGCAATCCCCGTCGACAGACCGATCACGACGGGACTTCCTCGCCGGACGAACACCAGGTGCGATCCTTCCGTATCCGCCACTGCTCGCCCGCGCGGCTTGGCGTTGTGAAAGGCATTCCCATCCGATCGCTCGGCCGCGACGACGGCCGCGGCCATGGCTGTATCCCGAGGGTCATTCCAGTCGGTGCTGTAGAACAGCCATGCAGGCACTGCGCCGGCGTAAACGTAGACCGGCTCCTTGTCCACGCGGTCACGCGCGAGCTGAGCGACGAGGGGACGGGTCGGGGCTGCCCAGACCCGGGAGCTATTCACACTCAAGACCGCCAGAACCAGAGCCCAGAGAGTCAATGACAGGTCCAAGCCCACCCGCGCTCTCGGCGAGCTCCAGCGTTCGCGCGCCGCGCCCACTCCAGCGGCCAACAGGACCGCGACGAGCGGAGCGGCAAACACGAAGAGTCTCGGGGCCAGGGGATAGCGGCGAAGCATCGACGCCAGAAGTGCCACCGCCACCGGGCCGGCGAGCACCAGTGCCGAAGCGCCATGCCTCCGCCAGAGGTGGGCGATTCCCCAAATGAGCGCGCCCCAGCACAAGACGAGCATCACGGGTTGGGGCCCGACGTCCGTGAACACCTGCGTAGGCAGACGCTGGGCCATCGCCCAGGCGAGGTGGGGATCAGACAGAACGACCTTCGGCGTCAGAAACTTGTGGTCCCAGAACCACTGCATGTACGGGCTCACCGCCACGGCCCTCGTCATCGTCAAGTACGTGGCGCCGAAGGTCGCGACCCAGGCGCCACCGGCGGCGAGCAGGAACGGCCACGCCCCGCGCGTCGATTTCAATTTCCACGCGAGCGCCAGGCCACACCCTGCCAGGACAAAGAGGGCCGGAGTCGAAAACAGCAGCGCCAGACTGCCCGCGATGATCACTCCGGCCCAACGTCGCCCGCTCGGTGCCTCGAGCACTCGTAGCGTCAGCAAAGCGAGTCCGGCAGCTATGACGGCATCGGTTTCGTACGGTTTGGCCGAGATGCTGTACAGAATGAGAATGGGAGAGAGAGCCGTGAAGAGAGCCGCCGCGAGTGCACCCACGGGGTTGAGGAGCTTCCGGGCGACCAGCCAGACGAGGTACGGCAGAGCAGCGCCCGCGAGCACCGGGACGAGCCGGAGCGCGAACTCGTTCAGGCCACCAATCACAGTCGCCGCGCGCAGGACCCAGAGGAATCCCAGTGGTGCCGTCTGGTCGAACGCCAGCGGGTGCGCGAGGCCGAGGAAGGATCGGGAGGCGATGTTGTACGACAGCATCGCGTCGTCGATCGTGAGGGACGGGTCGAGCGCGAAAGGAACGAGGCGGAAGGCGGCGCCGGCGACGATCGCCAGCACCACCCACCGCCTCGTCTGCTCGCTCTCGGGGGAGGGCGTCACCCCCCGAACTTAGTCTCCCGGAGCCGCCGCCGCCTTCGGTGCGTGAACGGATTCGGGGGCACTCGTCCAGCCCTTCACCAAGGCTCCGACCCAACCGCCGAAGTCGTCGAGGTACGTGTAGACGACGGGGACCACCACGAGGGTCAGAAGCGTGGATGTGATCAGGCCGCCGATCACCGCCACCGCCATGGGAGCCCGGAACTCCGAGCCCGCGCCCAGCGCCAGCGCCGTCGGCAACATGCCGAAGATCATGGCCAGCGTCGTCATCACGATCGGCCGGAGCCGGAGCTCGCCGGCGTCGATCAGCGCCTTCCGCCGGTCACTCCCCTTCTCCCGGGACTGATTGACGAAGTCGATCAGCAAGATGGCGTTTTTCGTCACCAGCCCCATCAGCATGATCACGCCGATCATGCTCATGATGTTGAAGGTCCCATGCGTCACCATCAGACCCAGCATCACGCCGATGAGGGAGAGCGGGAGCGACAGCATGATCGCGAACGGCTGCAGGAAGCTCCCGAACTGGCTCGCCAGAATCAGATAGATGAAGACCACGGCCAGGAAGAGCGACTCCAGGATGTAGCCCACCGTCTCCGCGAAGTCCTTCTGCTCACCGCCCACGTCCCATCGGTAGCCGGCGGGCAGCGGTACCTGCGCGAGCTTGGCCTGTGCGTCTTGCATCACCGCCGTGAGCGGGCGCGTTTGGTAGTTGCCCTCGATCTCCACGACACGCTCAAGATTCAACCGCTTGATCTCACTCGGCGCCCCGCTTGAGGCGAGCGTGGCTACCTGGCCGAGGGGCACCATGACGGGCGTGTGCGTCTTCGAGTTGGTCTGATTCGACGCCACCGGAATACGAGCGACATCCACCTCGGACCGGCGGTATTCGGGCGCCAGCCGCACCATCACGTCGTGCGCCAGGCCCGTCTCATCCTCCCAGGTGCCCGCCGTCTGCCCGGCTAGAATCGGCCGAAGGGATTGTCCGATGGCACCCACCGACAATCCGACGTTCGCCGCCAGGTCGCGGTTGACGTCGATCACGAATTCGGGCTTCCGTCCTTCGAGGGACGATTTGAGCTCGACCAGTCCCGGCACGGGCTTCATGGCCGCGATCGAACGCTCCGAGAGCTCCTGAAGCTGGGCGAGATCAGGACCCTCGAGCCGCAAATCGATCGGCGCGCGGTTCCCCCCGGCGGCCCCGAGCTGGAGCACGCGGGCTACGACACCCTGGAAGTTCGGCAGCACCGTCCGCATTTCGGTTTCGAATTGCTGCTGCGACCGGTGCCGTTTGGACTTGGGCGTCATCTTGATGAAGATCTGGCCCTTGTTCACGGCGTTGTTCTGCTGTGGCCCGCCGATCGTGGCATACGTCAGCGCGACCTCGGGCTGCTTGTCGAGCCACGACGCGATCTCCTGCGCTTTCGCCGTCGTGTAGTCGATCGACGAACCCTCGGGCGCCTCGATGGTCAGCGCCGTCTGCTCCTGATCGGAATCGGGCATGAACTGCCCGCCGACCAGGCCCAGCTTGAAAAGACTCATCGCCGCGAGAAACGACACGACCGCGATGCCGACCGTCGCGGGACGGTGATCGAGCGCCCAGGCGATGATCTTCCGGTACCGTTGGCCCAGCCCGTGGAACGAATCATTGAACTTCACGAGCAGCTTCCCGATCGGTCCCCGCTCCGCCCCACCCTCGGCCTGCGGGTCATACCACAGGGACGAGAGCATCGGATCGAGCGTGAAGGACACGAACAGGGAGACCGCCACCGCGCAGGCGACGGTGATCCCGAACGGGAAGAAGAACTTCCCGACGATGCCCTTCATGAACGCGACGGGGATGAACACGGCGATCACCGAGAACGTCGTCGCCATCACGGCGAAGCCGATCTCTGCCGTGCCGTTTTTGGCCGCGGTGTAATGATCCTCTCCGCGCTCCACGTGCCGGACGATGTTTTCCCGGACCACGATCGCGTCGTCGATCAGAATGCCGATGGCGAGTGACAGAGCCATCAGCGTCATGGTGTTCAGCGTGAAGCCGAACGCGTAGATCGCCAGGAACGCGCTGATGACGGACACCGGCAGGGTCAGACCGGTGATTACCGTCGACCGCCAGGAGTTCAGGAACAGGAAGACGATGAAGACCGTGAGCGCTGCCCCTTCCAGCAGCGTCTTCTGCACGTCGTCCACGGAATTCCGGATCCAGGTCGAGTTGTCCTGAATCACTGCGAGGCTGGTCCCGTGCGGCAGGGTGGGGCCCAGATCCGCCATCACCTTGCGGATCTGGTCGGTGACCTCGACGGTGTTCGCATCCGAGGTCTTCCGGACCTCGAGGGCCACCGCGCGTTGGCCACTTACGTAGGCGGCATCCCGCTCTTCTTCCTGCGAGTCCTCGATCCGGGCTACGTCACCGAGCCGGACGGCGACGCCCCCCCGGCTCGTGACGATCAACCCCGCGAAGTCCTCTGGGTCTTTGATCTTGCCCGCCACGCGGACCAGGTTCTCTGACCCACCCGCATCTACGCGTCCCGCGGGCACGTCGCCGTTCTCGCGGTTCAGGGCGTCCACCACCATGTCGGGGGACACGCCCAACGCATTCAGGCGGTCGGGAAGGAGCTGGACGTTGATCTGGCGCTTCAAGCCGCCCACCAGCGTGACGTTGCCGACACCGGGAATGTTCTCGAGCCGCCGGCTCACGACTTCGTCGGCCAGCCGGGTGAGGTCGCGGAGCTGCCACCCCTGCCCCGCCACCGATAGAACGAAAATCGGCTGCTGAGACGGATCGGACCGCGATATCACGGGCGGGTCGATGTCCTTCGGCAGATCCTGACGAATGGCGTCAATCTTGGCGCGTACGTCCGCCTGCGCGTCCATGATCTTGGTGCCGAGGTTGAACTGCACCACGATGGTCGAGAACCCTTCGGTCGACGTCGAGGAGATCTCCTTCACGCCCGACACCGGGTTCACAGCCTCTTCGATCTTCTTGGTGACTTCCCGTTCGATGGATTCCGGCGACGCTCCCGCGTACCTGGTCTGGATGACCAGGACCGGGAACTCGACGTTCGGGAACAAGTCGATGGACAGCCGGCGATAGGAAAAGAGCCCGAGCACCACGAGTGCCAGCATCATCATCGTGGCGAACACGGGACGACGAATGGACAGGTCGGAGAGGAACATGGGCTTACCGCTCCCCGCCCGCGACGGTCACGACATCTCCCGCGCGAAGACCGGGAATGGGACCCGTGACGACGGCGTCACCGGCAGCAACGCCCTTCGTGATCTGCACCAGGCCCGCCTGGTCATCGAGGGCACCCACTTCCACGTCGCGCCGGACGATGCGGCCATTGACGACCACCAGCACGTAGCTCGCGCCGCCGGTGGAGTCGGTGCGCACGGCGGTCTGCGGGACCGCGATAGCGCCCTTCACCTGACGCAGGACCACGCGGCCCGACGCGAACAGCCCGCCCACCAGCTTCCGGTCCTGATTCGGCACCGACACGTACACCTTGAGTTGGCGGGTCGCGGGATCGACCGTCGCGTTCACGCGGGCGATCCGGCCGTGTACCTTCACGCCCTTCAGGCCGGTGACGCCGAGGGTCACGGCATCGCCCTGATGCACTTGGGCGGCGAACTCGCTGGGCACCGTGGCTTCGAATTCGAGCTGGGAGATGTTCGCCAGTTGGAACATCTGATCCCCGTCCTTCACTCGGTCGCCCGCGTCCACGGCCTTGGTCGTGATGACGCCCGAAGCGGGTGCCCGCACCGTCGACTCACTCAGTTTCTTCTCGGCAGACGCAGCGGTGGCCTGTGCCGCGCGCAGCACGACCTCGGCGTTCTGCACGTCGCGCTCCGAGACCGCGCCCTCTTTGTAGAGGTTCTGCATCCGGACGTAGTCGGTCGAGTCCAGCCGGACGGCCGCTTCGGCGGAGAGCGCCGCGGGACCGGCGGCGTCAGTGCGGAACTTCGCCAGTGCCTGGCCCTGCGCGACGGCCTGTCCTTCGCGGACGTAGACGGCTTCGAGGATTTCGGGGATCGGCGAAGCGATCCGGATGTCCACCAACGGATGCAGGGTGCCGGATACCGGCACGCCGGCGATCAGGTCGGTGGGGGCAACGTGCGCGACGTCAGTGGCGCCGAGGACGAGCGTGTGGATGGTGTCGGCGGTGGCCGTCTTCGCGGCAGTGCCGCCCTTCCGGGCCGCCAGGAAGATGACGAGGACGAGCACCAGGGCTCCGGCAATCGCGAAATAGCGCTTCATGGCTGCATTCCTTCGGCGGTGGATGAAGACGTCGAATCGTTCAGCGAACGCTGGATGAGATTCAGCGGATGGCCGAGTGCGTGCTCGAGCCGGGCCAGGGCGACGAGGTAGTCGCGGGTGGCGGATACGGCATTCACTTCCGCCTGGCGGCGGGCCAGGCGGGCGTCGGACACTTCGAGCCTGGTGGATAGCCCGTTGCCATAGCGGACGCTGGCGAGATGCAGGGCCCGATCGGCTTCGCTCACCGTCTGCCGCCGCGCGGACAGAAGTGAGAACGTGCGGTCGACATCCGCGCGGGCTTGTACGGCGTCAATGGCCGTCTGCGCCCGGACCTGGTCACGCTGGGCCATCGCCTGCTCGAGCCCGGCGCGCGCGCGGGCGACGGAGCCGACGGTCTTGAATCCCTGGAAAATCGGGAAGGACAGGCGGATTTCGGCGTTCCAGTTCCGGAGGTAGTTCGCGCTGAAGGGCGAGAACTGCTGCGGGAACGCTTGCTCGGAGAACGTGCTCCCGACCGTCAGCGTGGGCCACCGGTCTGCCAGCGCGACTTTCACGCCGGCCTCCTGTACGTGGACGTTCGCCTCGGCCGCTTCGAGCAGCGGAGTATCGGCCGCGCCGACGCTCGTGTCACCCACCGCCGGCACCGTGCCGTCGGTCGGCGACACCGGGGTGGCGAGGATCAGGGGCTGGTCGGCGGGCACGTTGACGAGGCGCTTGAGCGCGAGCATGGCGACGTCCAGACCGCTCTTGGCCTGGATGACATCGGGCTCCTGATTGGCGGCGTCGACCTTGGCCTGCAGGAGGTCGTAGTCGGACCTCGTGCCGGCGTTGTGGAAGAGGGTCACCTGATGCAGTTGATCCTGCGCCTGCGTCAGATTCTCCTCGGCGACGGCCACCAGCGCACTTGCGTAGACCGCGTTGAGATAGGCGGTCTTCACGTTCAGCGCGACGTCGGCCGCGGTCTGCTCCGCTTGCTGATTGGCGGCCCGGCGGTAGTAGCGCGCTCCGTTCAGGGCGAAGAGGAACTTGCCGCCGTCGAACAGGAGCTGCGTCGCCTGCAGCTGGGCGTTCCAGGTATTCGGCGCGCCGAACGGCGAGTTCTTGAAAATGTTGGCGAACGCGCCGGCGATACCGGTATCGGGACCGGAACCCAGGTTCTGATAGATGGACGAGAACTGGTGCGTGTAGACCACCGTGCCCGTGACCTTTGGCAGGCCGTCGGCGGTGGCTTCACGGACCTGTCCCTCGGCGTCCTTCACCTGGGCGCGGGCGATCCGCATTTCCTGCCCCTGCGCCAGCGCCCGCGACACCGCGACGTCGAGCGTGAGGCGGAGGGTGTCGGAGGGGTGCTGGGCGGCGAGTGGCGCGCCGAGCGCGGCCGCCACGGCAACGAGCGCGAGAGCTCGCATCAGGAGTTCCCCCGGCCCTTGAGGCCTTCGATCACCAGACGGAAGCGCGTGCGAATCTCCTGGCGCAACTCGTACGGCGCGGGCTCCGTGTGGAGCCACTTGGCGATCGTGAAGGCGTAGAGGCTCTGCAGGACGTTCGTGATGCGCGCGGGGTCGGCGTCGGCCCGGAAATATCCGATCCGCTGCATCTCGCCGACGACGAAGGCACCCAGGGCCTGCCAGCGCTGGCAGGTCGGATCTTCCTCGTCGTAGATGGATTCCATCCACGTGCTGAGGATGAAGCGGGCGAGGTTGCGGTCCTGTTCGTAGAACCGTGCGACGTCGACGAACGCTTCAATGAGGCGGTCGCCGTTCGGAGGCGCATCGCCCTTGAATTCGGCGGCGAGCTTGTCTTCGACTTCCTCGAGCCACTGCTCGGAGAGGTACCGCAGCACTTCTTCTTTTCGCGGGAAGTAGTTGAAGAACGTGCCCTTCGCGACGTCCGCCTTTTCGGTGATCTCTTCGATCGTGGTCTCTTCGAAACCCCGGGCCTTGAAGAGCTTCATCGCGGCATTGAAAATCCGCTCTTTGGTCTCTTCTTTCTTGCGTTCGCGACGCGTAAGTTCAATAACTGTCATTTGTTACGTCCTTGGTGCGTGAACAAACATGACTACGGTCAATATTGGAGTAGGGACATTATTGAGGCCGCTACAGAATGTCAATGGGCTACTACGGGACGGGCTGAATGAGGTTTCGGAAAAACAACAAGAAGACGTCGAAGAGAGGCGTCAAGGAACAACGTCAAGGAAATACGTCTCTCCTCGACGTATTTCCTCGACGCATCTCCTCGACGTATTTCTTGGAGGTTCCTACCGGTAGAAAATGCCCGTACCGAGTGTTGCGGCCCAGTGCTTCCCGGGCTCGACCCCGGCGCCTGACCGGTACCCGACCGCGAACTCGATCACGTCGCCTCCGATCGACCGCGTAGGCCCTACCCGGAGCGCGATGCCCGCATCGGACGCCGTTCGCGACGGCTGGATCCCGTACCAGGCTCCGCCCCAGTCGTAGAACGGGGCGATGCCCAGGCCGAAGAGACTCCACACCTCGCTCGCGATGGTGATCCGGTCGTCGACGGCCAGCCAGACCATGCGGCTTCCGGTGAACACGTGGGCGCCGAAGAGCCGCGGACCGTTGCCATCGCGCCAGAGATCGAACTCACCACCGGGAGCCGTCCCGGTTACGGCGCCACCTTCCAAATGGAAGATCAGCGTCTGGCTCGGCAGCGAAGTCGTGACCGCGGTGATCGCCGACGTCACGCGCCCCGAGTCGAGCCCGGAGCGTGTGTACATCCCCAGTGCCTGACCACGGAACGACACGAATCCTCCCGACCACGCGCCCGACACCTGGAAGTGAGCCCGGGGGGCCACCCCTGCGTGTGTGCCATAGCCCAGTCCGTTGGGCGCGAACCATACCCCCGCCCCGACGGTCTGCGAGAGATCGAGATCCTCATGTCGCCCGAACGAATTGAAGTGCTCGATCTGGGCGTAGCGGACGTGACTCCGCTCGGCCGCGACCCCGAATGACCCATAGAAATGCCGCGGAAACGTGAGGGAGTCGAAGATCGTGTCCTGGTAGTCCTCGCGACGGAACACCGTCGACAGGGTGAGGCGCAGATAATCCCGCGATGTCGCGAGGGGCGCCCACCCGACCGTGTTGGTCGAGATGAAGACTTTTCGTTGATACGCCGCGGACAGGGTGTCGTTCTTGAACATCAGCACGCGATTGTGCGCCGCTTCGCCGGAGTCCTGAATGGCGAAACGCGCCGCAGTCTGGTAGAACCCCTGCCCGTAGCTCCACACGCCGCGACGCCCGTCGGACAGATCGTCGTACTCGAGATTCAGCGCCGTGCGTCGTGAGAGAAACGCCGCGTTCTGGTAAAGGAACGAGAGATTGTTGCGGTCCGGGTTGTGGTGCAGCGCGACGGATAGAGCCGTGGCAGTGCCCAGGAGATTCCGTTCCGTCGCCGAGACCAGCCAGCTTACCGAGCCCGCGGTGGTGGAGTAACCCAGGTTCAGCGACGTACTCCAGCCGTCACCGGTGGTGACGCGGAGCGCCAGCTTTCCGTTCACGCGGAGCGTATCGAACTTCACCTCCCGAAAGACCCCGAGATCGCGGAGGAGCCGTTCACTCTCCACGACTTGGGCCGAGTCGTATCGCATGCCCGGCTCGAGGAGGATGGTACGGCGGATGACGTTGGCCCGGGTAGTCCGGTGCAGCGCGTTGATGAACCCTTCGAGGAACCCGGGCGCCTGGTCGGTAGGCGCAAAGATGTTGTGATTGACGACGATGACGGTGTCGATGACCGGCCCCGGCACCCCGTCATCCAGCTGTGCCTGGGCGGAGAGGCACACGGGGGTGAGGGCGAAGACCAGAAGGGCACCGGCCAGGGCTCGTGTCACTTCACTCCTTCAATGCGCTGCTTGAGTCGGTATGTCGCGTGGAGCTTGGGGTCGTCCCACGCGGTGAAGAAAAGGGTCACGTCGATGTGCCCTGTGATCTGCGCGATGCCCAGCCGTTCCAGCTCGTAAGTCCCGCGCACCGAGTCGGGCCGGAGCGGGTGACACAGACAGGCGACCGTGCCGAACGCCGGAATCTCGGCACGAGGCCCCCCGACGGAGTAGGCCTTGCCGAGACTCAGCTTTCTGGTATCGCCGAAATCCAAGCCGAGGCTCAGGTCGTACGCCGAGCCGTCATATGCGTTCCCGAACCCGAACTTGGCGAGCAGGACGTCGTTTCTTCCCGGCACCGAGTCCACGCGGATCCGCACAATCGTGAATCGGGGGTCGGTGTCCACCACCAGCTTGCCGGCGCTCGTCCACAGGGCTTGATGCTGCTCTCCCTGCGTATCGCCAGGGCGCGGCAGTAGTTCACAGGCGGACGCCAAGAGAAGAAAAGGCGTCAAGCAAAGGCACCGACCAAGTACGTCAAGGAGAAACGTCAAGGAAAAACGTCGAGGTACTGCGTAAATCCGGTGACGAGTCACCGAGACGCCACCCTATCGTTGTGCATGCCCCTGCAAGCCAACGCCGGAAGGCTTCTGGTACACCAAGTTGCCACCCAGGTCTCCGAGCAGGTGATGGTACTGACCAGAACGTTTCGAGGCCCCGGTCGGTTCACCCGTGGAGACCAGATGATGCGGGCCGCCTGGTCGGTCCCGTCAAATATCGCTGAGGCTTGCGGGCGTGGCACCGTCGGTGAGTTCCAGCAATTCATCCGATACGCGCGCGGGTCAGCTCACGAACTTCGTTCTCAGCTTCAAATGACCCATCTTCTGGAGCCGTCCCATGGCGCCAAGATCCGGGGGTTGGAATCCCGTGTGACCCTAGTGATCAAGCTGTTGAATCGCCTCCATGATCATCCGCCCCGCGTGCGGGACTGACGCCTCTCCTTGACGCCTTTCCTCGACGCCTTTCCTTGACGGTTTTCCTTGACGGTTTTTGGATTGGGGTCCTGCGGCTCGAAGGCGGAACTCGACCTTACCGGGGTTCCAGGGCTTCGAGGAAATGCCAGAGTTCGACGGCCGAAAATTCACCGAAGCGGTCCCTGATCTCGCGCTCGCCGGATTCGAGGAAAATCCAGCCTGTCATGCGTTGATCGCCGGGAGCCACGAAGTGGATCCGTCCCCGAACCGAAGCACGGTCCTCGGTGGGCTCGGCCTCCAGGTAGACATCCCAGCGGCGGTCCCCCCGGCGCAGCTCGCCCATGTGCAGCGCGTGGTCCCGGCCGGGGAACGGGTTGGTCATAGTGGTACAGACTACGCTCCCCCTGGAAATCCTGCCAGTTAGATTCTTGGCGCGATGACCTGTCATGCATGCGGCACCACCCTCGCGCCCGGCGTCCGCTACTGTCACAAATGTGGCGCGTCGGTCGGCGGCACTTCGGGCGGCTGGCGCACCGGTCTCCCTTGGGCGATCACCGGTGCCGCCGTCGGCGCCGTGATCACGATCCTCGTGATGCGCGCCACGGGCGCGTCGGCCACGGCAGCGCCGCCGCCCGCGGCACCGGCCCTGACCGCCCCCGCCGGCGCCGCACCCGATATCAGCCGCATGTCACCTCAGGAACGCGCGCAGCGTTTGTTCGACCGCGTGGTGGATCTGGCTCAGCGCGGCGTGCAGGACTCCGTACAGTTCTTCATGCCGATGGCCTTGGGTGCCTATGCGCAGCTGCCGTCCCTCGATCTCGACGCCCACTACGACCTGGGCGTACTACACCTCGCCGGGAACGATCCGAACGGCGCGCTCGCGGAAGCCGACACCATCCTCGCGTCGGCCCCCACGCACCTCTATGGACTGATGCTCCGCGCGCAGGGACTCACGGAAAAAGGGGACGCGACCGGTGCGCGAAAGGCGTACCAGGCGTTCCTCGCGAACGAGCGCCCGGAACGCGCGCGTCAGCGCCCCGAGTACGCGGAGCATGGCGCCGCCATCGACGCCTTCCACACCGAAGCCACGAACGCCACAGCCGCCCCGGCTGTCACGCCGCGCCCTCGCCCCGCGCGGTAGCCGTCTCCTCTTAATCCAAAACCCATGCCGACTATCCACCTGGCCCACAGTCCCGACTCCGACGACGCGTTCATGTTCTGGGCGCTGGCAGCCGGGAAGATCGACACCGGCGACCGGAAATACATCCACGAGCTGTCCGACATCGAGTCGCTCAATCGCCGGGCTCTGGCGGGCGAGCTCGAGGTCACGGCCTGCTCGATTCACGCGTACGCGTCTCTCGCCAATCGCTACGCCCTGCTCGCGCACGGTGCCAGCATCGGCGACAAGTACGGACCCCGCGTCGTCGCCAAGACGCCCGCCCCCGCCGATCCCCGGAAGGCCCTGGCACAGCGGGTGGTCGCCATCCCCGGCACGATGACGACGGCGTGGCTCGCGCTGCAGCTCTATCAGCCCAGCGTCCAGGCCGTGGTGGTGCCGTTCGACGAAATCGAGGACTACGTGGTGGCGGGCAAGGCGGAAGCCGGGCTCCTCATTCACGAGGGCCAGCTCACCTTCGCCGATCGCGGTCTCCACCTGTGGGCCGACATGGGTGAATGGTGGCACGGAGAGACCGGACTCCCCCTGCCCCTGGGCGGGAACGTGGTGCGGCGCGACCTGGGCGAGGACCTCATGAAAGCCATCGCGCGGGACCTGAAGGCCAGCATCCAGTATGGACTCAAGCACCGCTCCCCGGCACTGGCCCACGCGAAGGGGTTCGGCAGGGGATTGAATGATGAGAAGGTCGACCAGTTCGTCTCGATGTACGTGAATCACTACACCGTCGACTATGGTGATTTGGGTCGGAAAGCGGTCGGCGCACTCCTTGAACGGGCCCAACGGGCCGGACTGATCAAAGGCCCCATTGACCTAACGTTCGTGGCAGCGGAGTAATAAGTTTGGGCAGCCGCTAGGGAGGGCACGTGGCTGAACTGCCCGGTACTGCAACGGTGCTGGTGGTCGACGACGAAGAGCCGATCCGCACCGCCCTGAAGAAGTTCCTGCAGCAGCAGCAATTCGACGTCCTGACGGCCGCCTCCGGTGACGAGGCCCTGACGGCGCTGCGGCGGCACAAGCTGACCCTCATGCTGTGCGACATCCGCATGCCCGGTACCTCGGGTGTGGACCTGGTCCCCCAGGCCCTCGAGATCGAGCCCGACCTCGCCATCCTGATGCTCACCGCCGTCAACGACGCCACTTCGGCCGCGCTCTGCATGCAGCGCGGCGCAATGGACTATCTCACCAAGCCCATCGAGCTCGCGGACCTGGGCCGCGCCATCCAGCGCGCCCTCAAGCGCCGCGAGACCCTGCTCGAGCACCGCCACCTGAACCAGTGGCTGAAGGAAGAAGTCACCACCCGTACCGCCGAGCTGCAGCGCGAGCGGCACAAGCTGGAGCGGATCTCGGTGGCGACCCTCGAGGCACTGGTCAACGCGCTCGAAGCCAAGGACCCCTTCCTTCGCGGACACTCGGCCCGGGTCGCCGACCTGGCCGCCACCATCGCGAATGAGATGGGGCTGACGGACGAAGAGGTCGAACAAGTACGGGTGGCGGGTCGGCTGCACGACATCGGGAAGATCGGGACGCGCGAAAGCGTGATGAACAAGCAGGGCCCGCTCACGCCCGAGGAGTACGAACACGTGAAGCAGCACGTGATCATCGGCTCCCAGATCCTGGCACCCCTCACGCACCTGGGGGGCGTGATCGACATGGTTCGCAGCCACCACGAGCGGTGGGACGGCACCGGGTATCCCGACGGGCTCCGGGGCGACGAAATCCCCCTCGGCGGCCGCATTCTGGGCACCGCGGAAGTGTTCGACGCCCTCTCGACGGCCCGCCCCTATCAGGAAAAACTCACTCCCGAGCAGACCATCGAACGCTTGCGCGAGATGGCCGGCAGCGTGGTCGACCCGAAGGTCTTCACGACGCTCGCGGCGGTGGTGGGGAGAAGGAAAAGCCTGGTGTTCCTGGATGACGGCGGCATGGACCACGGGCTATAAAAACCAAACCCGGGGCCGATTGCTCCCCGGGTTGGCGATCGGGCGAAGTGGCCGTCACACTTCGGCCGCGATCAAGTCTTCTATGTTCTGCTGCTCCGTACTACGGGAGCCTTTGCGCAGGGTTTCGCGAGCCCTCACTGCATGAGATGCTCGATGACCATATACGGTTGCACCCCTCAAACAGTTTCATTCGACCCCTGCCTCACCACCGTTTCACTCGCCCCACCCTCGACGTCGTGATCCGTTCTTGACGCTTGCCGCGGCCCAAGGTCACGGTGGTGTTGGAAGCGCCCCATCCCATGCCGATCGGCGAAAAAACGACCTCTGGATTGGACACTTCCAGAATCACACCTCGGCTTGCCGGCCCGGCGAATCGCCGGAAAGGGACCCAACCACCCGTGTCCCGCACCTCCACAACCAGCGAGTCCGGACTGATCTGGACGCGAGCGGCCCTCCCCTCAGCCACCGCCTCCTGGCGAGCTACTGCCAGGGCCATGGTGACGTCGTGGGCTGCCCCATCTGCGGCGATCCAGTCCAGCACATCGGTCGCCAGTGGGGTAGCCACAGCCAGGCAGATCCCCACGACGGTGAGCACCACCAACAGCTCCAGGAGGGTGTGGCCTTTTTGCATCAGCCAAAGTGGGCAACCAGCAGGAAATAGCGGCACCCGAAGGGTGCGAGACGTACCCCTAAAACGCGGGGAAAACGAGCCTAACGGAGTGCCCTGAAATGAGCTAGGTTGCTACATGGTATGGTCTTGCGACCACGGCACGATGAGTGCACAAAGTACCCCCCGACGCACGACCTGACCCTGATCTGGAGGTCCCCTGACTGAGGTTTCGGAAGTCCACCACGCGCT
>DATNDQ010000010.1:0-28370 GCA_035553475.1 Gemmatimonadales bacterium
CTCCATAGGTGGGCGGAGGTGATCGGGACGCGGCGCGAAGTGTTGGCGCAGGCGATGAGCCGCGAGGTCGGGAAGCCGATCGGCGAAGCCCGCGGGGAAGTAGGACGGGGTGAGGTAATCCTGCGCTACTACGCGGGCGAAGCGGTCCGGCAAATCGGGGAGGTCATTCCCGCACAGGCGCCCGAGGCGCTGCAGCTCACCCTCCGCGAGCCGCTCGGCGTCGTGGGGCTCATCACCCCCTGGAATTTTCCCTTCGCCATTCCGCTCTGGAAGGCCGCGCCCGCGCTGGCCTTTGGGAACACCGTGGTTCTGAAGCCTGCGGAGGATTCGTCCGCGATGGCATCACTACTCGCGGAAACGGCTTTGCAGGCGGGGATCCCCGCAGGCGTTTTCAATGTGGTCCCCGGAACCGGTGCGACCGTGGGCTCGGCCCTGATCGGTGCCGCCCCCGTGCGCGCCGTCAGCTTCACGGGCTCCGCTGCCGTGGGCGCTTCAGTCGCCGCGGCGTGCGCGGCGCGAAACATCCGGTATCAGACGGAGATGGGTGGGAAGAACGTCGTCATCGTCGCCGGCGACGCCGACCTCGACCGCGCGGCGGCCCTCACCGCCGCCGGCGCGATGCGGTACGCGGGTCAGAAGTGCACCGCGACCAGCCGCGCCATTCTCCTCCGTCCCATCGCCGACCGGTTTCTCGCCAAGCTGAAGGAACAGGTGGAAGCGCTTCCCCTCGGTCCCGTGGACGATCCGAAATCCGCCATCGGCCCCCTGATCAACGCGAAGGCCAGGGACCGGGTGAGTGCTGCGGTGAAGGGAGCGGGGGATTTCGTCACTGGGGGGGCACCGCCCACCGACGCGCGCTTCCACAAGGGATACTTCTTCTCACCCACGGTCGTGCGGAACGTCCCGCCCGACTCGCGGCTGGCCACCGAAGAGGTCTTCGGTCCGGTGCTGGCGACCTTCGTAGTCGACGATCTCGATCAGGCCATCGCGCTCGCCAACTCCACGAAGTACGGTCTCTCCGCGTCCCTCTTCACCCGGGATCTGTCGAGCGCCGTCCGGTACGTCCGGCGAATCGAAGTCGGCCTCGTGCGCGTGAATGGGGATACGACGGGCGTCGATCCCCACGCTCCCTTCGGCGGGGTCAAAGGCTCGAGCTCGGGATCGCGGGAGCAAGGCCCCGCCGCTCGCGAGTTCTATACCGAAATCAAAACGGTCCAAATCCACCCATGACCATCGCGATTCCTTCGACCATGACCGTGGTGGATTCCCACACTGAAGGGGAGCCCACCCGCGTCGTCATCGACGGCTGGCCCACGCCCGCGGGCGCCACCATGGCGGAGCGGCGCGACGACTTGAAGAAGCACGCCGATCACGTCAGGCGTGCCGTGGTCAACGAGCCCCGCGGTCACGACGCCGTCGTGGGCGCCCTGCTCACGCCCCCGGTGAATCCCGGTTCGGCGACCGGGGTGATCTTCTTCAACAACGTCGGTTGCCTGGGGATGTGCGGGCACGGCACCATCGGGGTCGTGAAGACGCTCTCTCATCTGGGACGCCTCAAGTCCGGGGAAGTGCGGATCGATACGCCCGTCGGCACCGTGAGCGCGACGCTCGAGGCGGACGGCGCGGTCACCATCGAGAACGTGCCGGCCTTCAGTCACGCCAAGGACGTCTCCATCGACGTGCGCGGGGTGGGTCGCGTCACCGGCGACATCGCGTATGGCGGCAACTGGTTCTTCCTGAGCGAGCTGCCGGCCTTCCCGCTCGAGCTCCGGTATCTGGACGAGCTGATGAAGGTGACGAAGAGCATCATGCAGGCCCTCAAGGCCCGCGGCATCACCGGTGCCAACAAGGCCGAGATCGACCACGTCGAGCTCTCCGGGCCGCCGTCCTCGGCGGACGCGGACGGGCGCAACTTCGTGCTCTGTCCCGGCGCCCAGTACGATCGTTCTCCCTGTGGCACCGGCACGTCCGCCAAGATGGCGATCCTCCACGAGCGCGGCCTCCTTCCGCTCGAGCAGCACTGGCGGCAGGAGAGCGTGACCGGGAGTCTCTTCACCGGCTGGCTCACCCGGCGCGCCGAAGGACTGATTCCTCACATCCGGGGCCGCGCGTTCATCACGGGAAAGACCGAGCTGCATTTCGACCCCGCCGATCCATTTCAGAGCGGCCTTAGCCCCTCGTGACGTCGGAGACGACCAGCGCCGTCGTCGTCGGCGCCGGGATCGTGGGGGCCGCGGTGGCAGAAGCGCTCGCGAGGGATGGCGTGCGGGTGACGATCTTCGACTCGGGCCCCGCCGCCCTCGGCGCCACGGCGGTGGGCATGGGACACTTGGTGGCGATGGACGATTCGCCCGCCCAGCTGGCACTCACGTCGTACTCTCTCGACCTCTGGAAATCCCTCGCACCCGAGCTGCCTCCCTCCGCCGAGTTTGACCGGGCAGGAACGCTGTGGGTGGCGGAAGATGAGATGCAGCTCGAGGGGATCGAGGAAAAAGTGCAGGCCTACGCCGGCCGGGGAATGCCCCTCCAGTGGCTGGATGGCAAACGCGTGGTGGAGCTCGAGCCCAATCTCCGGCCCGGGCTTGCCGGGGGGCTGCTCGCGCCGCGGGACGGGATCCTCTATCCCCCCGGCGCCGCACTCGCGCTGTTGGCACGCGCCCGGGCCCGGGGCGCGCAACTTCGCGAGCACACCGAGGTCCTGGCGCTGGGTCCTCATCAGGTGAAAACACGGGACGGCGCTGTGACCGCGGATGTCATCGTGAATGCCGCCGGGACGGGCGCCGCGCGGCTCACCCCGGATCTGCCCATCGTGCCGCGGAAAGGGCACCTGGTCATCACGGATCGCGCGCCCGGCTTCTGCCGCCATCAGATCGTCGAGATGGGCTACCTCAAGAGCGCGCACCAGATGACGGCGGAGTCAGCGGCGTTCAACGTGCAGCCGCGGGCGACCGGCCAGGTGCTCATCGGCTCCTCCCGTGAGCTCGTCGGTTGGGATGCGTCCGTCAATCATGGCCTCGTGGCCGCAATGCTGTCGCGGGCGCAGCGCTTCATGCCGGCGATCTCGAAGCTGCCGGTCATCCGGATCTGGACGGGATTCCGGCCCGCGACACCCGACAAGCTTCCCCTCATCGGGCGCTGGGAGAACACGCCCGGCCTCTGGATCGCGGCGGGGCACGAAGGACTGGGCATCACCACGTCGCTGGGCACCGCGGGGCTGCTCGCGGATCTGATCGCGGGCCGCACGCCGGCCATCGACGCCGCGCCCTTCGCCCCCGGACGGCGGATGGAGCACTGATGCCGCGTACGCTCTCGATCATCGTCGACGGTCGGTTGCTCGAAGTGTCCGAGGGCATCACCGTCGCGGCCGCGATGCTGAACGCCGGCGAAGATGCGTTCCGCGATTCGGTGTCCGGCAAGCCGCGCGGTCCGGTCTGCGGCATGGGGATCTGCTTCGAGTGCCGGGTGACCATCGACGGGGCGCGGGGACGGCGGGCCTGCCTCGAACGTGTATCTCCCGGAATGCGGGTGACGACCCGTGAGTAGGATGCGTGACGTTTCCGCGGACCTGGTCGTCATCGGGGGCGGACCGGCGGGGATTGCAGCCGCCGCCCGGGCGGCTGAGGCGGGCAAGCGCGTGATGGTCCTCGACGAATCCCCGCATCTGGGCGGCCAGATCTGGCGTCATCTGCAGCGTGCGTCACTTCCCGCGAAGGCTCGAAGCTGGCTCGATCGCTTCGACCGTTCGGGTGCCGAAGGTCTCACGGAGACGTCGGTCGTCGACCTGCGGGAGGGCGTTGTACTCGGCGTCCGCTGGAACGAGGAAGTCCGGGTCCGCGCACCGCAGGTGGTCATCGCAACTGGTGCTCGCGAGCTCTTGCTCCCATTCCCGGGCTGGACCCTTCCCAACATCATGGGTGTCGGTGGTGTTCAGGCCCTCGTCAAGTCGGGTGCGTCCGTCGCCGGGAAACGGGTGGCCCTGGCCGGTGCTGGTCCGCTGGTCCTGCCGGTGGCCGCGGCGCTTGCGAAGGCCGGAGCACGTCTGATCGTCGTCGCTGACCGCACGCCGGCCTCTCGGGTGCTGGGATTTTCGGCCTCACTGGCCGGCAGACCGGCGGACCTCTGGCAGGGGGTGCGCTACCGTGCGGCGTTCGCCGGGACCCGGTACCGCTGGGGGACGCGAGTGGTTTCGGCGACAGGGGAGGATCGCGTGCGAGAAGTCACTTTCGCGGCAGGCGAACGCACTTGGACGGAGTCCGTGGACCTCCTTGGCGCCGCTGCGGGACTCATCCCGAACACCGAGCTGGCACGGCTGGCGGGATGTGAGGTGAAGGAAGGGGCCGTGGTGGTGGATGCCCATCAGCGGACGTCCCGCGAAGGCGTCTGGTGCGCCGGCGAACCCACAGGTGTGGGTGGCGTCGACCTCTCGCTGGCCGAAGGCGAAGTGGCGGGGCTGGACGCGGCAGGACAGACGGTGCCTGCCGGGCTTCTGCGCGCCAGGGATGCCGGTCGTACATATGCCCGGCGCCTCGACGAGGCCTTCCACCTCGACGCCGTCGAAGTCCCTCCACCGGACACCATCGTGTGCCGCTGTGAAGATGTCCCTTGCTCGGCGTTCGACAGGTCGTGGACCATGCGGCAGGCGAAGTTGTATACCCGCGCCGGGATGGGGGCCTGTCAGGGCCGGGTGTGCGGTGCCGCGTTGCACGCCATGTTCGGCTGGGCCCCAGATTCCGTTCGTTCTCCGCTCGTGCCGACGCCCGTGGCGTCGCTGGTTTCCACTTTGGAGTCATCCGATGCAACAACGTGACTGGGCGGGCGTGCTACCCGCGATCACCACTCCCTTCAAACCCGATCTGTCCATCGATGAGGTGGCGCTCGCCACCCACGTCCGCTGGATGATGGACTCCGGCTGCCGCGGCATCGTGGCACTCGGCTCGCTCGGCGAATCGGCGACGCTCGCGTTCGCGGAAAAGGTCCGGATTCTCGAGATCTGCCGGGAGGCGCTTGGATCGCGCGGCCACCTCGTGGCTGGGATCGCCGGCTTGGCGACCGCCGAATGCGTCGCCCTCGCCAAGGCCGCCGAGAAAGCGAAGTGTGACGGCCTCATGGCGCTGCCCGCCTACGTGTATGTCGGTGACGGCCGCGAAACCGTCTCGCATTACGGAGCGGTGATCGGCGCGACGGGGCTCTCCTGCATGCTCTACAACAACCCGGTCGCCTACGGCGTCGACGTCTCGGCCGAGCAGCTCGCCGGACTCTGCGAGAAGCATCCGAACCTTCATGCGACCAAGGACTCGAGCGGGAATGTCCGCCGCGTCGCGGCGATTCGAGGGGCCCTCGGTGACCGGATCCGCATTCTGGTCGGCATGGACGACGTGGTCCTGGAGAGCGTGGCGATGGGAGCCGTGGGGTGGGTGGCAGGGCTGGTGAACGCGCTCCCGGTGGAGTCGGTCCGCCTCTTCGATCTCGCGATATCCGGGAAGTCGCAGGAAGCCTGGAAGCTCTACGACTGGTTCCTGCCGCTGCTCCGGCTCGATACGGTCCCGAAATTCGTTCAGCTCATCAAGCTGGTGCAGGAAGAAGTCGGGAAGGGGAGCGCCCGGGTGCGCCCGCCGCGGCTCCAGCTGGAGGGTGATGAGCTGGCGCAGGTGAAGAAGCTGATCAAGGAGCGGTTGGCGCGGAGGCCCGCGTGAACGTCCGGGCGCTCGGTGTCCTGCTGCTGGTGCCCGTCCTGGGCACGGCGCAAGAACCGCGAGCGGCGGCCTACGTACCCGACGTCGCGGCGAGCGAGATGCGGGACGTAGTGTCGCGGTTCTCGGAGGATCAGCGGGATCTCCTGAGACGGTACGACGACGAGTATTCGCCGGAGCGGCGCCGGGTCCTGCGCGATTTCTACGGTACGTGGCACTCGAAGCTCAACACCATCGACTTTGACAAGCTGGGCGAAGATGGCCGGGTGGACTGGATTCTTCTCAAGGCCGACGTCGTGCACGAGCAGGCGTTGCTCGACCGGGAAGAGAAGCGGCTGGTGGAGGTGAAGGAACTCATTCCGTTTGCGGACACGATCTTCGCGCTGGAGGACGCGCGGCGACGGCTCGAGTTCGAAGATCCGGCGGCTGCCGGCCGGACTCTCGCCTGGCTCGCGGCGAGGGTGACCTCGGCCAACGGGTTCACTAACCCCGGGCGCAAGCCCGGGGTTGATACGACAGCCCGCCCGACGCGCGTGGAGGCTTACCATGCCTGGCAGATCGTCAGGACTCTCAAGGGCACGCTCGCCGGCTGGTACAAGTTCTACGACGGCTACGACCCGCTCTTCACCTGGTGGGCCAAGGAGCCCTACGCCAAGGCCGACTCGGCGCTCGACGCTTACGCGAAGACGCTGAGGCAGGATCTGGTGGGCTGGAAGCCCGGAGAGGATGAGCCGATCGTCGGTTTGCCCATCGGCCGCGACGGGCTCATGGCCGACCTTCGCCAGGAGATGATCCCCTACACGCCGGAAGAGCTGATCGCCATCGCGCGCCGCGAATTCGCGTGGTGCCGGGCCCAGATGATCAAGGCGGCCCACGACATGGGACTGGGCGACGATTGGCGCGCGGCACTCGAGAAAGTGAAGCAGGATAACGTCGCGCCGGGCCAGCAGACGGCGCTGGTGCGGGATCTCGCGCGCGAAGCGGTCGCCTACGTCCAGCAGCATGACCTCGTGACGGTGCCCCCGCTCGCGCAGGACATGTACCGCATGGAAATGCTCTCGCCCCAGGCGCAGAAAGAGAGCCCCTTCTTCCTGGGCGGTCCGGAGATTCTGGTGTCCTATCCGACCGACGCCATGACCGAGGAAGACAAGCTCATGAGCATGCGCGGCAACAACCGCCATTTCTCGCGGGCGACCGTCTTCCACGAGCTCATCCCCGGGCACGAGCTCCAGGATTTCATGAACAGCCGGTACAACGCGCAGCGGCGCGAGTTCTACACGCCTTTCTATATCGAGGGGAATTCGTTCTACTGGGAGACCCTGCTGTGGGACCTGGATTTCACCCACACGCCGGAGGACCGGGTCGGCGCGCTGTTCTGGAGGATGCACCGGGCGGCGCGCATCATCTTCTCGCTCAACTTTCACCTGGGGAACTGGACGCCTCAGCAGGCGATCGATTTCCTCGTGGATTCGGTCGGGCACGAACGGGCGAACGCCACGGCCGAGGTGCGGCGGTCTTTCAACGGGGACTATTCGCCGCTCTATCAGGTGGCGTACATGATCGGCGGGTTGCAGTTCCGGGCCCTGCACCATGAGCTGGTGGACGCGGGGAAGATGACGAACAAGCAATTTCACGATGCCATTCTGCATCAGGGTCCGATTCCACTCGAGATGGTCCGGGCCGAGCTCGAGAAGCTGCCGCTCAAGAAGGATTTCGTCGCGGGGTGGAAGTTCGCGGACGAACTGCCGCCGAATCGGGAGCCGTAGGGGGAGCGGTCCGTCCGTATTACCGGACAGACGCCGAGCCGCGGCTTCACGCCGCGCCGGCATGAGCGGGGGCTCGTTCCTCATCTCGTCGTAACCCATCCGTAATCTCTTCTCCAACACACCGCCACCAATGCCCTCCAGCTTGGACTCAACACCCAACCTGGAGTCTCCATGCGGACCTTGGGGAGAGGGCACGAGTCGGAGATCAACGTCACGCCGCTCATCGATGTCCTGCTGACCCTGATCGTCATGTTCATCGTCGCGTTTCAGATCCGGTTCGTTCACGATATCCACGTACCGCCGCCGACCCCGCACCCGGCCAGGGCTCAAGGGAAGCCGATCGTCCTGGACCTCAAGGCCGGCGGAGGGTACGCCATCAACGGGGAAGTCGTGTCCCCGCTGAGGTTGGTGGATCGGATTCGCGAGATCTACGTCGGCAGGCCTGACAAGCTGCTCTACGTAAGGGTCGGGGACGGGTGGAACTACGCAGGCGTGATCGACGCGGTCGATCGGGCCAAGAGCGCGGGAGTGGAAGAAATCGGGTACGTGCCCCCGAGATGAACGTGAAGCCTGTTGCCTAGCCCGGTTGCCTTGTGGCTGCGGGGGAGCCTCGCACGAACGCGATGTAGTCCGAGGGGAGCGGCACGTACCCGGCTTCGCGGATGAGCAGGGCGACCTGTCCCCTGTGATACGCCCCATGCAGCGCCACGTGCATCAGGATGTCGTCAATGCGCGAGTGGAAGGTGTCTCCCGCGCTGTTGACGTAGGTGACTTCGCGGCTCAGGGCCGAGGGTTCCAGGCGCGCCAGAAAGCGGCCGAAGGCTGCCTGGTTGTCGCGGGCCAGCGTGCCACACTGTTCGAGCGTGAGGCTCGGCCACACCTTCACCGCTGCCTTCGTCTCCCGCAGGCGAGACAGCCACACGTGTTCGGCGCCCAGGACATGGCAATAGAGGTCGTGGGCCTTCGGGGGCCGGGCGTCCGAGTCGCGGAGGGCCGTCAGAGCTCGCTCATCGGCCCACGCCAAATGCTGGTAGAGACGCTGGATCTGGTCGAGCATCGCGATAAGGTCCCATTCAAACGGTAGGGACGCAACCGGCGTCATAGCTGCAACTCGAACGGGGTTCCCGTGATGCTCTGGTTGCCGGTCGTCCATGCCGCGCTCGCTTCACCATTTCCGGACGTCACGTATACGATCCGCGTCGACCCCGCGAGTCTCTCGGCGTTCGACGTCACCATGACCGTCCGCCACGCGCCGGACTCATTCACGCTCGCGATGTTCCGTCACCCCGAGTACGACGACCGGTATTGGCGCTATCTCGATAGCGTCACGGTGGATGGCGGGACGATCCGCCACGACGGCGACGCGACGTGGAGCGTGACTCACGCAACGGCGGATGTCACGATCCACTACCGCCTCGTCCTGCCGCCCCAGAGCAGTCCTCAGCGCTCGGCCTGGAAGCCCTTTCTCACGCCGACTGGTGGCCTCGTCGACGCGCCACACGCGCTGCTCTATGTGGTGGGGGCCGAGCACGGGCCGTCCGAGGTACGGCTTGAGTTGCCCAAGGGCTGGCGTGTCGCGACACCCTTGGCGGGGGACTCCGGCCGTTTCCGGGCCCGAAACGTTGCCGAGCTGATGGAAGGCCCGTTCCTGCTGGGGCAGCTGCGCGAGTGGGAATTTCGAGTCGCGAACACGCCGCATCGCGTCTTCTACTGGGATGCGCCGGACGGGAAGCCGTTCGATACGACGAGGTTCGTCAGTCACATCCAGGCCATCGTGCGCCAGGCGAGCGCGCTGTTCGGTGGTCTGCCATACGCGCGGTACTCGTTCCTGTATCAGGACCAGTCCTACGGGGCCCTCGAGCACCCTGACGCGGTCACGCTCGGCGCGCCCAGCCCAGATCTGGCGAGCGACCCCGATGCTCTCCTCGAAGAGACGGCGCACGAGTACTTCCATCTCTGGAACCTGATGCGCATCAAACCGGCCGGGTATGGTGGGGTGACGTATCAACCGCGGCCGCTGTCGACCGGTCTCTGGGTGAGTGAAGGGTTCACCATGTTCTACGCGGACCTGCTCCCGCGGCGTGCCGGCCTTCCGCTTCGCGATTCCACTCGCGCTCGCCACCTCGAACGCCTGCTCGCCCGCTATCTCGAGAACCCGGTATTCGCGCGTTACTCGGCGGAGCGGATCAGCGAATCGTCATACGCCCCCGACCCCGTCTTCCTCGGCGATTATCAGGGAAGCACGCATCTGAACGGCGAGATCATCGGCTCGATGCTGGACATGCTCATCCGTTCGCGTACCGGTGGCCGACGCTCACTGGACGACGTCATGCGGGGTCTGGCCAGGGATTCGGTGGGATTCACCACGACCAGCGTGCAGCGCCTCGTCGGGGCGGCCTGCGGCTGCGATGTGACGGCATTTTTCGATCGCTACGTTCGTGGTGCCGGCGTCATCGATGTCAACGAGTATCTCCACTTGATCGGGCTGCGAGCAGAAGTCGACACCGTCCTTGCCGTGGATGACAGCGGTCGTGCCGTTCCCGACGTCCGGATCTGGTCCTATCAGCCCGTGGGCGCTCAGCGCCCACTCCTGCTCTTGAACACACCGCTGAGTCAGTGGGGACGCGCTGGCTTTCATTCCGGAGATTCGCTCGTCTCGATGGGCGACTCCCTGATGACCGATGTGGCAGCGGCCAGGCGCGCGATGCGCCGGCTCCGCGTCGGGGACACGCTGAGGGTCACCGTGGCTCGACGTGATGGGGAGTTCACGGCCCGGGTACCGCTGACGACCTTCCAGCACCCGCTGGTGAGGATCGTGGCCGACTCGGGAGCTCCCGCAAGCGTCAGGAAGCTGCGGGAGCAATGGGAGACGGGGAGGTGAACATGCCGGAGCACCTTCTTTGTTAACCCCGGGCTCGCGCCCGGGGTTATGAAACACAATGGTGGTCATGGTAGTCGATGACCCCGGACGCAAGTCCGGGGGTTCTGGCGACGGCGCCGCGGCTGATGTTCCTGTTGAGCGTGGCCGACACGATCAGACTGGAATATTCATTTCATCTGGTTCCCGACCCTACAGCCTCGCGCTGACGATCCGAAGCCGCTGCGGCGGTTCCAGCCCGTCGCGGCGGGTCCCCACGTACTCCGCCGCGCGCTCGCGACTCAGGAACTCGATGGCGCGAAACCCGGCTTCCTGCAGTTCGCTCTCCAGCTCCTCCGCCGAGAACCTCGATAGCCACGGCTCCCCGAGGGTCTTGGAGCGGGCCGCGAGAGACATGGGGTTGTCGTCGGTGCTTTCTCGCCCGGCGAAGGTCAGCACCAGCTCGGAACCGGTGGGGAATGCGGTCACGAGTCGGAACAGGGCCAAGGCGGCGTCGTGGGTCAGGTATACCAGGACGCCCAGGCAGGAGAAGAACGCCGGGCGTTCCGGATCGAGGCCTGCCTGCACCAGAGTCTCGCGCAGCGGCATCCGTTCGATGTCCAGCTCCACGAAGGTGAGGTTCGCCGGGATGTCGACCCCGGCCTTCGTGAGCATGTCGCGCTTGGCTTCCTGGCTGGCCTTGTGATCGACCTCGAAGATCTGCAGGGCGCGGGCCCAGGGTGGCTGACGATAGGCGAAGGTGTCGAGTCCGGCGCCGATGATCACGCACTGACGGATCCCCGCCTGCACCGCGACCGCGAGGCGGTCTTCGGAATACCGCGAACGCAGCAGGACGTGGCACCGCAAGCCGGCCACCCCGGGTTCGCGGAGGGGTTCCGGATTCGCCTTGACGCGAGCGGCGAATTCCGGGCCGACGAGCTGAACCGAGACCGGATCGTCGAGAATGCGCGGGAGGTCATCGATCAACTGATGCGCGGCCCGGAGTGACGCGACGCCCTGGGCGGTGAGTGAAACCTGTGGGCCGGTCACCGGAGTCGCCGGGGCAGGTAGTCCCGGCCCAGCCAGGCAGCCGCCCCTACGAAGGCGCCGATCACGAGGGAGGCGCCGGCGGCCGTGAGCAGGTGGAGCCTCCAGGGATGGTGCTTGCGGAACACCAACTCGGCCACAAGGGCCACCGGGAAGAGGGCGAGGGCCGAGATCAGAAACGTCCCACCGAGCCACCGTGCGAGGGCCATCAGTACGATGAAGGGCCAGGCGATCCACTGCAGGAGCTTCTTCAAGGACGCCCCGCGAGCACCAGGTCCGCCAATCGGTCAGCGGCAGCCGGTCCTTCCGTGAAGTAGAGAGTCGGCTCCAGGAGCTCGAGCTCCATGACCCGGAAATGTCCATCCACCACACAACCGTCGACCCGCGCGTACGACGCGGCCTCCGGGGCGCACGAGAGAACGCCCTGCGCGGCGCGAACCAGACCGGGATCCGGGACTTCGCGGCGTTGGCTCCCTCCATGCTCGGTCTGCACCCGAAAGTCTCCGGGCGCGGGATGCTTCAGCATGGCGTGCGAGAACTCGCCTCCGACAAACACGAGGGACCACTCCCCGTCGCGGGCAACCTCGGATACGAATGGCTGAATCATGACCGCGCCGCGGCGCACCATCGCGTGAAACCGGTCTTCCCATTCGGCGCTCTTTCCGGCCGGCACACGCCACGTGTCGGTGGCCGATGCCGAGATCGCGGGCTTGATGACGACGTCCTGCCAGCCTTCCTCGGCCAACACCGAAGCGAGGGAGAGTGGCGTTTCGGCGGCGTCAGTCCAGCGCGTGTGGACGACGTCGATGCCCGCCTGCTCGAGATCGCGCAGGTAGCGCTTGTCGGAATTCCACCGCAGGATGGAGGGGGCATTGTGGAGGATCGCGCCGCCGCGCTCCACGCGGTCAATCCACGCGAGGAACTCACGGTGGCGCAGGTGGTAGTCCCAGCAGGACCGGACCACCACGACGTCGTAACCCGACCAATCGGCCGGCGCGTCCCACAGGAGCGGGACGGCCTGCGCCCCGCGCCGCTCGAGGGCGCGCTGGAAGATCTGGTCATCCGGCGGCAGATCCGGGTAAGCGGCGTAGGTTGCGAGGGCGATGCGCGGCATGGCGAGAATCTAGTCCACACGCTGAAGCGTGTGCTCGGCTTTGACGCTGCGCTTGAAGCGCAGTGCGTCGCCGAGCCCGGCTTCCAGCCTGGGAAATTACAGGACGGGAACATCCCGGTTCACTAGGGCGTTTTGAGGCAACTGCAGTCGACTTACCATTCGGAGGTTCAGGTGTCTCTTCGTCCGGTTGAACGTATCGTCGAATCCCAGCCCACGATGGAAGGCGCCGGCGTCAGGTTGCGCCGTGCCTTCGGCTTCGGCGATACCCAGGAATACGACCCATTTCTGCTGTTCGACGATTTCCGCAATGACCGTCCCGCCGACTACCTGGCGGGCTTTCCGTGGCACCCGCACCGCGGCATCGAAACTATCACGTATGTGCTCAAGGGGACCGTCGCCCACGGCGATTCCCTTGGCAATCGCGGGTCGCTCGGTGCCGGGGACGTGCAGTGGATGACCGCGGGCAGCGGGATTCTGCATCAGGAGATGCCCAAGGGAGATCCCAAAGGGCTGATGCACGGGTTCCAGCTCTGGGCCAATCTGCCGAAGCGCCTCAAGATGACCGATCCCCGTTATCAGGACGTGCAGGCGAAAGACATCCCGGAGGTCACCGACGACGACGGCACGCTGGTGCGCGTGGTCTGCGGGGATTTCTGGGGGAAGAAGGGTCCGATCGAAGGGGTCGCCGCCGATCCGCGGTACCTCGACGTGTTCGTCCCACCGGGGAAGAAGAAAACCCTGCCCGTCGAAAATGGGCGGCACGCGTTTGCCTACGTCTTCGACGGCTCCGGGAGCTTCCGGGATGCGTCTCAGCCCCGCGCCGTGCTCACCGAAGGCGCCGGTCCGGAGGCGATTGCGAAGTACGACAAGACCGGCAACCGGTCACTCGTGCTGTTCGGCGGCGGTGACGAAGTCACGGTCCAGGCGGGCGACGAGGGCATTCGCTTTCTGCTGGTCTCGGGCCGGCCACTGGAAGAGCCGGTGGCGTGGTATGGTCCGATCGTGATGAATACGAACGACGAGCTGCGGCAGGCCTATTCAGAGCTGCAGAACGGCACGTTCATCAAGACGCGATAGTGGCCTCGGGCCTCGCGGCGCGTACGAACAGCGCCGCGGGGATCCCGACTCCGAAGATATGGATGAGGATCTCGTCGAGGGGTGGCGCGAGGTGCTTGAAATGCGTCATCCCGACGCGTGAAAGAGGCAGCACCACGAAGTACATCGTCGCATATACCAGCAATCCATAGATCGCCCCTGATATCCATGGCCGCCGGGTCAACACCGGCAGTTTGGTCGCGGCCAGGTAGAACACGGTCACGATCGACAGTGAAATGAAGCAGTGCAGGCATGCACCGAGGATGGCGGTTGCGGCGCCGCCCTGGTATGCGGCGTCGCGTCCCAACACACCGACCGCGATCGACTGGAGAATCCTGACGGGCGTGGCCCCATAGAAGGCGTAGAAAATGAAGGCGTCGGCGATGTCGAGGACGGCGACGGTGAGTCCGCCGAGCAGGACGGCTTTGACGGGGGTGAGTCGCATGGCCACCAAAGTCGAGGAGATCCGAAAGGCGCGCTACCTCCACTCAGCGCGGCGCGCGGGCGGCCCGGCGTGCCGGAGCCTCAGATAAACGGAATCAGCATCGGGACCCGGGCTTTGTAGGCGTCGTACGCTTCGCCGAGCTCCGCATGCAGGAACCGCTCCTCGAGCCGGGCTTTGACGTACCACCCGAGCGTCATCACCGCGACGCCCGCCCACGCGATCCACGTGCCCTTGAGCAGGGCAGTCGCTACGGTTGCCGTGATGATTCCCGTGTAAATGGGATGGCGCACCCACGCATAGGGGCCGGTGTCGATGACTCGATGACCTTCTTTCCGGGAGACATTCCGCGCCCAGAAGCGGCCCAGCGTTATCCGCGCCCACCAGGCGAACAAGAACCCGGCCGCCTCAAGGCCCAGCGTTGCCCAGCGCGCAGCTCTAGGGAGCCACAGGATGTGGTCGGCGGAGTTGAAGGCGAACAAGAGGATGGCACCCGCGATCGTCAGCACGTTGTACGCGACCTGCGGCCGGGCACCAGGTCCTTTGACCGCCCGGTCACTCCAGAACGCCGCTGCCCACCAGCTGACGAACCAGAGCAGCCAGAGCCACATCACCGCGTAGATCGGGATCATATCCCGCCCCTACGGATACTGACCGGCTCGAGTTTATCGTAGCCCTTCAGCCGGTAGATGCCCACCGACAGGATCCAGCTGACGACGAAGACGCCGATGATGAGGTACCCGATCGACCCGAAGTTGCCGTTGAGAGATTCGATGACCCGCCAGAATCCTCCCGTCAGCCCGAATTTCGCCCCGACCAGCCCGAGCGCTTCGATGCCTCCGACCAGGAGAGCCACGACGACCGAAACGAACGTGATGGTGAGGTTGTAGTAGAGCTTCCGGATGGGGGTCGTGAAGGCCCAGCCATAAGCGCCAAGCATCAGGATCGAATCGGTCGTGTCCACGAGCGACATGCCGGCGGTGAACAGGGCGGGGAACACGAGGATCGTCCAGATCGGCATCCCCCGGGCGGCCTCGGCCGCGGAGATGCCGAGCACGGCGATCTCCGTTGCGGTGTCGAAGCCGAGTCCGAAGAGGAGCCCCAGCGGGTACATGTGCCAGGACCGGCGAATCATCGCGAACATCGGCCGGAACAGCCGGGCGAGGAGGCCCCCGCCGGCCAGCAGCGCGGTGAGCTCTTCTTCCAGGTACTGCCCGTGCTTCCGCGCTCGATGGAAGGTGCGGTAGACCGACACCAGCACCACGACGTTGACCGCGCCGATGAGCAGAAGAAAGGTGGCCGACGCGATGGTGCCGATGACACTGCCGAAGGAATGCCAGGCCGCCAGGCGGGCATGCAAGGCAATGGCGGTAGCGGCGATGGCCACCGATGCCAGCACGACGACGGTGGAATGGCCGAGAGAGAAGAAGAACCCGACCCCCACGGGGCGCTTCCCCTCCTGCATGAGTTTCCGGGTGACGTTGTCGATCGCCGCGATGTGATCGGCGTCGATCGCGTGCCGCAGGCCCAGGCCGTAGGCCAGGAGCGCGGTGCCGAGCAGAAGCGGGTAGTGACGGAAGGCAAGCAGGGCCCAGGTCCAGGCGCCGGCATTCGCGGCCGTCACCAGCACGTACAGCGTGACCACCCGGCCCGGCACCTGCAAGGCATCGTCGTTGAAGATGGAGCGGAGTCGGTTCAGCACGGCGGGAAATCTACCCTGTAGCGGCCCACGTCTGTCGGGTCACCCGGAACAGGACGTGCGGGATCCCGGCATGGTCATACTCACGGTCCAGGACCATGCCGACCTTCCGCAGCACATGCTGTGAGGCGGCGTTGGCGGGCGTGGTGAGTCCGACGACCGAATGGAGCTTGAGCACCTCGAACCCCAGATCGACGCACTTCCGGGCGATTTCGGTCGCGAGTCCCTTGCCCCACCAGGGGGGGTAGAACGCGTAGCCCGTTTCGACGTCGTCCTGTCCCTCCACTTCCAGATGCCGCAGCAGTCCGCGGCCGATGATCTCCCCGCTCAACCGGTCCCGGAGAATCCACAGCCCGAAGCCATGCTGATCCCAGTGGGCGAGGTTCCGGTCCAGATACTCCTGGGTCTTCGCGTCGTCCCGGACGCCGCCGAGCATGGCCATGGTTCGCGCGTCCTGATGCATCCGGACGATCTCCTCGCGATGGCCGGCGGTCAGCCGCTCGGCGGAGAGCCGGGCGGTGGTGAAGGAGTCGAGCATCAGCGCAGCTTGAGCTCTGCAGCGGTGCAGCGCCGAACCGAGGCCGTGGTGGATCGGGGGAGCCAGTCGGTCCGGTGCCAGGCATAGGTGTCGGGGCCCTTCAGGACCAAGTCCCAGACCACGAGGGCGCCTTTGGAGGTGCGGCGAGTCTCGCCACGGATGGCACCCTCGATCGAGCTCCGGTCGTATCTCAGGATGTCGTAGTACGAGACCGAATCGCGGGTGCCGTGATCGGTCGGGTACGACTTGTTGTGCGTAATTATCATGACTTTGCGGTCGGGCGTGAACGAGATTGTATGCCGCACCTGCAGACAGCTCGAATCGCTCGTGGTCCATTTCCAGACTCCCTGCGCAACGTCGAATACCGTCTTGCCGGCGGGCGCCTCATAAGGGGCCGTCACCGACATGACGTACCAGACGCCTCCCGCAATGGTTGGCAGGCCAAGCACGATGGCAGCGACGGGCAAAATGGCGTGAATGCTTTTTGAGGCCATCAGAATTGCCACCCCACCGCGAGCCGGCCGGCGTATCCCTTCTTGCTCTCACCGGCAACGGTCCGGTCCACGTCCTGGTAGACGCCGAAACCCGCCTCAAGCGTCAGGCCGCCTTCGCGCGCGAAACGCAGTTGGCCTGCTCCCCCGGTGACGATGCGCAGCCCGCCGATCAAGGTGAGAACGCCTCCGACGGGTGTCCCGGGGTTCGCGGATGTGAAGTATCGGCCCAGCCCTGCGTTCACGAACCACTTGATGCCTTGGTCGCTGGCATCCTGCCGCCGGAAGGCCCAAGCCACACCGAGTGATCCGCCGGCGCCTCCCGGCCCGACCTGGCCTTCGATGTCGAACGGGCCGTCACCGAGCGGGAGCCCGACCAGTAGGCCGTACGGGTGCGTCAGCTCGAGGTACCCCAGGGCTGCGCGAAAGTCCTGTCCACGTGCCTCGGTAGCAATCATCACCAGTACTGCGACGCACACTCCCTTGGTCATCCAAAGCGCTCGTCAGCCGTGGGCCCGGGCGTCGCAGGGACGGTTGCCCGATTCGTCCGGCGAATCCAGGCAGTGACGCCCAGGACGACGGCACTCGGAATCCATCCCCACTTGATCTCGTTCTCGGCCACCCGTGCCAGGCGACCAAGCGACGAGTGAGGCCACGGAACGCCGGGAACGCCGAACACCGTGCGGGGCAGGAGGTACCGGTGAGTGCTGAACGGCCAGAAGAACATCACGTGCGTGCCGTAGGTGGCCAGGCCGTCGAGCAGGCAGTGACTTGCGGTGGCGAGGGCGAGCGCCGCCGCGTACCGCCACCGAACGGGTGCGAATTGCGGATCCCGAAACAGGATGAACGCGGTGGTAACTCCGACGACTGCGGCAAACGCGAGAGAATGTGTGAAACCTCGATGTGCGAGCCAGGTGCCCCAGGTCACGTAGCGGCCCCACAGGATGTCGATGTCCGGCAGCGCCGCGCAGCAGGCGGCGGCGACCCAGAACCGGCGCGGGACCGGATTGCGCGCGAGCGGCGAGGCAACCGCAGCACCCGCGATGGCGTGAGTAAATGAAGAGGGCACGCTAGAACGTGGGATGGCTGTTCAGGGTGTCCCGTGCAGGCCCGAGTTCATCACGAGTGAAGGAGTACGGCGCCTGATTCCTGGTGACGTGGACGACGCCGTAGTCCTGGGTCGACGCGAATCCGACGGTAACCGCGGTCAGGGTCGGATAGCCCGGGTAATGATCTCGCACGTATTCGGCTACGTCCCGGGCGAACACCGCGCGGTCGGAGTCGGGCAGGTTCACATGGGCCGAGTCTCCAAAGAGCACGGTCATGACCGTGCCTTGGGTGCCCGAGTTGACGTTGATGGAGGTCGGCGTGGCATGGTAGCGCGCGCCCATGCCCTTTTCCAGAGCAAAGAGCTGAGCGAAGAAGTGGCAGCCGGCGAGGGAGAGCGCCAGCAAGAGGGTGATTCCCGGTTTGACCAGACGAGCGCTCATGGGCTCAATGGGTGAGGGTGACAGTCATCCGGCCGCCACTGCCCAACACTGCATCGGTCACGGGCAACGCTTCAATGAAGACCGCTCCGGCCGCGCGCGTCTTGGCGAGACCCGTCGCCGAGTCGACCACCGCGACTGCTGAGTCGAGGGATACCCACCGCACTCCCTGGGCGAGAAGCCGGCCAAAGCAAGGGTTGTCGCTCAGGATTGCCTTGAACCTCACTGTGTCTCCCGCTTGTACCGAGGTGTCGGTTGGCGTCACGCGAATGGGAACCCCTGCCGGCACATCACAGGCAGGGTCGGGCCTGACCACGCTCGTGGGGGAATGACACGCC
Source organism: Gemmatimonadales bacterium (assembly GCA_035553475.1). Lineage (GTDB taxonomy): Bacteria > Gemmatimonadota > Gemmatimonadetes > Gemmatimonadales > GWC2-71-9 > 40CM-2-70-7. The sequence goes on from DATNDQ010000010.1 coordinate 18,565, forward strand.
GTGATGGCCATTGCACCGAGAATGACGCGGACGGAAAAAGAGCTCATGAACACCTCGCGGGTAGGGTCCAATCAAATTATGCGCAAAGCGCACATATCAACTAGACCCCTGACAACGTGCGGGGTTCCTGTGCTCTCTAATGTGGCATGTTACCGTCGGTGCCCTTACTGGGAACTCCCCGGCAAGGGCGTCGGCGGTCACGACCTATTGGAGATGAATCAAGAAGCGCGGCGTGCTGTACGTTCCCTCGTTGGCGGCAAGTGTGGCGTAGAGGTAGTAATCGCCCCCAGGCAAACCACCGGCCTCAGGCAACTCGCTGGGGAAGAGGGATCCGCCGGCCCACGCGAAGGTCCACTGTTTGGATTCCCCCGGCGCAAATGAGAGAGTCGAGACCACCGCCGGGCACACCCACCCACCGGACGGCTCGAGAACTTTTCCAAGGACATCGGACACGTAGGGGAGTACGGAGGCGCACCCCTGATCGAGATGAAGTGTGACCGGGTCGGGGCTGCTGTTCGTGAGCGTCACGGTGAGGTTGACCCGCTGTCCCGAAGAGATGCTGTCCCGGTCCACGGTGGCGCTCGAGCGCAGGCCGGTGGCGCCGGTCAACCCGACTGGCTGGGAGCACGCGAGGGCGGCGAGGACGACGAACGTTCCACCACAAAGCAGTTTCACGACGGTCTCCTGATTCGGGTTCCCCACTCATACCCCCGATTCCTGACGCCTGCTCACTTCGGGATTACTCCAATCCCCCAGGCGGTCCCGTAGTCGAAGTCTTTCAACTTCCAAAGCCCGTATTGCCGCGCCAGCACGGCGGGCGCCGCCGATTGCCGGTAGTCATCCTGAAACCCGATCAGTAATGACGGGTGCTTGTCGAACACGGCCCGAAAGCGGGCGAGCGAATCCGGGGCCAGCGTCTCGGGGAGCATCCGGGACGGACGCCCGGTGAGGAAATAGATCGCCGCCGGGTCGTTCGAGTAGATGTCGTACTTCGCACCCACCGTCCGCAGCCACTGCGCGAAATCGGTCTTCTGCCAGTCGGCGCCTTCATACCCGTAGCCGTCGGTCCTGAGGGACCGCACCTGGCCCATATCCACGACGATGGCGGCCGCCATCCACGCCGCCAGGATGCCTCCCGCCGCCCAGCGCCCGCGCACCGTCCACCCGTCCCACAGGTAGCCGACCATCGTGCCCACCGCGGCGCCGCCGCAGATATAGAGAGGAGAGAGAATGCGGTCGTCGAACTCGATCTCGCCCCCTACGAACGTCCGCGAGAAGAGCAGGATGCCCGCGTAGACGCCTGAAAAGAGGAGAATGGCCAGCAGCCACCGCTCGAGCATCCCGATCTGGGGCACCCGGACGGAGATCGTGCGATGCACCAGCCACAGCACCGCGAGCATGGCCAGCACCGCCAGGGGAATCAGTGAATCGGGCAGGATCGGGCTCGGGACCAGCCAGGCCCCGATGCGGCCGATCCCCTGGCCCACGGCGCCGGCGACACCCCCGAAGGTCCCGACGGTCGCAAAGGGCGTGCGCGCCTCAACCACTCGCTCGCGAACGAGCCACGCCCCCTGGAGAATCACCGCCGGAATGCCCGCGAACACCGCTCTCCTCAGGCGAACCTTCCACGTGGCGGGCTGCAGGAATGCCCAGATGACCACCGCCACCACCGACGCCACCTCGGCGTACCGCACCAGGTTCGCGAGCGCCGCCGTGAGACCGTACGCCCATGCTCGTTCGGGCCGGGCCGCCATCAGCCCAAGCGTGATCGCCAACAACGCGTATGAAAGGGGCTCCGACAGAACGATCCAATGCTGGGTCACCACGCCGGGCGCGAGGAGGGCGAGGAGCGCCGCGAGTACGGCGCCAAGCCAGCCGCCGGCCGCGAAGGCCGCCGACGCGAGCGCCCAGGCGGTGAGCATGGCGGCCAGGACGATCACGAGCCGCGCCGCCTGGACGGGCGCCACGCCGAGGGCGACGGGGACGGAGATCGCGAGTGGGTAGCCGGGAGGGAAGGAGCCGAGCGCGCTGGTGCTGTCCGACTCCCACCAGTAGGCGGTGGGCACGGCGAGGGTACCGTGACGGGCGAACCACTCGGCCGAGCCCGCGTACGACATCGAGTCGGGCTCGAGTCCCGGCCCCGGCGCGGCGGTGATCCAGAACGCGAGCAACCCGGCGGCGAACGCCATCGCGAGTGGCACTACTCGCGCGAGCGTGTGGTGGGCGACTGCCTGAAAGCGAGTCTCCATGGGCAAACGTATCTTAACGTTTCCCGATTCCCGTTTCTCGCATCCCGGACTGACCGATGACCCGAGCCGTTGTGATCCTTGCCGCGTTTCCGCTGGTCCTGAGCGCGCAGGCGCTCCCGAAGACCACCGCGGAACGCACCAATTATCAGCAGACCTCGACGTCCGCGGACGTGGGCGTCTTTCTCGATTCACTCCAGCTCGCGGGCGCGCCCATCGCGGTCGGGACGATGGGGACGAGCACCCTCGGCAAGCCGGTCTATCTGGTCATCGCCTCCGACCCGCCGGTCACCTCGGCCGCCGAAGCGGCGGCATCGGGGAAGCTGGTCGTCTACGTCCAGGCGAACATCCACGCGGGTGAAGTCGAGGGAAAGGAGGCGGTGCTCGAACTCCTGCGCGAGCTCGCGGGACCGCGGCGCGACCTCCTCAAGAGTCTCGTCATCCTGATCTGCCCGAATTACAACCCGGACGGCAACGACGCCTTCGGGCCGCAGGCGGTGAACCGGTCGGAGCAAAATGGCCCCGAGCTGGTGGGCCAGCGTGCCGACGGCATCAACCTCGACCTCAACCGCGACTACTTCAAGGCGGAAGCGCCCGAGACCCGCGCGTCACTCGAGCGAGTCTACACGACGTGGGACCCCGCGGTGATGATGGACCTGCACACCACCGACGGCACCCTGCATGGTTTTCTGCTCACGTATGCGCCACCACTCGATCCGATGAGCCCCGCGGGCCCCTTCGCGTTCGCGCGCGATCAGATGTTGCCCGCACTCCGGAAGACGCTTGCCGACAAGTACCACGAGCCGATCTTCGACTACGGCAACGTCGACGATCCCATGAATCCGAAGAGCTGGGACACGTATGCCCCGGTGGGGTGGTATGGCACGAACTACGCGGGACTTCGGGGACGCATCGGGATCCTCTCCGAGGCGTACAGCCACGCCGACTTCAAGACCCGGATTCAGGTGACGCACGACTTCGTCGTGGAGACGCTGAATTTTTCCCTCGCTCATGCGGACGAGATCAGGCGGCTCGAGCGGGAGAGCGATCGTCAGACCACCCTCGAGGGCTTGGGGTTAGCTCCGAGGCCGAGTCTCGCCGTCGAGTACAAGCTGGCGGGCCGGGGCACCGAGCCCATTCCGTTGGAAATCATGCAGCCCTCCGGCGACTCGTCCCGCGGGCGGGCGCGGCTCGCCGGCACCGGGAAACTCAAGACGTGGAATCTCCCGGTGAACGACCGGTTCGCGGACTCACTCACGCGTCCCGAACCCGCGGGCTACTTCCTGCCCCCCTCCGCGATCGCCGTTGCCCGGTTGCTCCGGCTGCACGGCATCGCCGTGACCCAGCTGTCGTCGGCGTGGACCGACACCGTTGAAGTCCTCGAGAACGCGCAGTTGACCTGGGCGCCCCGGGAGTTTCAGGGACACCACCTGCTCTCAGTGAAGGGGACCACCACCCGGGTGAGCCGGACGCTGCCACCGGGGACGTTCTTCGTCTCGACAGGCCAGCCCCTTGGGCGCCTGGTCTTCGCGCTGCTGGAGCCTGAGGGCTGGGGGTTGGCCCGCTGGGGCATCTACGACCGGCTGCTGGGATCGGAATTCGGGGCCTACTCCGGCCTGGTGTACGGGTCCTCCGGAGTCGGTGAATTCCCGGTCTGGCGGGCGGTCCGAGGCCCGAGGGTCGCGACGCGGACCATGCCCTAAAGGACACGTCCTAAAGGACGTGAAACGTTTTCAGCGACCCCCGGGGGTCTGGCGTATGTGTGGTGATTTGTGAACCCCGGGAGAAGGTGTGAAGGCGTTCTTCAGATGGGCATTGGTTGTGGCCGCGCTGGTGACCGGATTCACCGGTCGCGCGGCGGCGCAGGTGGGCACCACGACCGACATCATCACCGGCGTGGTGCTGGGTCCCGATTCGCAGCCTGTCGCCGGGGCCATCGTGCAGGCGACATCGATCGAGACGCAGGTCTCCCGCCAGCGCACCACGGACGCGAAGGGCCGCTATACCATCGTCTTTCCCGATGGCGGTGGGCAGTACAACATGCTCGTCCGCGCCGTCGGCATGGCCCCCCAATCCTTCACGCTGGCGCGGCAAGCCGATGAAGACCGGCTGGTCGGCAATGTCACGATGGGGATGCAGGCGATTCAGATCGCGGGCGTCACCGTCCGCGGGCGGGCGAACAACCGGACGACGGCCCCGTCACCCGGCGAGATGGATCGGAATCTCAATCCCGAGCAGGTCGCGCGGCTCCCCATCGATGCCTCGGATCTGAACACACTCGCCACCCTGGTCCCCGGGGTGGTGGGCATCGGCGAGACCGACTCCACGAGCGCGCAGTTCTCCGTCGCGGGCCAGCGCCCGACTGCCAACGACATCACGCTGGACGGGATGAGCTTCGGCTCCGGATCCGTGCCGCAGGACGCGGTGCGGTCGACCCGGGTCGTGACCAGCACGTACGACATCGCGCGGGGGCAATTCTCGGGCGGCGTGGTGGCGTCCACCACGCGCAGCGGGACCAACGTGCCGCAGGGGTCCTTCACGTACAACCTGCGGGACAAGGATCTCGCGTGGGGCGGCGTCACCAACTCGCCGTTCAGTCAGGGATACACACAGAACCAGATCGGCGGCGGCTTCGGCGGGCCGATCATTCCCAACAAGCTCTTCATCTTCGGAGCGCTCCAGGGCCGGTTCCGGGGGCAGGCGTTGCCGTCCCTCCTCTCCGCCGACCCCGCGACGCTCGGCCGGCTGGGCGTGAACCCCGACTCGGTGGCGCGGTTCATTCAGCTGGCGACGGCCGCGGGTGTCCCGATCAATCTCTCGAACATTCCGGACGATCGCTCCACGGATAACACGACGGGACTCGTGCGGGTCGACTGGAATCTCTCGGACGTGCAGACCCTGATGGTCCGGCTCGACGGACGCTGGAGCTCGCAGGACCCGACGCGCATCGGGGCGCTGTCACTGCCGCCGACCGGTGGGACCCGGTACGAGGATGGCGGCGGTTTCATGGCCATGCTCACGTCGTACATCGGCGGCAATTTCATCAACGAGCTGCGCGGGTATGCATCCATGGACCGGAACGACCAGAGCGGGTTTCTGGCGCTTCCCGAAGCCCGGGTCCAGGTCGGGTCCACGCTGGCGGACAGCTCCTTCGGGTTCGCCAACCTGGCGTTCGGCGGCAATCCGGGGTTTCCGCAGACGAGCCTGACCCGCGGCATTGAAGCGTCCGACGAGTTCTCCTGGCTGCCGGGCAACGCTTCGCACCGGTTCAAGCTCGGTCTTTACGCGAACGGCACCCAGCAGAAGGCCCTCCAGACGCCGAATCAGCTCGGCACCTTCATCTATCCCTCTCTCGGCGCGCTCGCCGCAAACCAGCCCGACCTCTACACACGGAACTTGGCGCCGCTCCAGCAGGCAGGCACGGCGTGGAACACCGCGATCTATCTCGGCGACACGTGGCGGACTGGACCGGCTCTGCAAGTGGCGTACGGAGCGCGGCTGGAGGGGGCGAAGTTCTCGGGGGCGCCGGCCTTCAACCCGGCCGTGGATTCGCTCTTCGGGCTCCGCACCGACCAGATCCCGTCCGAGATGCATTTCTCGCCGCGGGTCGGGTTCACGTGGATGCCCGACGCCGCGAGCGGATTCCCCGCGACGATCGTGCGCGGCGGCTTCGGGGACTTCCGCTCCCTCACCCCCAACACACTCTACTCGGCGGCCCTCGCGGCGCCGGGGCTGTCGAACGCCGAGACACAGCTGGTGTGCATCGGTTCCGCGGTGCCGAGTCCCGACTGGAACACCTACATGAACGATCCGGGCGCCGTGCCCACCGCGTGTACCGATACGGCGACCGCGGTGGAGATCACGCCGAATCCGAACGTGACGGTGTTCGCGCCCAACTACACCGCGCCCCGTGCCTGGCGGGCATCCCTGGGCGTGCAGCGCCGGATTCTGGGGGGCACGTATACCGTGTCTCTCGACGGGAATTACGCGCGCGGTGAGAGCCAGTACGGATTCCGCGACCTCAACCTGAACACCACACCGCAGTTCACGTTGCCGCAGGAAGGGAACCGTCCCGTTTACGTGCCCGAGGACTCGGTGCAGACGGCGACCGGCACCTTGAGCTCCTTGAATTCGCGTCTGCACCCGCAATTCGGTCAGGTCATCCAGGTCGGCTCGGATCTGCAGTCCGATTCGAAGCAGTTCACGCTTGGCTTCGGCGGGTTCACGGCGCGGGGCGCGACCTTCCAGGTTTCCTATACGTGGACGCGGGCCCTCGATCAGTCGTCCTTCTCCTGCTGCGCGGCGGGCCAGGGGTTTGCGGCACCGACCACGGCCGGGGATCCCAACGTGCGGGAGTGGGCCACCAGCGATTTCGAGCGGCGGAACTCATTCCTGGCCACGCTGACGTACCCCGTCAGCGCGGCGATCGAAGTCACGGCGATCGGCCGCCTGAACTCGGGCACCCCCTACACGCCGATGATCGGTTCCGACATCAATGGTGACGGCGCGCGCAATGACCGGGCCTTTGTCTTCGACCCGGCCACCGCCGCGGACCCAGCGGTCGCGGCTGCGATGAAGACGCTCCTCGCGAACAACTCGGGTGCGCGGGACTGTCTCTCATCGCAGCTCGGCCGCATCGCGGCGCGCAATTCCTGCACCGGCCCCTGGCAGACGTCTCTCGACTTCCAGGTCAACTATCGGCCCGCCTGGTTCGGTCTTGATCGCCGTTTCACGATGTCCCTGCTCACGGTGAACTTCCTGGGCGGCCTCGATGAGTGGCTGCACGGGTCGAATAACCTCCATGGGTGGGGCTTCGCATCCTCGCCTGATCCCGTGCTGCTCTATGTCCGGAGCTTCAATCCGGGCACCTCGAACTTCGTCTACTCGGTCAACGGCCACTTCGGCTCACGGCAGGGCTCGAATGGCGGTGTCACCGTGCCCTTCCAGATCGGCTTCCAGGCGCATTTCACAATCGGTCCCGACCCCGTCCGCCAGCGTATTCGAACGGCGTTCGGCGGCGGCGGCGGGGGTGGGGGTGGGGGCGGGCGGTTCGGCGGCGGCTTTGGTGGCGGCGGGGTGGGAGGCGCTGGGGCGCCTGACTTCGCGGCGCGGCTCGCACAGGTTCTGCCGAACCCGATTCCGGTGATCCTCGGCTTCAAGGATTCGCTGCACTTCACGCCGCAGCAGGACTCGGCGCTGCAAGTGATTTCGGATTCGCTTGATTCACTGAACAAGATGGTTGGGGACTCCCTGCAGGCGGCCGTGAAGGCGGCAGGTGACCGGCCCGATCCCGGAATTCTCTTCGCACGGCTCCGTCCCAAACTGCAGCTTGGGCGCGACAACATCCGGAAGGCCCTCGACAAGGCCAAGGCCGTGCTCGGCCCCGAACTCTGGGGCAAGCTGCCGACCGCGATCACCACCCCTGGCGCAGGCCGCCGGGGCGGTCCGGGGGGTGGGGGACGCGGTCCCGGAGGAGATTGATTCAGACTTGACCCGGTGAGGGGGGAGTGGTCACTTCCGAGCAGACCACTCCGACCTCTCCGGGAGAGTACATGTTGAGACCCGCTGCCGTCGCCGCCGCCTTTTCGCTCGTCGTTGCGCCGCTCCATTCACAAGATCTCGTGGCCCTCTGCAAGCAGATGTCTCACCCCGCCGTCGGATCATGGTCCTCGTTCAAGGTCGTCGGAGGGAACGACGACGGCGCCACCCTGAAGATTTCGGTCATCGGCACGGAGTCTCACGGTGACACCGCCTATCTCTGGTTCGAAATGGCCATGGCCGGCTTCGGGGCGGGGCGCGGGGAGAAGTTCTCCGGAATGTCCAAGATGCTGGTCCCGGGGTTCGGCCCCGGCATGCAGAGTCCTCGCGCGATGATCCTGAAGCTCGGCAGTGCCCCGGCGATGACCATGCCAATGGACGGCCCCATGGGGCGGATGACGGGTGGTGACCGGACCGGGTTCTCGAAGTGCGGCGAAGGGAAATCCCTCGGATATGCCGACGTCACCGTGCCGGCCGGCACGTTTCACGCTCTCCACATCCAGGATGCGGATGGCAGCGACATCTGGGTCATGCCATCGATGGCTTTGGGCCTCATCAAGGTCACGAAGGTGAACTCGGCGAACGGGGAGATGGTGATGACGGGGCATGGCAGCGGCGCCAAGGATGAGCTGACGGAAAAGCCGGTGCCCTTCAACCCCGCGATTCTCATGCAAATGATGGGTGGTCAGAACAGCCACTAGGGAGCTTTTCCGATGAAACGACGTTCACTCGTGGTGGCGGCCGCGGGAGCCGTGGCAGCGCTCCCGCTCCTGCCGCCCGATGTCCAGGCCTTCACCCGCGCCGTCCGGGCGCGGATGGGTTCCGGTCTTCGTACGCTCGATCCGCATCAGCACACCACCGTCGCCACCGTCGCCGATCTGATTATCCCCGCCACCGACACGCCCCCCGCCAGCGCGGGGAACGTGGCCGAGTTCGTGGACGTGGTGCTGTCCGACTGGTATGCGGATGACGACAAGGCGGCGTTTGTGGCCGGCCTCACTGATCTCGACGCCAGGTCCCGCGCGGCCTTCGGCAAGGATTTCGTCGAAGGTTCGCCGGCCCAGCAGACGGCGCTCCTGCACGAGCTGGACGACGACTCGTCCCGCTGGAACGACTCGCCGTCGAAGACGCGCGGTCCGGAGCCCTTCTTTCACCGGATGAAGTGGCTCACGGTGTACGGGTACTACAGCTCCGAAGCGGGACTGGTGAAGGATCAGCGCTTCCAGATGATCCCCGGCAAGTACGTCCCCTGCGCGCCGGCCGACTCGAACGCCACGGGGGATTTCTGATGAAAACCTACGACGCGATCGTCGTCGGCTCCGGGATGACGGGCGGCTGGGCCGCCAAGGAGCTCACCGAGCACGGGCTCGAGACGCTGGTACTCGAGGCCGGTCCGATGGTGACGCCCGCCGACTATGTGGAGCACGTCCCACCCTGGGAGAAGAAATTCCGGGGCCTCCGGGACCGGAAGGCCCAGAACGAGCGCCAGCCGATCCAAAAGGAGTGCTACGCCTGCGACGAGTGGTCGGGGAAGTTCTTCGTCGACGACATCGACAATCCCTACACGCAGGCCGAGGGGAAACCCTTCCTTTGGCTGCGGGGGCGACACGTGGCGGGGCGGTCGATCATGTGGGGGCGCCAGGTCTACCGCTGGAGCGACCTGGACTTCGAAGGCAACCTGCGCGACGGCATCGCGGTGGACTGGCCGATCCGGTACAAGGACATCGAGCCCTGGTACGATCACGTCGAGGAGTTCATCGGGATCTCCGGCGAAAAGCTCGGCCTCTCGCAGCTGCCGGACGGGAAGTTCCTGAAACCGATGGATCTGAATTGCGGCGAGTCGATGATGCGGGACGTGATCGCCAGGCACTGGGGCGGGGAGCGGGTCCTCACCATCGGCCGTTGCGCGGTGCTCACGGAGAACCACAACGGACGGGCTGCCTGCCACTACTGCGGGTATTGCGAGCGCGGGTGCATCACGTTGTCCTACTTCAACTCGATCAACGCGACGTTGCCGGCGGC
>DATNDQ010000011.1:0-10670 GCA_035553475.1 Gemmatimonadales bacterium
TGGGCCATACCCGGGAGACGTGGTCGCCTACGCCAGCAAGGTAGTCGCCCAAGTAACCACGCCTGCAAACGGGCACGGATTTGGAACTGAAGGGAGGCTGGCGGCGGGAGAGCCGATTCGCAGCGTAGTCGTGCTCGACACGACGGGTGACTGGGGGCTGACCGCAGTGCGGATCCGCCTGCCGCGCTCCATGACCTCCCTTGAGTCCGTGCTGCTCCGGGTCGACCAGCCGTGCGGAGGGGACAAGCAGTGCCGGAGGGACATCCAGTGATTTCGTGGATGGGCAACTCCGTGCTTTGTGCCTTCTTGCTATTCCTCGTCGCCGCGCCGGCACTCAGAGCTCAGGTGACGCACGCCCCGATGAAGGCGATTGTTCGCCAGGACAACGCCTTCGCACGCCACGACGATTCGACAGGTCGATTCGAGACCGTGCCGGCTATCGTGGCGGCTCGGGTCGACTCACTCGCTGCGGCGGCACGAAGAGAGTGCATGAGTCACGGGGTTTGTGACTCAACACTGGCTCTCGCCGACCGCGGAGCTCTGTACCAGATCATCGCTGGTGCAGGCCGCCGACTCTACGCGTTGCACGTCCTCGAGCCCTTCGGCGGCAAGTATGAATTCTTCCTCTACGTTCGCGGGCGTCTTTCCCCAAACACCGTAGCTATCAGCGGGCGCGAGCTGGAGGGCACGATGCCCGTGCGCCAGCCGTTGGTGTCGTTCAACGGTCCATGGTCAGGGGCCGAGGACATGTTCGTGGTCGAGGAGCCCGTGCACAATGGGACGGACGCTAACGAACTGGAATACCACTACTACAGCGCCGGGGTCGACCTTGTCCTGCACGAGCTCTTCGTGATTCCATGGGACGTAGCGGACTCAGTCGTCCAAGGCGTACTGACCGACACGGCACGTGGAGCAGTAGAGGATTTCGTTGCACGAGAACCTCGTGCCCTCACTCGCGATACGGTCCAGGTCGATGTGAGCCTGGTGCGCCCGGGACTCCCGACGACTGGGCTCGGATACTATCTGCTCGTTCGTGCCCGGCCGGACAGCACGTTTCGAGTCACCAACCCCACTCCGCGGCTCGCACGATTTCGGTGTCTTCTGACCGGTTTCCAGGAAGGGTGCAGTAAGTGAGTAATAGAACCGCTCTCGGTGGCATCCTCCTTATCGCGCGTACCGCCCTCCTCGCTCAAACGCCCGGTAGGGCGGCTGCCCAGGGAGTTCTCGCCAAAGCCCCAGCTTTTGAGGGCTACAAGGTCGACTCGGTCTACCGGGGGCGACCTGCGTCCGTCGATTTCACTCCGACTCCCGGCTGGCGGAGCTTCCGCACCGTCCTGAGGGAGGGGGCCCGATTCGGGCCCGATTTCGCCGGGCACATGACCGTCGTCACTTGGGGGTGCGGAAGTGATTGTGTTCAGTTCGCGGTGGTCGATGCGCGAACCGGACGTATCTACGGTTCACCGGTGCCGACTTCTGCGGACGTCGACGGCCGCCTGGACAGTCGCCTGCTCGTCATCGGTAGGCTCAGCTGTCCAGACACCGTGGATGCAGCGGCACCCCCATACGCAGTTTTCCTCGAGTGGACGGGGACGGCGCTCAGTCTCATTGACTCATTGCCCAACTCGCGCATTTGCACGCCGCCACCTGCTGCCTTGGGACCCAGCGACCTCCGAATCGGAAAAGTTGGGGTGGATGACGACTCCGCCACGATGCTGCGTGTCCTTGGTGAACCGCTCGGCATCGACTCTGGCTGGTTTCTCTATAAGGACCTGAGAGTCCTTTTGAATCGCGGCAAGGTCGCGATCCTCTCGATCCGAGGACGGTCACGAGCGACGTCGCGGGGCTTGACGGTTGGTGATCGCTTGGAGCGCATCGAGCGCCTTTACCAAGAATGCTTCGGCGGAGACGTGACTTACGGCCTGGCGCAGGTGTGCTACAACATCATTGGCTTCGACGAACGGGCTATCGTGGTCAGATGGATTCCCCCTGGGCGGATCTCTCGCATCGACGTCGGAAGGATCCTTCAGCCGTAATCGTTCCCGCGCGGGAAACTGCGCTCTAGGCCCGCGGGAACGACCCACCAACCCGGCACGTCTCAACAAAAGACGCCCGCCACTCCGAAGTCCGGAAATGGCGGGCGTTCTCTCATGCGCCGACTCGGAATCGAACCGAGAACCTAAGGATTAAGAGTCCTTTGCTCTGCCAGTTGAGCTATCGGCGCGGGGGCGTAAACATCATCAGGCACAAAGTCTTGCGCAAGCGGGACCCCTTCCGAACGTAACAACTCGCTCAGGCGTTCGCCCAACTCCAATTCCCCGGGGTAGTTCCTGGAAGAGCAACCGCATCTCGCGGCTCCTGCCTGACGGCGCCATGCGCACCGGGACGCCTTCAGGGCCACACGACCGGTGCGTGGAGTACACGCCATGGACCTTGCTCGTTCGATCGCATCACCTCGCCGGCCGGAGTCCGATCGCCTCCTCGTCGTCAAGCGGTTCGACACGCCCGAGACCGTCCTGCGCTTCGAGCAGGGCCGCCTCGACCTCGTCACGCTCGACGGCCGATTGGTCGGCAAGGGCAGCTACCGCCCCGGATGGCGGTGGTCGCAGGTCACCGGTCCCGGACGCCGGGGAGATCGCCCCCTCGCCCACACCGGCGTCCTGCTCTCTGGCCGGGCCAAGATCCAGATCCCGGACCGGGACGAAGTGGACCTCACGCCCGGCGACTTCTTTCACGTGGCGGCGGAGTACGAAAGCTGGGTGGTGGGATACCGCCCGTGCGAAATCCTCTACTTCGATGGCATGGAAAGTCTCGTCGAAAGGCTGCATCGGGAGGGGTCGGCGCATTTGTGAGCGGGAAGAGGGAAGCGGGAAGAGGGACGACGGGGTGCCACGCTTCCCTCTTCCCGCGTCCCGCTTCCCGGCCTTAGACCTTCTCGAACACCAGCCTCCAATGGTCGAGCAGCTCCCGCTGAAAGCAGACGCTGTTGGCGCTCACGCCTGATGCAAAGGCGTCGCGGAATTTCCGGCTCAGGACGTACCGCGGCGCCAGCGTGAGCCTCACCAGCGCCTTCCGGAATGAGAATGCCGCGAAGCGCTGCCGCCACCGTTTGATCGTCTCGATGTAATCGAGCCGGCCATTCTCCGCCGCGACCAGGCGAAACACGGGCGCCGCAGCCCTCTCGATCTGGTCCCGCCCCATCGGCAGCCACGACCCCGGAAACTGCGCGCGCAACAGGCCCAGGATCCACTCGTCCGAGTCCCTCGGCGCGTTGAGGTCGATCCGCTCGGGCGCGATCATGTTGCGGCCGAACACCATGGTCTGAAGGAACAAACGGCCCCGGTCGGGAACCAGATCGGCCACCGACCGGAAGAATCGGCCGTAGACCTCCTCCTGCTTCCCCGCCCCGAACTCCTCCGGAGAGCAGAAGTGCTCGAACGCGCCCAGGCTCACGGCGGCGTCGAACCCGCCGAACGCCGACCGCGGCACCGCCCGGCAATCCATGAGATGGACGTCGAGCCCGTTGCGTTGACACGCTTCGTACTGCCCCCGGGAAAGGGTGAGGCCGAGACCCTTCGCCCCCCGGCTCCTGACATAGTTAAGGAAGGGCCCCCAGCCGCATCCGAGATCGATGATCCGCGACTCCGCCTTGAGGCCGATACTCCTGGCCACGAGGTCGTGCTTGGCGCGCTGCGCCTCCTCCAGGGTCAGGGCGAAGTTTCCGTCGAACTTCGCCCCGGAGAAATCGGCCATCTCGCCCAGGCTGAGGCGAAAGAGCCGGTCGATGAGCGAGTACGTGAAGTTGAGGTCAACTGCCTGGGCCATGAGTGCCTACTTTTTGTGAACTTCCTTTTCCCTGAGCACGAACTTCGAGAGATAGAACACGATCAGGGCGACGATCCCGAAGTCGATCAACGCACCCGCGACCGGCCCGATCAGGAAATGGACGGAGCCGACGTCGAGCGTGGCGGTCCGCCACGCGCCTCCCGGCACGAAGAAGCTCACGATCGGCATCAGGATGCCGTTGACGATGGCGGTGACCAGATCGTTGAGCTTGCCGCCGATGATGACGGCGATCGCGAGCCCGATCACACCGTATTCCTTGAGGAACGTGATGAATTCCTTGGTCATGCTGCCCCCGTATATAGAGGAAGGATGGGGCCCCGAGCGCTTGCGGCCCCCGCGCAATCCTGGCGATATTGACCGCCCCCGGCGGTATCGTCTAGGGGACTAGGACGGAGCCCTCTCAAGGCTCAAACACGGGTTCGAATCCCGTTACCGCTATGACTACCCCAAGAACCGTCAAGGAAGAACGTCAAGGGAATTCGTCAAGAAATACGACGTCGAGACGCGCGCGGCGACCGCTGAATCGAGCCATGGGGTGGCGGCTGGGTTGTTAACGCAGGTCCTTGACGTTGTTCCTCGACGCCTGTCCTCGACGCATTGTTTCTTGACGGTTTTTGTAGTTTTGCCCCCATCGTCTAACGGTTAGGACACCACTCTTTCAAGGTGGGAACAGGGGTTCGATTCCCCTTGGGGGCATTTTCCTGAAGCAGCGGCTCTGCGACCCCCGCAGCGTCCGCGCTCCACTGTTGCATGCTCCCGTCGTTCGGCCCGGTTGTTGCTTCCTCAACTGGGCATGACCCAGACACCCGCACTCCCTCACCCCGCCCACCCCATGTTGTGGCGCTGGGCGTGGATCGTTCGCCATCTGCCAGATCGCCTCCTCCATTCGTGGCGGCGCCAGCACGCTACCCGCTGGCTCTCCGATATGCCCGCGCCCGCGACTGTCCTCATCATGTGTCACGGAAACATCTGCCGCAGCCCCTACGCCGCGCACCGGCTGCGGGAGCTCCTCGCCCGGGCCGGTCGCGCAGGCACCGCCGAATCGGCCGGGTTCATCGGGCCCGACCGGCCCTCCCCGGGGAACGCGATTGCGACCGCGGCGTCGCGCGGCATCGACCTCAAACCACATCGCTCACGGCTGGTCAGCAAACAGCTGATCGACTCGGCGCAGCTCATCGTCGTGATGGAGGCCCGCCAAGCCGACGCCCTGCGCCTGGTCTTCGGTCACCTGAACGCCCCGATCCTCATTCTCGGAGACCTCGATCCGCGGCACGTCGGGACCCGCACGGTTCGTGATCCGGTGCTGCAATCCCGCGCGGTCTTCGTGGAGAGCTACGACCGGATCGACCGCTGCCTGGAGGTCCTCGTGGAGCATCTCGTATGAGCCCGACGCTCTGGCTGGTGCTCGCCGCGGGCATCCTCCTCGTTCACTTTTTCCGGGAGCGCCGCCTCGTCGGCCGGTTTGCCCTCGGTGCCACCCGGGGTGAGCCGAACCCCAGCCGAGCGGCGCTCGCCCTGGCGGCCGTCATACATCAGCGTATTCCCCGCGGAAGAGATCCCGCGTTCCTCGGTCTCGAGATCCCCGCCCTGCTCGGTGCGACTCCCGGAGCGGTCCTGCGCCGGGGCGGGTGCTGCTCGGGGCTCTCGCGCCTGTACGTCCTCGCGCTCCGGTCCCTCGGGATTCGCGCCGCCCAGATAACCCTGTATCACCAATCGGGACTCGCGCGTCACGCCCTCGTCGAAGTCCGGATCGGCAACGACCGCTGGATCGTGGATCCCACATACGGTTTCCACTATGTCGACGACGCCGGACGACCTCTCGGACTCGATGCGCTGCGCGCGGGTGTCGAGCCGCGGTTCCGCCCGCTCATCCCCGGCGGCAGTGACGGCTATCCGCTCAACAACTACTACACGTTCGACTACCGGCACTCCAAGACCGCGAACTGGACGCTGACGATGTGGCGGAGACTGACTTATCCCACGCTGCGCCTGCTCACCGCCGGCGGGATCGACACCATCCGGCAGCCCGGGTTCCTCGAGTGGCCGCAGCTCGTCGTCGCCGGCGGGGTCGTCGCAGCCTTGATTTGCATCTGGACGTGAGGCGAATCCGCGACTGACGCGTCGATCGCGCTGCATCCCAGGAGCGACGACCGACCCGCACCACGACGCCGGCTTGCCCTTCACGCGTTGGTCCGCGCTTTGCACCCTCCGAGGGGACATGAATACTCGCCATCGGCTCATCCAATTCCCTAGCCTCGCGCTGGCCGTGGTCGTGGCCTCCGGGGCCTGCAAGGTCGGGACGCTCGTCGACAGCGGGCCCCCCAACCTGGGGAACGCGACCCATCTGATGTTCGTCACGCAACCAGCGAACGCGACGGCGGGCGCTCCGATCCGCCTACAGGTCTCGGCGGTCGACTCGAGCGGAGGCGTGGTGACGGTCTTCAATGGACGCGTGACGCTCGCGCTGGCGGCGAACCCCGGCGGGGACGCGCTGCATGGCACCGTGACGGTGACCGCGGCGCAGGGCACCGCCACGTTCACCGATGTCCGGATCGACCGCGCCGACTCCGGATACACCATCGCCGCGGCAACGTCGGGATTGACGGGAGTCACCAGCGGGGGCTTCATCGTGAGCGCCGGGGCTCCGGCCGCGACCACCTATATGACCCAGCCGACGTCGACCACCAGCGGGGCCAACATCACGCCCGCCGTGCAGGTCCAGGTCGTCGACGCGTTCGGCAACCCGGTGACCCAGTACAGCGGAACGGTCACCATCACGCTGGCGCACGACGGGAGCGTCTTGCAGGACGCGTCTCTGCAGGGCACGACGACGGTGAGCGCGACGAGTGGCGTCGCCTCATTCCCCGGCCTCCACATCGACCAGACGGGACTTGGCTACACGCTGGGGGTCGGCATTCCCACCGGCGTCGTGCCAACGGTGAGCCAACCGTTTGACGTCGTCCCGTTGTGACCGCCGGTTCCGCATCCGCTGTCCCCTCCCCGCTCACCGCGACCATCCTGGTGGTGGAAGACCACCAGGAAACGCGCCGGTTGGTGGACCTCGCCTTGCGCGGCTCGGGCTACCACGTGCTCACGGCTTCGGGGGGGAATGAAGCCGTCGCGCTGGTGGCGGCCCACCCGGGCACCATCGACCTGCTCATCTCGGACGTGCTGCTGTGGGGGATGACGGGCGCGGAGCTGTACGGGCGGATTCGGCAGCGCCACCAGAAGCTGCGCGTGCTTTTCATGTCGGGATACACGGAGGAAGTTCTGCGTCAGTACGGCGTCTCAGCGGCTACTTCGCCCCTCTTGCGCAAGCCGTTCGGCCCGCCGGTGCTGGTCGAGAGAGTGCGGGAATTGATGCGAGACTTCTCGATGCCCTCGCCCTCGGCCTAGCCGCCGATTTTCTCCAGATCCGCTTCCACGCCCTCCAGCTCTCCCGTTTCCCCGAGGGACTCGAAGATGGCGCGGGCCTTTTCGAGATAGGCACGCGCCTCGTCCGGAGAGCCCAGGATTGACCGGAAGTTGCCGTATTCACGATAGAGCCGGCCCTCCGCGGACGGGGCGCGCTCCGTCGCGCGGCACAGCTCGATCGCCTGCTCGAAGAATACGAACCCCGTCTCGTCTTTCTGACGGCCGCGCAGACGTCCCATGAGCGTGTAGACCTGCACCAGGCGACGCGAGAGGCTGTGCGCAATGGCCGTCTGCTCCGCGCGCCGGAGCTCCTCCTCCGCCTCGTGGAACCGGTCCCCCTTCATGTGGAACTCCGCCAGCCGGATCAGAATCGCGCATTCAACCGCCGGCGCCGATCCCCGCCGCGCCCAGGCGAGCCCCTCGCGGTAGCTCAGAGCCGCCGAGTCCGCGTGTCCCTGCTCGCTCTCGACGTCTCCCTGCGCGGCCAGCACGCGCGCCAGCCCCTCGGCGTCCTGAGTCGCCTCGACGCTGCGCCGCGCCTCCTGCAGATGCTCGAGGGCAGCGACGTCATCCCCTTCATGATGGTCGACACTGGCCAGCCGGTGGTAGAGGTGCCCCGTCCGCTTCAGGTCCCGCGCCGCCTGCGCCGCCGTGAGGCCCCGCGTGTACCACGACCGGGCGCCGCCCCATTGTCCCTGGGCAGCGGCCAGCGACCCGAGGCCCGCGCAGGCTTCGGCCACGCCGCTCTGATCGAACTCGGCTTCGGCCAACGCCAGACAACGCTGGAAATACCGCGCCCCCTGCTGGAAGTGTCCCTGCGTCCGCGCCAGCCGCCCCAACGCCCCGAGAATCTCGATCTCGGGCCGGCGATCCTGCAGCTCGTCGGCCAGCTTGAGCGCTACTTCGTACCACACGCGGGCCTGAGACCAGCGTCCCGGCCCCTCCTCGGAGCGCCCCGCCCGCAGGAGCGCCGCCACCGCCGGAGCGGTGTCCCCGACCGAGAGTGCCTCGAGCGCATCGATGTAGGCGTGATAGAGTGCCGAGAGATGCTCGGTGATCTGCTCGAGTACGCCGTCGAGCTGCCGGCGAAGCTGAGCGGGTTCAACCGCCCGTTTGCCCAGGGTCAAGTACGGACCGGAGCTGGCCCATTGAGCTCCCGCGTCGGCCCGGCTGGTCGCCACCAGGAGGGCGCGGAGGGGCGTCAGGGCCTCGAGGTCGGGGAGCAGTCGAAGGGCCCGCTCCACCCGCAACGACGCCATGCCCTCGCGGGAGCTCTTCGGAATGGTCACAACCCGTACTCGCGGATCTTGCGGGTCAACGTGTTCCGGTGAATCCCGAGGATGGTGGCCGCGGCGCCGATCTGACCTCCGGTGTGCGCCAGGACGCGCGCGATGTGCCGCGCCTCGGCCTCCGCCAGGGTCGCGAGCTCCCCCGACAGGGTGCCCGCGAGCGAACCCTCGTGCCCGCGGATCTCATCAGGCAGGTGCTCAACCAGGATGGTCCCGCCGTCGGCGACGATCACCGCCTGCTCGATGGCGTTCCGCAGCTCGCGGACATTCCCGACCCAGCGGTGCGCCGTGAGCAGCTCGAGCGTGCGGTCCGAGAAGCCCGTGATGTGTTTGCCGTACTGCGAAGCAAACTGACGCGCAAAGTACGCAGCCAGGAGCGCGAGGTCGGCGCCGCGTTCCGAGAGACGAGGGAGGCGGACGATGACCACCGCCAGACGGTAGTACAGGTCTTCGCGAAAACGGCCCTGCTGAATGGCGTCCCGGAGCTCGCGATTCGAGGCGGCGATGAGGCGAACGTCGATCGGGATGGGATCGCCGCCGCCGACCCGCTCGATTTCCCGCTCCTGGACGGCCCGGAGGATCTTGGCCTGCAGGGGCAGGGTCATGTCCGCGATCTCGTCCAGGAACAGGGTCCCGCCTCTGGCGAGCTCGAAGCGGCCGATCTTTCTGGTCACGGCGCCCGAAAACGCGCCCTTCTCGTGCCCGAAGAGCTCGCTCTCGATGAGGCTCTCCGCCAGCGTCGAGCAGTCGACGGGGACAAAGGGTCCGCCCTTGCGCGCGCTCGCGGCGTGGATCGCGCGGGCGAAGAGCTCCTTGCCGGTACCCGTCTCCCCCTCCAGGAGGATGTTGATGTCGGGCCGCGCAAGCCGGATCGCCAGGTCCATCGCGTCGCGAAAGCGTGGCGACCCGCCGATCACCGCCGGCGCGTGCGGGCCCGGGGCGCCGGTGCCGGCCGCCAAGGCGGAACCCAGGGCCAGGAGCAACTTCGCCTCGACGAACGGCTTGACCACGAAATCCGCGGCGCCCCGCTTGAACGCGAGCACGGCGGTGTCGACGTCCCCTAGCCCGGTCATGATGACGACTGGCACGCCGGGCACCTGGTGGCGGAGCCGCGCGAGCGTCTCCAGCCCGTCGATGCCAGGCATCTGCACATCGAGAACGACGGCGTCGGGACGCCGCGTGCCTACGCTTGTCAGCGCGGCCTCCCCCGAGCACGCCGTCGCGACCGTATGCCCCTCGCGGCGGAGGATCCGCTCCAGGATCCGCAGCACACCCGCATCGTCGTCGACGGCGAGGACGAATGCCACGGCGGCGACGATAGCACGTTCCGCGCCATGGGCGTCGCGCGTCGTGCGCGCGCTTGAGCGAGGCGTTCCTTCAACGCGAACTCGATGGAGCGCGATGGGCAACGCGCCCTCGAGGGCGCGCGATGGGGTGCGGGCTCCCGGAAGCGGCGCCCGATCCGGGCGCACACACCCGGCAGCCGGGCGCCCGTGCTTCGTTGCGCCGCACAGCCTCAAGTGTGGTTCCGCGGCACCGATGGGACACGACGGGCACCCAAACGCACGAGGTCCAGCCATGTTCCAGAACGCGTCACCGATCCATCCTGCACAGAGCCCCGCGCATGCGCCCGCTCCGGCCCGACCCCACAGGGGTACGGTGCTCGTCATCGACGACGAGCTCGCGCTGGTCCGCGCCTATGCGCGTGCGCTCAGCGCCGAGGGCTTTCGCGTGCTCACGGCCTCCGACGGCGCCACGGCCGAGCTCATGTTCCGGCAGACGGAGGTGGACGTCGTCGTCAGCGACATCGCGATGCCCGGCGTGGATGGCATCGACCTCCTGCAATTGTTTCATCGCATCGACCCCAAGGTGCCCGTCATCCTCGCGACGGGCGAGCGCGGGGACGAGCGACGGCAGAGCGCCGTCAATGCGGGCGCGCTGATGTTCCTCGTCAAGCCCGTTGACCTCCGCGCGCTCGGGCAGATCGTCACCCACGCGACGCTGCTGCACGCCCAGGCGGTTGCTGGGCGCGGCGACCACGCCAGCGCCGACGCGCCCGCACCCCCGTCGACCGCGTTCGAGATGGACCTCGCCCGTCGGTTCGAGGCCGCGCTCAGGCAGCTC
>DATNDQ010000012.1:0-6313 GCA_035553475.1 Gemmatimonadales bacterium
CGGATGCTGGTCGACAACCGGGGGACGGGGCGGACGGCGGAGGAGCCCCTCTGGAGCCCCGACGCCAGGACCATCTACTTCAAGGGGCACGATGCACTGGGGCGCGCCGAGTTCTGGGCCGAGCCGCTCGCCGGGGGCCGACCTCAGCTGCTGATCCGCTTCGATGATCTGAGCCGTCCATCCCTGCGCCCCGAATGGAGCATCGGTGGCGGCCGCATGTACTTCACCGTGAATGATCGCCAGAGTGACATCTGGGTGATGGAAGCGATACCCAAATAGGAGGAGCAATGCGTCGTGCTGCACTGATGGTCTCTCTCGCTGTCCTCGCTTCGGTTCCCGCCGCGGCACAGATCCCGGCCGGGCTCGATGCCATGCTCCACAAGCTCTATGCGTCACGAGACTTCGCGGGTGCGCGGTTCGGCCCCTCCCGCTGGATCGAAGGGGGGACCGCCTACACCACCGTCGAGCCTTCCGCGGGCGGGAAGGGCGATGACATCGTCCGGTACGAGACGGCCACGGGTGCCCGCAGCATCCTCGTCTCCGCCAAGCAGATGACCCCGGCGGGCGTGAACGATCCGCTCGACTTCGACGACTACGTCTGGTCGGCCGACGCGAACAAGCTCCTGCTCTTCACGAATACGAAGAAGGTCTGGCGCGCGAACACCCGCGGCGATTACTGGGTGCTCGACCGCAAGAGCGGGAACCTCTCGCAGCTGGGCGGCGGCGGCGAGCCGTCCACCCTGATGTACGCGAAGTTTTCGCCCGCCGGTGACCGCGTGGCCTACGTTCGGCATGGCGACGTCTACGTCGAGAACCTCGCCGACCACAGGATCACACAGCTCACGACGGGTGCGGACTCCCTGCACGTGAGTGGCATGACCGACTGGGTGTACGAAGAGGAGTTCGGGCTCCGTGACGGATTCCGCTGGTCTCCCGACGGCGCGAAGATCGCGTTCTGGCACTTCGACATGACCGGTGTCCGCACGTTCTATCTCATCAACGACACCGACTCCCTGTATCCCTACGTCACGCCGATCCAGTATCCGAAGGCCGGCACCACCAACTCCGCCGTCACCGCGGGCGTCGTCAGCGCTTCCGGCGGCAACATCACGTGGCTCCAGCTCCCGGGTGATCCCCGGCAGGACTACCTCCCGCGGATGGATTGGGTGGGCCCGAACGACATCATTCTCCAGCGGATGAACCGGGCCCAGCAGGTCAACCGTGTGATGATGGCCAACGCCACTACCGGCGCCGTCTCCCCTGTGATCACCGAGCAGGACTCGGCCTGGGTGGATCTGGACAACGACATCGTCTGGATCAACGGCGGCAAGGAGTTCCTGTGGACATCCGAGCGGGACGGCTGGCGCCACGTCTACCGGATTTCGCGGGACGGCAAGACCACCAAGCTTGTGACCAACGGTCCGTTCGACATCACGGGCATCGAAGGCGTGGACGAGAAGGCGGGTTGGCTCTACTTCGGCGCCTCACCGGACAACGCGACGCAGCGCTACATGTACCGCACCAAGCTCGACGGCTCCGGCAAGGCGGAACGGGTGACGCCCGCCATGCAGTCGGGGGCCAACATCTACAACATCTCACCGGATGCGAAGTGGGCGTTGCACATCCATTCGAGCACGTCGGAGGTACCCACCACGGAGCTCATCAAGCTGCCGTCGCACCAGACGGTGCGGGTATTGGTGGACAACGCCCAGCTTGCCGCGGCTGTGAAGCCCTACGTGCACAAGGTCGAGTTCTTCAAGGCGCCCCTGCCCGATGGCGCCACGCTGGACGGCTGGATGATCAAGCCGGCGAACTTCGACTCGACGAAGACCTATCCGGTCTTGCTCTACGTGTACGGCGAGCCGGCGGGACAGACGGTCCAGGACGGATGGCAGGGCAATCAGGGTCTCTGGTACGGCGCGTTGGCGGATCAGGGCTACATCATCGCCAGCGTGGACAATCGTGGGACCCCGGCGCCGAGGGGACGTGCGTGGCGGAAGGCTGTCTATGGACACTTCGGCGTGTTGTCATCCCAGGAGCAGGCCGACGCCGTGCGGGTAATGGGGCAGCAGCACAAGTACGTCGACATGACTCGCATCGGTGTGTGGGGATGGAGTGGTGGCGGCTCGAGCACCCTGAACGACATGACCCGACACGGCGACGTGTTCTCGGTAGGGATGGCGGTGGCGCCCGTCGCTGATCCGTCGCTCTACGACACGATCTATCAGGAACGCTACATGGGCACGCCGCAGGACCATCCCGATTGGTATCGCGTCGGCACGCCCGCAAACTTTGCCGAGGGACTGACCGGGCGCCTGTTGGTGATGCATGGATCAGGGGACGACAACGTCCACTACCAGGGAACGGAGCGGTTCCTCAACCGGCTCATCGCGCTCGACAAGCCGGTGGACTTCATGGTCTATCCCAACCGCACGCACTGCATTTGCGAGGGCCGGGGGACCACGCTGTACGTCTACACCACCCTCACCCGGTATCTCCTCCGGAATCTCCCGGCAGGAGGGAAATAAAAGCGGGATTCGGGATTGGGGATTCGGGATGGGGAACGGCAGTACCAAGCCTGAATCCCGAATCCCGAATCCCCAATCCCTTTAATGCCCCGCCAGGCGATCGGGCCGGAGTTGATCGAGCACCGGAGCGGTGAGGCCCGCGACCGACCTCGCCCCACCCTCTTCCAAGTCCAGAACGATGATCTGATTCGACCCCGGGTGCAGCCACGCGCCCGGGAGATAGAGTGTTTGCTGCGGCCCGATGTACCAATAGCGGCCGAGGTTGTGGCCGTTCACCCAGACGTTGCCTTTCCCCCAGCCTCGCAAATCCAGGAACGTGTCTCCAGGCCGGTTTACCGTGAAGGTCCCGCGATAGAGCGTTGGCCCGCGTGGCTGGGGCAGGCGCCCGAACGGGAGCTTCGGCAGATGGTCGAGGGGGAGCGGGTACATCGTCCAGCCGAGCAGGGTGTCACCCCCGAACGTGACGGCGTGGGTGATGCCCTGGCGGTTGTCGGGGATGCGCGACCCGTAGTTGATGCGCCCCGTGTTCTCCACCAGGATGTCGAGATACGTGGAGTCGGTGGGGGCGGTGATCATTACGCTGTCTTCCTTGTCGCGCCGGTCCAGCTCTGCCACCTGCGCGCCGTTGACGAAGATGACTCCGTAGTCCCGTAGCTCGCTGATGCGCAAGGTTGCGGTGCCCGCGCGGGGAATCCGGGTCCGGTAGAGCGCATAGCCGTAGTCCTGCCCGAGATCCTCCATCGCCAGCGGCCTCTTGGCGCGCACCCATTGATGGCGCAGCGCCCAGAGGGTGACGTGCGTCGTGAGGGTGAATCGCGGGATCGTGATGGGGTCCAGTACATGCGGGACGTCGGGGAGCACGGTCCCGGGCGGAAGGTGCTTCCCGATCACTTCCCGCAACGCCAGATACTTCGGCGTCGGCCGACCTGATTCATCGAGTGGGGCGTCGTAGTCGTAACTCGTGGGCTGGGGCTGATAGTGGTCGCCGTAGTTCGCCCCGTTCATGAAGCCCCAGTTAGTCCCGCCGTGGAACATGTAGAGACTCACCGACACGCCATGCGAGAGCAGAGAATCGATCGCTGCCGCAGTCGGACCCGTAGCCACCCGCTGGTGCGGCTCACCCCAATGATCCAGCCACCCTGGATAAAACTCGGCGAGGAAGAACGGACCGTGCGGGTGGTACTTGTGAATCAAGTCCATGGCGCTGCCGGCGTCACCGCCGGTGAGCGCAGGGAGGGTGCCCTCGAGTGATCCGTTCGGCACCTCGTCCAATCCATCGGCAGTGTAGAGCGGGACGTCGAACCCCGCGTGTCTGACCGCATCCCTCAGCTTGCCGAGGTAGACCTTGTCCTTCCCGTAGGATCCGTACTCGTTCTCGATCTGCACCATGAGAATCGGTCCGCCGTGCGTGATCTGGAGGGGCGCGAGCTGCTTGCCGAGTGCATCGAAGTACCGGGTCACTGCCTCCATGAACGCTGGATTGTCTTCCCGCACCGTCACGGCTGGATTCTTCAGCAACCACCACGGGTATCCCCCGAACTCCCATTCGGCACAGACATACGGGCCCGGCCGGAGCACGACCCAGAGTCCCTCCTTCTGCGCTTCGCGCACGAACTCTGCGACATCGGCGTTGCCTGAAAAGTCGAACACGCCGGGTTTGGGTTCGTGCACGTTCCAGAAGACGTAGGCCGAGACGGTGTTGAGGCCCATCGCGCGGGCCATGCGGAGCCGCTGGTGCCAGTCCGCACGCGGGATCCGCGGGTAGTGCATCTCCCCCGCGATGATCTGAAAGGGCTTGCCATCCAGGAGGAATGCCGAGTCGCCGACGGCGAAGGTGTGTTGTGCGGCGAGCGGCGTCGCGATCAGGAGCAATGCCGATAGGAGTCTCATGGGCTGAATCTTGCGGACTTCAGCAGAACGACGCCACCTTCTCCCCACGCTCAAGCGTGGGCTCGGCAGGGCATTGCGCGTGACGCGCAGCGCATCGCCGAGCCCACCCTTCAGGGTGGGAACACCAACGCGGACCTCCATTCTTGGTGAAGGACTTCCATGACCCGTCATTCATTGCTGCTTGCTGTGACCGTCCTCGCCGCACCTGCCCTGGCCGCTCAGGGCGTCCCTGATTCGCTCTACACGATCACCGATGCCATGGTCCCCGTGCGAGATGGCGTGAAGCTGTTCATTCAGATCGCGTCGCCGAAGGACACGACCGGCGGCCCTTTCCCGATCATTCTGACGCGCACGCCCTACAGCGCCACCGGCGGCTATCACGACAACCTGCTGACGGAGCTGGCCGAGCAGAAATACATCTTCGTTTCGGCCGATATCCGCGGCCGCTACAAGTCGCAGGGCGCCTTCCTGATGAATCATCCCGCGCGGCTCCCGTCGGACACGACGGGCACCGACGAGAGCACCGACACCTACGACACCATCGATTGGATGATCCACCACATCCCCCACAACAACGGGCGGGTGGGTGTGACGGGGACGTCGTATCCCGGATGGCTGACGGAGATGGCGGAAGTGCGCCCGCACCCGGCACTGAAGGCCGCGGCCCCGATGGCGCCGATGACCGACACGTGGATTGGTGACGACTTCTTCCACAACGGAGCCTTCCGGATGACCTACGGACTCGAGTACGCCACGCTCCTCGAGTCGGGGAACGAGAACACCACGTTCGACGTCGGTTCCGACGACATGTACGACTGGTACTACCGGCATTGGCCGATGTCGGTCATCACGGATTCCGTGCTCCACGGCAAGTTCCCGACCTGGAACTCCTTCGTGACGCATCCGGCCTACGATCAGTACTGGCAGCGGCGCGGCGCCGAGCACGTCCTCACGCACACCACCGTGCCGACCCTCGACGTCGGGGGCTGGTGGGACCAGGAAGACTTCTTCGGGCCCCTGATGATCTACAAGACGCTCGAAAAGACCGATTCTGCCCACATCAACTTCATCGCGCTCGGTCCTTGGAATCATGGCGGCTGGCATGGCAACGGCACCTCGCTGGGCGCCATCGAGTTCGGACAGCCCACTTCGGTGTGGTTCCGCACGCACATCCTGGTGCCCTTCTTCAACCACTATCTCAAGGGCACCGACTCTCTGCCCCTGGCCAAGGCGGTGACCTTCGAGGCGGGGGACAACCGGTGGCGGTTCTGGGATTCGTGGCCGCCAAAGAACGGGGAAGCGAAAGCCCTGTACTTCCGCGCCGACGGCAAGCTCTCGTTCGATACGCCCACCGACAAGACGCCGGCGGCCTTCGACAGTTACGTGTCCGATCCGATGCACCCGGTGCCGTACCGCCGGCGGCCCATTTCGCCGGTGTATTCGCCGAAGGGCTCGGAATGGTACGACTGGCTCGTGTCGGATCAGCGCCTCGCGGAGGGCCGTCCGGACGTGCTGGTCTGGGAGACCGATCCGCTCACCGAGGACGTGACCATCGCGGGCAACGTGACCGCGAAGCTCTTCGCGGCTACGACGGGGTCGGATGTCGACTGGGTGGTGAAGCTCATCGACGTGTACCCGGACACGGTGGCCGGGAAGCCGAGGATGGGGCACTACGAGCTGATGGTGGCGGACGACATCTTCCGGGGCCGTTATCGCATGAGCTACGAGCACCCCTCAGCCATCACGCCCAATGCGGTGCTGCCGTACACGATCGACCTGCACCAGCAGAATTACCGGTTCTTGAAGGGCCACCGGATCATGGTCCAGGTCCAGAGCACCTGGTTCCCGCTCTACGACCGGAACCCGCAGACGTTCGTGCCGAACATCTTCCTGGC
>DATNDQ010000013.1:0-5900 GCA_035553475.1 Gemmatimonadales bacterium
ATGGAAAGGCCATCCCCCGCAAAGCGTGGAGGGACTCGAGAACGAGAAGTGGGATTTCGTGATCACGGTGTGCGACCGGGCCAAGGAGTCATGTCCGATCTTTCCGGGCCAGCCGGTGCTCGCCCACTGGGGGATGGAAGATCCGGCTGACGCTGTGGGCGAGGACGCCGCGAGGAAGGCGTTTCGGGAGGCCTACCTCCTACTGGCGCGGCGAATCGATTTGCTGCTGGCGTTGCCGGTCGAGAAGTTGGAGCGGCTGGCCCTGCAGGCACAGGTGCGGGCGATCGGCGCGGCCGATCAGGTGATCAGTCCGTAGCGGGAGGCGTAGCGCACCAGGTCGGCGTTCGTCGCCATCCCCATCTTCTCGAGAATCCGGGTGCGGTAGGTGCTCACGGTCTTCACTGAAAGCGACATCTCCGTGGCAATCTGGGTGACCGTGAGACCGCTCCCGAGCCGGCGCATGACCTCGAACTCGCGATCGGACAACCCCTCGTGAGGAGCCTGCTGACCGCTACCGTCCAGGTGAATCGCCAGGCGTTCCGCCAGCGCCGGGCTGACGTACTTGCCGCGGTTGTGGACCCGGTGGATCGCTTCCAGCAGCTGGTCGGGGGAATGGTCCTTCGTGAGATAACCCGACGCGCCGGCGCGCAGGGCCCGCACCGCCCACTGCTCCTCGGGGTGGACGCTCAGCACCAGCACGCGGATCGTGGGGTGCCGGTCGCGCAGGGTCTGGAGGGTCTCGAGAAAGACTCCCCCCGGCATCGACACGTCGAGCAAGACGACATCGGTGGCGACGGTCGGCAGGGCCTGAAAGAGCGCGGGCGCATCCCCCGCCTCTCCCGATACCACCATCCCTGCGTCCGCCTCCACGATCCGCCGCAGCCCCTGCCGGACGATCGGATGGTCATCCGCGATGAAGATGCGGACCTTCGCCGGCGGCCGGCTCACGGCGTGGTGACCGGAATAGTCACGGTGATCGCCGTCCCCTGACCGGCCTTGCCCTGGATCATCAACGTCCCGCCGCACGCCAGCGCCCGCTCCCGCATCCCCACCAGACCCAATGACCGCAGCCCGCTGAGGGAATCCGGGGCGAAGCCGATGCCGTTGTCGGCGACCCCAAGAATGATGGACCCACCTGCACGCCGCACCGCCACATCCACGCGGGTAGCCTGGGAATGACGGGTGACGTTGGTAAGAGCCTCCTGGATGATCCGGAAGGCGTGGCTCTCGAGAGCAGCGGGGAGGCGCGGGAATTCGTCGGCGTGCAGCTTCACGGCGATCCCGGTCCGCTGCGTGGTCTCCTGCACCAGGTACTCGATGGCGGCCTCGAGTCCGAGGTGGCCAAGGACGCTGGGCCGCAGCTCGCTCGCAATGCGGCGAACGATCTGCATGGTCTCGTCGATGCGGGCGGTGATGGACTTGCCGATCACGCCAACCTCCCCGGATGGGCCGGAGCTCTGGGGCGGCTGAGATCCGATCCATGCCAGGTCGAGCTTCAGGGCGGTGAGGGCCTGGCCCAGCTCATCGTGAATCTCGCGGGCGATCCGGGTCCGCTCCTCCTCGCGAATTGCCTGGAGCCGGGCAGCGAGGGCCCGCAGCTCGGCGCGGGACTCTTCGAGCTCCTTGGCCGCCAGGGTGCGGTCGGTGACGTCGCGCTGAATGCCGAAATGCCCGGTGATCCGGCCCTGGGCGTCGTAGAAGCACATGTAGTCGCCTTCGACCCACATGGTCGAGCCGTCGAGCCGTCGCTCTTCGGTCATGCTGTGCGTGTGTCCGGCGTCGAACAGGGCCCGCCATCCCCGGCGACCGGCCTCGGGATCGTGGCGGAAGAAATCGGTCGGCGTCATGCCGATCAGCTGGCCGGTCTGGGCCCGGAACTGCCTCGCCATCGCGGGATTGACCTTGGTCATGCGCTGGTGGGAAAACACGTAGTCCAACACCGCATCCTGATCCACGTCCGGACCCCAGGTGACCGGCTCATCGAGCATCATGAAGAAGAATCCGTCCTGGGAGCGCTCGAAAAAGGCTTCCAGCAGTGATGGAGTGTTGAGCTCGGGCGGCTCGGATGGGGCCGACACCATACTGGTCTCCTGACCCGGAAGGACTCGGGGGTTCCGTTCTCCGGGGAAAGATACGGGGGCCCCGGGTCGTCCGGGGCCCCCACTACCCAGCAGCTACTGAATCGGCTGCGGCTCTCCATAGACGAAGTCGTCCATGACCACCAAGTCCTTGGTGCCGCCGGCGCTCACGTCGAGCGTCGACCCATCCAGGGCCGCATCACCACTCGTAATCACGACGCGGGCGATGAGCGGCGAAGCGAACACCGCACCCACGAAGGAGAACTCGTGCGTCCCGCTCTTCGCGGGGGCCTGGAGATCGGCAATACGGACGCCGTTGGCATCGAAGAACTCGACGTGCGTGGAGCCCGCCCGGTCGACGTCAGAGAAGACGACGCCGAAGCCCTTGACCAGACCGGCGTTCGTGGTGCCCACCACCTTGAAGTCGACTTCGACCCGGTTGCTCCCGACGGCCATGAACAGCTTCTTGGGCGAGAACGCCTTGAACTGGTCGGCCAGCGCGGGGTTGATGCCGGCGAAGGCCGAGCTGTCCACGCGGATGCCGGTCCCCGGCGTGGCGTACACGGCGCCGCGCTTCGAATTGGCGTTGAAGAAGCCCAGGGGGAACGTGTCGACGTTGGTGAGGGCCGCGGGCGCGCCGTCCCAGTTGATCTCGCGCCGGCCGCTGTCGGTTGGAGCCGTGTTGGGAGCGTTCAGGACTCCGCCCAGGGCGGTGCGGAAGTCCGTCAATCCGGTGGCCACCGCCGCGGAATCACCCTGTGCCAGGAACGTCGCATACGGGGGCGTGCTGACGGTCGATGAGCCGACGTTGCTGCACGCGCCTGCGCCCAAAGCCAGGATGCCGAGGAGGGGAGCGTAGATCGTGGGTTTCATAACCTTCTCCAGTCGTTGATGAGTGGTGACGTCGTTGACGGAGGCAAGGCTAGCGGTCGTGTCGCGCCGAAAACATCGGACGGAGAGCTGTTGTAGAGAGGAAATCGGAGGAAGCGGCGTGTCGGACCAGAGACTACAGCGCGGGGGCGGGCGAAGGTGTGACACCCGCCCCCGGAAGGCTCAGCTATTGCACGACGATCGTTCCGGACATGGCGGCCCCGTGCACACTGCAGATGTAGGTGTAGGTACCTGCGGTGTTGAACTGCACGGAGTAGGTGGAGTTGGCGTTGCTCATCACCACGCTGTTCCGAAAGACCGCCGGCTCCTGACCGGTGGACTGGATCGAGTGCGATCCCGCGGCGCTCCAGGCCCAGGTGACGGTGCTGCCCACTGTGATGGTGTCCACCGCGGGGTTCACGCTCCCGTTGTGGGCGCTCTTGAAGAAATCGTTGCCGACGACGACCTGGCCGGCGGGCCCGCCGCCCCCGCCGCCAACTCCGCCGGTGTTTCCCCCGCCGCCATAGAGGGAGTTCGTGGCGTTGCAGCCCGCGAACGCGAGGAGTGATGCCGTCAGGACCCAGGATGTGCTTCGCATATGTGCCTCCGAGAGATGGGTGAACCGCTCAGGGGGGAGGCTATCGATCGGTCCCGGCAGGCTGTATCAGACGAAAGAGCGCGGCGACGCGGGAAACTCGGGAAGGGGCCGGTAGGACGGCGGCCTACGCCGTGGGCCCTCCCCCGTCAAAGCGGATTCAAGCGAAACACCCTCGGACTCGACAGCACAAGGCACGCCCTTACGTCATAAGAAAGCACGAATAAGTTGAGCCCATGATCGCTTTGCGCACCGCTGGCCTCTGCACCGTTTTGTCCCTGATTGTTGGTTTCGCCGATCAAACGACGATCCATCAGGCCCCTGCTCCGGTCCACTTCGGAATCGTTTACCACACGCCAGACGGGCAGGCTGATGCGATTCCGGGCGACTACAATGGCATCACGTTTGTAACGGACACGAGCGGTTACCAATTCCCGTTGCACTCGACGCTTTCCGGCGAGTGGTCCGACGGCACCCCAGTGCAAGTAGTGATCGATACCCAGAACAACGAACGCGAGTTCGGGGAGAGCCTCTACAGGGTGCGTCTCACGCCACCGACCCTTCGCGACACTGCTGGCATGGTCCTGTTTTGGAGTGGCGACATCAAGGTGCATCAGCTGCCGAGCCGAATTGGTACGATCGATTCAGCGATGGCCCACGCGCTTCAGAAGCGAGCGCGCCATTTGGTTCGGCTTGCATTGCCTGAAGCCGACGAGGCCATGATCGACGAATTCGACACCCTCCTAGTAGATCGACCTCTGGTATTGGTTACTCAGGCCGGGCTTGAAGCCATCACGTATCGAGTACAGCTCGCTAAGGGGGGGAAGGTCTCCGACGACCGGGGAATGGCTTTCTTCCTCTACGATCCACATGCAGCGCGTGTCCTGCTGCAGAACTTCGGGCACCCGGAATGGTCCCCCCGCGCCGACAGCGTGTTCGCCATCTACCCAGAAGCGTTCTTCACGATCGATGGGGACCCTCACACCTATCTGGTGGCGGTTATCTCAGGTGCCTGGGAGTCTAGGGGCGATTGGGTCATGATCGACGCAACAACGGGCAGAATCCTGACCAGCGACTGGCATCCTCTGGCCGAGAAGTGAGTTGTCAGTCGTGGTGGGTCACTGGCTTACAGGCAACCTCGCGGTATTGGTCGTCGAAGATCACAAGCTTGTTTGAGCGAGGCACCTGAACCAAGTCGACCGGGTATTGAGCCTCCATACCCTCTACGCAGTCATTACCGGGACTGCTCATACGCACGTGGACTCGGATGGACGTGGCAGTGGAGTCAATCGATGTAATCGCGAAAGCATTCCCAATTGTCGGTCGCGCCCCCATTGCAACCACGATCACCATGTAACGGTGGAAATCGATTCTTGGTGGAGCACTGCTGTCGAAGGGATTGTTGGTTGTCTGCCGCCACCATACCGCGAGCGTGGCAGAGTCGTAGGCTACAGTTCTCACGGGGACGTCGATGCGAGAATCCAGAGTCTGCTTGATGTGAACGAGCCGTTGGCCCTGCAACGACGACCCGAGCGGCAGCGTGAGGGTTAGCCAAGTGAGAATCCTCGATCCACCCCGCATCAACGCTCCTTTGATTGGATCAGCGATTCTTGCCACAAGGTAGCCTGATGGCCCTCACCGACACCGGAGGCCCGAGCCCACCGACATCCATGAACGTTCTCGCAAACCCCTTGAGCGTATCCGGTGAGGGGCCTGAGGGAACGGACAACGTGATGACGGTTGATGACAATCCGTTCGGTGAATAAACGAGCCGAATCGAATCCGTCAGGGAATCGGCTCTCCATGTGAGCTGTCCCATTCGGACAGAGTCGATGTCGTAGAGATGGCCCTTCATGTCGATGACGTACAGAAAGTGACCCGTGGAGTCGCGCTCTGGAATGCGTTTGGGTTGCCAATGTCCAATCGTGCCCGCGAGTATTACTCGCGAGTAGATCACATTCGTATCTAGTCAGGTTATGTGGGTAACACCCCACATCTGATGCGACGGATCGTACCCGCTGTCGTCAACGAACCTCCAACAGCCTTTGGCAGAGACGGGGACCGTATGTCGTGGGATTGGTGTATGTCGCGGGAGAACCAGTGCTGAGCCGTCGTGGGTCCGACAACCCGCGATGACGAACACCAGTGCCGCCGCAAGCAAGGGGAAGCGCGTCAGGATAAACTGAACGAACCTTGGTCCCAGCAATAGTCACAGCAGGGCATCAATGTCCACTAATGGCCGACGTACGCTATCCGATTAGATTCAATCGACTTGCGACCGTGGCGGAACTGGCAGACGCGCAGGACTTAGGATCCTGTGGGACCTCCCGTGAGGGTTCGACTCCCTCCGGTCGCAC
>DATNDQ010000014.1:0-78429 GCA_035553475.1 Gemmatimonadales bacterium
GTAAATGACAAGAGTCATCGCCATCGCAAACCAGAAGGGCGGCGTCGGAAAAACCACGACTGCCGTGAATCTCGCAGCCTCGCTTGCGACTGCGGAAAGAAAAACGCTGCTCATCGATGCCGATCCTCAAGGCAACGCGACGAGCGGCGTCGGCATCGAACGCGATCGCATCACGCACTCCCTCTACGACGTGCTGCTCGACGGCCACGCGCTCAACGACGCGAAGTTCTCCGCCGTCCACTTCCCATACCTCGACGTCATCGCCGCAGCCCAGGATCTCGTCGGTGCGGAAGTCGAGCTGGTCGGCAAGTCGAATCGCGAGCAGATGCTCAACAAGGCGCTGGCGCAGGTGCGCGACCAATACCAGTACGTCATCATCGATTGTCCGCCGTCCTTGGGTCTCCTCACCCTGAACGTGCTTACGGCGGCCGATGCGGTCATCATCCCGATCCAGTGCGAGTACTACGCGCTCGAGGGTCTGTCCCAGCTCCTCAATACCATCAAGCTGGTCCAGCAGAATTTCAATTCCGCCCTGGCCATCGACGGCGTCCTGCTCACCATGTACGACGCCCGCCTGAACCTCTGCAAACAGGTCGCCGAAGAAGCGAAGGAGTACTTCGGCGCGCGCATGTTCGCGGTCACCGTGCCCCGCAACGTCCGCCTTGCAGAAGCTCCCTCGTTCGGCAAACCCATCGTCCTGTATGACGTGCAGTCGATCGGAGCCCGGAGTTATCTCGCCGTCGCGCAGGAGTTGATCCGGCGCGTCGAGAAATCCGGCGCCCCGGCAACCGCCCAACCGCTCCCGGAGGTGCCCGCATGACGGAAACCACTGCGAAAGGCCGTCGCTTAGGTCGCGGACTCGAGGCGCTCCTCGGACCGACACGCGAGGAGGCCGAGCGTGAGGGCAGCCTCAGCGAGCTGCTGGTTGCCGACATCAAGCCCAACCCGTTCCAGCCCCGGAAGGACGTCGACCCCGCGGCCCTCGAGGAGCTGAAGTCCTCGATCAAGCAGGTGGGCCTGATGCAGCCGGTGGTGGTCCGGACAGCCCCCGGCGGCACCGGCGGCTTCGAGCTGATCGCCGGCGAGCGCCGCCTCCGGGCCTGTCAGGCGCTGGGGTGGGAGAAGATCCCGGCCGTCACGCGCGACGTCGACGACCGGACGGTGTTGACGCTCGCCCTGATCGAAAACCTCCAACGCGATGACCTCTCGCCCGTCGACGAAGCACGCGGCTACGAGCGGCTGATCGCCGAATTCTTCCTGACGCAGCAGGATGTCGCCGAAGCGGTGGGCCGCGACCGGTCCACGGTCGCGAACGCGCTCCGGCTCCTGAAGCTTCCCGACGTGGTTCTCGCCATGCTGCACGAGGGACACCTCACCGTCGGTCACGCACGCGCGCTGCTCGGTCTGGATGATCCCCGTGTCGTCGCAAACCTCGCGCGCGAAGCCGTCGCGCAAGGACTCTCGGTCCGTGAGGTCGAGGACCGCGTCCGCGGCGGTCGCATGCCCGAGCGAAGACCGCGGTTGAAAAAAGGGGTAGGCCCTGCCCCCGAAGTTCGGCGGGTGGAGGATGCGCTCCGCCGTCACCTGGGCACGGACGTTCGCGTCTCGCTCCGCGCGAAGGGGAAGGGGCAGTTGCACGTCGCGTTCTACTCGAACGAAGATCTCGCCCGCCTCCTCGAGCTCATCCTCGGCGCGCCCTTCGACGGATGACGCACGGGAAGCAGCGGGGCGTAACCATCGTCGTCCAGATCGACGGCGATCTCAACACCCGCCAGTACCGGTTGCCCTTCTGGGCCTTCACGGTGGGGAAGTGGGGCGCCGTGCTCGTCCTGGTCCTCGTCGCCCTGTTCTTCGCCTTCGCCGGCCCGATCACCAGGTCCGCGGCGCGCGTGCCGGGCCTCGAGCGTGAAATCGCAAGGCTCCAGACCGAGAACTCGAGGGTGCAGGAGCTCGCCACCGCCCTGAATCACGCCGAGGCGAGCTACCAGGACCTGCGGCGCATGCTGGGTATCAAAGCGGGGGACAACGCGAAGCCGGGAAGCCCCGCCGCTGCCGCAGCCGCTGCAGCCAGCGAGGATCTGATGCAGGCCCCCGATGTGGTGGCGCGCGTTCCCGGCTCGAGCCCGGTGTACGAACCGGGGGCATCGGCCCCGTCCCACTGGCCAGTGGACGTCCCGGGCTTCGTAACCCGCGGCCAGGTGCGACCGGGGGACCAGTCCGAAACCCACCCCGGGATCGATATCGCGGTAGCGGTCGGCACGCAGATTCGGGCCTCAGGGGGCGGGACCGTGGTCATGGTCGGGACCGATTCGGCCTACGGGTTGTTCGTGCTCTTGCGGCATCCGGATGGGTATGAGAGCATGTATGGTCACGCGTCGCGGCTGTTGGTCCGCGAGAACGATGAAGTCAGCGCGGGGCAGGTGATCGCCCTTTCGGGAAGCACCGGGCGGTCGACGGCTCCGCATCTCCATTTCGAAATTCGACGCGGGGGCCGGTCACTCGATCCGCTCACGCTGGTGAAGGAGGGGAACTGACATGGCAGTCTTCACCGAAAAAACTCGCGGTGGCAACGAAGGCGACGCGGCACTGTCCATCATCGGGACCGGGATGCGCGTCGTCGGCGATATCACGGCGGACGGCGTCGTGAAGGTCGAGGGCACCATCGTCGGCACCGTTCACGCCGGCCGGCAGGTCCTCGTCGCCAAGGGCGGCATGGTCGAGGGGGACATCTTCGCCCGCGAAGCGATCATCGGCGGCGAGGTCCGGGGCAGCATCGAGTCCACCGAGCGCGTGGAGCTCCAGGCTACCAGCGTGGTCCATGGCGATATCGCGACCAAGAGGCTCCTGGTCCAAGAGGGTGGCGAGGTGAATGGGGTGATCCGGATGGGGGAGGGTGCACCAGCGGAGACCGCAGCCGCCACTTTCTAGGTCACGAATATCCACAAGCGCACCTTGCGCGAATTGTGGATTCCCTAACCCAATAGTGCGTCTAGTGTTAGCTTGACCAGAATGTGGGAATCTCCGTCCCGGAGTCAAGGTTCGCTGGTGTTTGTGGTGTCGTAATGATGTCGTCTTACTGACAGACCAGAGGGCCGATGAGACTCTCCGATCTCACCCAATACCTCGACCAGTACCTCTCCACGGCGACGATCGGGGACTATCCCAACGCCCTGAACGGCCTCCAAGTCGCGAACCGGAGCGACATCAAGAAAATCGCCGCCGCCGTCGACGTCTGCGCCGCGACCGTCCGGATGGCTGCCGAGGCACAGGCTCAACTCCTGCTCGTTCACCACGGGCTCTTTTGGACCGGCCCCCGACCCCTCGTTGGCCCGCAGTATGACCGCGTGGCCGGGCTCCTTTCCGCCGACATCGCGCTCTACAGCTCTCACCTCCCTCTCGACCTCCACACCGAGGTCGGCAACAATCCGGTGCTCGCCCGAAAGCTGGGAATCGGGATCAAGGGCGGCTTCGGCGAGCTGCACGGCTCGACGATCGGGGTTTGGGGAGAAACAGATGGCACTCGGGAAGAATTCGTCGCTCGGGTCGCGAAGCTCCTGGGAGTCACTCCCAAGTCCCTCCCGTTCGGCCCCGCCCGCGTGAAACGGGTCGGGATCGTGACCGGAGCGGGGGGATCGTTGATTGGGCAAGCCGCCGCCCTTGGTCTCGACACCTTCCTGACGGGTGAAGGCGTCCACCATTCCTTTCTTGATGCGGAAGAACTCAAGGTCAACGTGATCTACGCGGGTCACTACGCCACCGAGACGGTGGGCGTGCGCGCCCTCGCCGATCACCTCGCCTCCAAATTCGGAATCACGGCCGTCTTTCTCGATCACCCGACGGGCATGTGACGCCCCGCCGGGTCCTCGCCGTCTTGAGCTTGGCCGAGTTGTGCGCGATGGCGCCGTGGTTCAGCGCGTCGGCGGTATCGGGTACTCTGACCCACCTGTGGTCCCTGTCCCCCACCGGCTCTGCGTGGCTCACGGTCAGTGTGCAACTCGGCTTCGTCACCGGTGCTTTCATCTCCAGCGCCCTCGCGCTGTCCGACCTCTGGTCCGCCCGCCGCCTCTTCGCGTGGAGCACGGCGGCAGCGGCGATCACCACCGCCCTCATCACCCTTGCTCCCAACGCCCCGACGGCCTTCGCGTTGCGCTTCCTCACGGGAGCGACACTCGCCGGCGCCTATCCTCCGGGGATGAAGCTCGCGGCCGGCTGGTACAAGGAAGGCCGTGGGATGGCGATCGGAGTGATGGTGGGAGCGCTGACACTGGGATCGGCGGTGCCGTTCCTCGTCCGGTGGGTGGTCCCGGCGGACGCCTGGAAGCTCGTGCTGACGACCGCGTCTCTCAGTGCCATCGCCGGTGCGGTACTGATCCTGCGGGTCCCGAACGACGGTCCCTATGCGGCTCCCTCGCCGCGCTTTTCGTGGACCGCGGTCCCGCGGATCCTCGAACGCCCCTCCATTCGCCTCGCGACCCTCGGGTATCTGGGACACATGTGGGAGATCTACGCGATGTGGGCTTCGGTCGCGGCGTTCATCACGGCGAGCGAGATCGCCCGAGGGGCATCCGCCTCAACGGCACCACTCATCACCTTCCTCGTCGTCGGCATCGGAGCCCCTGGGTGCTGGCTCGGCGGCGTGCTGGCCGATCGCTGGGGGCGCGTGAAGACCACGTCTCTGGCCATGCTCATCTCGGGGGCCTGCTCGCTCGCGGTCGGACTGGTCTTCGGCGCGTCCCTCTGGCTGCTCGTACCGGTGCTCCTCGTCTGGGGCGTCTCGGTCGTCGCTGACTCGGCACAGTTCTCGACTGCCATCAGCGAGCTCGCTCCTCCCGAGTACGTCGGCACCGCTCTCACGTTGCAGACGTCACTCGGCTTCCTCCTTACCTGCGTGACGATTCTCTCGCTTCCGGTCCTTGCAGGGCACATCGGCTGGCGCTGGTCCATGACGGCGCTGGCGGTCGGCCCCGCGCTCGGCATCTGGGCGATGCAGGCGCTCGGGCGCCGGCCTGAAGCCCGCCAGCTCGCGGGGGGTCTCGGCTGACCGCTTCACACCACGACCCCGAGGGCGGCTTCCGCAACCCGGACATCCCGCCTCTGAATTTCCGGATCGGCGCTCTGCTCAAGTGGAGATTGATCGACCGGCCCAAACGGGTTCCCCTGGCGGGACCGATTCCGCGGAAGGATCCGTCGTTCGTTGTTCCGCGCGCCGCTTCTGGAGCGCTCTCGATTACGTGGATCGGTCACTCCAGCTTCTTGGTCCAGCTCGGCGGCATCAACATCCTCACGGATCCGGTCTGGAGCGACCGGGCTTCACCGGTACAGTGGGCTGGCCCGAAACGCGTCTCCCCACCTGGCTTTCCGATCGACCAGCTTCCTCCGATCGACCTGGTGATACAGTCCCACAATCACTACGACCATCTCGATGACAGAACGGTCCGCCGTCTCGTTCGCGCTCATCCCGACGCCCGCTGGATCACTCCTGTCGGAGTAGGCGCTTTCATCAGGGAGCGTGGTGCTCGGAACGTCTCGGAACATGACTGGTGGGATGAGGTGGAAGTCCTGGGGGTTACCCTCGCCTGTACGCCGGCCCAGCACTTTTCCGGCAGGGGATTCACGGACCGGAACCAGTCGCTCTGGTGTGGCTGGGCGCTCAAGGCGGGGGCGACCCGCGTGTACTTCTGTGGCGACTCCGGCTACCACCCTCGCTTCGAAGAGATCGGCCGTCGCCTGGGACCCTTCGAGGTGGCACTGATGCCGATCGGGGCGTACGAGCCGCGCTGGTTCATGGCCCCGGTGCACATGGATCCGAACGAAGCCGTGACCGCGTTCCGGGACCTGCACCGCGCGCACGACTCGGAAAAGCGGGGTGTGTTCGTGCCCATGCACTGGGGCACGTTCCGACTGACCGATGAGCCGGTGGAAGAGCCTCCCATCCTGACCGCTGAGCACTGGCGGAAGGCGGGCCTGCCGGACGCGAACCTGTGGCGGCTGGCGTTAGGGGAGACGCGGGGCCACTAGTCTCCGACGGGAACGACGAAGCGGACGGCGATGGTCTCCGCGGTCTGCGGCTCCACCACACAGAAGCACTCCCGCCCGATGATTCGCTTGATGTCGAGTACTTCGGCTTCGGCGATCCCCGTGACGTCGCGGTAGATGATCTCGATGGTCCGGGTGTCGATCTGCCGGAACTTCACCGGCCGGTCGCGCAAGCGGTGATGCGGGCCGATCAGGCGCAAGCCGTCCTCGAGGCGTCGCCGCAAGGACTCCATATCGGCGATCACGTCGCCACTTTCGCGTTGCGGCGCATGCCGGCAAGGCCGGGCCGTGAGAACGGCGTGTCGTGGTAGCGCCGGTGGAACTCCTCCTGGTCCAGCGTGGCGAAGGTCGCCGGCGCCGGCGTCGACAGCTCCGGACGAGGGGCGAGGTCGTCGTCGGTAGTCACCGGCGCAAAGCGCTCGTTCCACGGACATACGTCCTGGCAGACGTCGCATCCGAAGAGCCAGTCGCCCGTCATCTGCGCTTCCAGATCCGTGAACGGCCCACGGCGCTCGATGGTGAGGTAGGAGATGCAGCGGCGCGCGTCGAGAGTGCGTGGTGCGGCGAACGCGCCGGTGGGGCAGGCGTCGAGACAGCGGGTACAGGTGCCGCAGCGGTCGAGCTCAAAAGGCAGATCGGGCTCCAGCGCCGCATCGGTGAGTACGACGCCGATGAACGTGAAGGAGCCGATCTCCGGCCTGATCAGCATGGAATTCTTTCCGATCCAGCCGAGCCCCGCGCGTTGGGCCAGCTCTCGCTCCGGGACCGGTCCAGCGTCTACGTACGCTCGTGACGTGGAACCCGGTACCAGCCGCTCGATCTCGGTGGCGAGGGTTTCGAGGCGCTGCCCCAGGACCGCGTGATAGTCCGTCGACCAGGCGTACTGCGCGACGCGGGGGAGGGCGCTGGACGCGGGTCCGTGGTAGTAGTTGGTCAGGGTGACGACGGCGCAACGGGCGTTCGGGAGAATGTTCTGCGGGGCTTTGCGTCTGGCGGCCTGGCGATTCAGATACGTCATCGTACCGCCATACCCTGCGGCCAACCACTTGTCGATGAAATCTCCGTGCATGCTGGGCTCGAGCGTGCAAACTCCCACTGCCGAGAAGCCCAGCGTGAGCGCAAACGCCTTTACGTCTTCCCTTGACGCTTTTCCTTGACGCCTTTCCTCGACGGTTTGCTTCTCGACGCCTTGCTTCTCGACGTCTCTTGCTTTCACAGCCCCATCGTCTCCCTTCGCCATCTCGCAAACCGTATCACGTCCTCGACGGGCGGAATGGCGCCTTCTTCGCCGTACGCCGTGAACATTCTCCATCTCATGTATTCGCGGGGTGGCAACGGCAGGAAGGGGAATCGGCGGAACCAGTCGCGGGCGCGGAAACTCCACGCGAGGCGGAGGAGGTCCACGGCCAGCCGGGGGGAGAGCACGGCTCGTGCGCTCAGGCGGAGATAGAACGCGGGCCAACTCGCGGGAGCCTGCATGCGCCTCGTATATTTGCCGGTCTATGACGCTCGCCAGCGGTCGCGCCGCGCGGCCCGACCCCTCGCTCAACCCGTCCCTGGCGCGCTACCGCAGTGAATTTCCGGTCTTCGCGGATACCATCTACCTGAATACCTGCTCACTCGGCGCGCTGGGATCTCGTTCCCGGCGGAAAGTTACCGAATTCCTGGACGGCTGGGAAAAACGTGGAGCATCCGCCTGGTACGACGTGTGGTGGGAGGCCCTCCAGGAGCTCCGCACCCGGTACGCCCGCCTGATCGGTGCGCAGGGGAGCGAAATCGCGCTCGCTCCCAACATCTCCACGGCGGTGGGCACCGTCGCTTCGGCCCTCGACTACCGGGCCCGCCCCAAGGTCGTCGTCACCTCCCTCGACTTCCCGACCGTGGCGTACCAGTGGCTGGCCCGGCGTCCTGAGGGCGTCGAGGTGGTGGTGGTGGAGAGCCCCGATGGCGTGACGGTCCCGGTGGAAGCGCTCGCCCGGGCCATCGATGCACGGACCGCGCTCGTCGCCACCTCCCACGTGTTCTTCACCACCGGTGCCATCCAGGACATCCGCGCGGTTGCGCAGGCGGCGCACGCTCAGGGGGCAGTCTGCCTGATCGACGCGTATCACTCCGTCGGGCAGCTCCCGGTCGACGTCCGTGACGCCGACGTTGATTTCCTCGTCGCGGGAGGATTGAAGTGGCTCCTCGGCGGACCGGGCGTCGTCTTCCTCTATGTACGCGACGCCCTGGCCCGGTCACTTGAGCCCACCCTCGCCGGCTGGTTCGGCCACCGGGACCAGTTCGCCTTCGACCCCCGGGGGCTCGCCCGCCACGACGATGCCCGGCGCTTCGAACTGGGCACACCCGCGCTCGCCGCCGTGCACGCTCAGCTCGGCGGACTCGAGTACATCGAGGAGATCGGTGTGCCGGCCATTCGACAGGCGTCGATGGGGCTGGCCGAAGACCTCATCGCCCGCGCTCGAGACCGGGGCTGGAAACCACGGGTGGCGGCGTCAGTCGCCGACCGGTCCGCCATCGTCATGCTTCCCATGTCCGACCCTCACGCGGCGGTCCGTCATCTGGCGCAGGCGCACATCATCGCCGACGCCAGGCCCGGCCACGTCCGCCTCTCACCCTTCTTCTATAACGTGCAGGAAGACCATGTCGCAGCTATCGAGCAACTCGCCCAAATCGACCACTGAGGACGAACGTCTCCTCGCGTCGCCCACCGTCAACGAGCGGCGGTCCTTCACCCACTCGGACCCCTGGCGGGTGCTCCGGATCATGGGAGAGTTCGTCGAGGGGTTCGACACCCTGCACGACGTCCGCAACGCCGTCACGATCTTCGGTTCAGCCCGCACGAAGAACGACGACAAGGTGTACGAGCAGGCAATCACGACCGCCAAGCTGCTCGCCAAGGAGGGCTTCCCGGTAATCACCGGGGGCGGCCCCGGGATCATGGAGGCCGCGAATCGCGGGGCGCAGGAGGGGAATGGACTCTCCATCGGCTGCAACATCGAGCTGCCCTTCGAACAGCACATCAACCCGTACGTGGAGCGTTCGATCAACTTCCGGTACTTTTTCGTCCGGAAGACGATGTTCGTGAAATACTCGACCGCTTTCGTAGTTTTCCCGGGCGGGTTCGGCACCCTGGATGAGATGTTCGAGGCCCTCACGCTCAT
This sequence comes from Gemmatimonadales bacterium, assembly GCA_035553475.1. GTDB lineage: Bacteria > Gemmatimonadota > Gemmatimonadetes > Gemmatimonadales > GWC2-71-9 > 40CM-2-70-7. The sequence goes on from DATNDQ010000014.1 coordinate 9,201, forward strand.
TCAGACCGGCAAGGTCAAGCACTTCCCGGTCGTCCTGATGGGGACGAAGTACTGGGGCGGCCTGGTCGATTGGCTGCGCGACCGCGTGGCAGCCGAAGGCAAGATCGCCACCGAAGACCTGAACCTGATTCATCTGACCGACGATCCGGCGGACGCCGTCCACTGGATCACCCAGGCCCGTGAGCGCCGTACCGCGGCGCACGCGGCTTCCACCCACAACCCCTAGCCAAAAACCGATGACTCGATCCCAGTATCTCCGTGGCCAGCGCATCGATCCCGCCCCGATCTCCGGCAAGGAGACCGTCGCGGAGCTGATCGACAGCGCCTTCCTCGCCTACAACGCGGGCCGGATGCGCGAAGGCTGCCGCCTCTTCGTCGAGCGGATGCTCGCCCCCGACTGCACCGTCGGCATGAGCCTCACCGGCGCGATGACGCCCGCGGGACTCGGCATGTCGACCATCATTCCGTTGATCGAAGCCGGGTTCATCGACTGGATCGTCTCCACCGGCGCGAATCTGTACCACGACTCGCACTTCGGCCTGGGTCTCGCGATGCACCAGGGCACGCCGTTCGCTGACGACGTCGTGCTCCGCGAAGAGGGTGTGGTCCGCATCTACGACATCTTCTTCGACTATGAAGTCCTGCTATCCACCGACGCCTACATCCGCGAGGTCAGCGCCGGCCCGGAGTTCCAGCGCTCGATGAGCACCGCCGAGTACCACTACCTCCTGGGGGGATACATCCTGGAGCGGGAAAAGAAGCTCGGCATTTCGCGGAAGTCGGTCCTCGGCGTCGCCCACCAGTGCGGCGTGCCGATTTACACCTCGAGCCCGGGCGACTCTTCGATCGGCATGAACGTCGCCGAGCAGGCCCTCGCGGGGTCGAAGCTCCGGTACGATGTGAGCGCGGACGTGAATGAGACGGCGGCCATCGTGTATGCCGCGAAGCACGGGGACGGCACCTCCGGCGTGCTGATCGCCGGCGGCGGGAGTCCCAAGAACTTCGTCCTCCAGACGGAGCCGCAGATTCAGGAAGTCCTGGGAATCAGCGAAAAGGGGCACGACTACTTCCTGCAGCTCACCGACGCACGCCCCGACACGGGCGGACTCTCCGGCGCGACGCCCGCCGAGGCGGTCAGCTGGGGCAAGATCGACCCCGACAAGCTCCCGGGCACCGTCGTGTGCTACACGGACAACACGGTGGCCCTGCCGCTCCTCGCGTCCTACGCCCTCGCCAAGCGGCAACCTCGACCCTTGAAGCGGCTCTATGACCGCCGCGCGGCCATGATGGCGGACCTGATGAAGGCCTACGAAAAAGCCCGGAAGTCGCGCGACGCCCGGGCGGAGGCCGCCACTGGCGGACGCGCGTAAAAGCGGTTCGTCGGCGGTCGTGGGCTCCAGGACGTACGCGGCGTACGTCCTGGGCATCCTCACGCTGATCAATCTCCTCAACTACCTCGACCGCAACGTCGTCTTCGCCGTCTTCGAGCCGGTCAAGCACGAGCTCCACGTCACCGACCAGCAGCTCGGCTGGCTCGGCTCGGCCTACATCATCCTCCTCTCCCTCTGCTCCATTCCTCTGGGCGTGCTAGGTGATCTCAAGTCCCGGCGGGTCGTCATCGCCTGGAGCCTCGGGTTCTGGAGCCTGGTCACGTCCGCTGCGGGGTTCGTACGCGGATTCGGACAGCTCGTGTTTTTCCGGTCTCTCGCGGGTGTGGGTGAAGCGGGTTACTCGCCGGCCTCTCAGGCGATCATCGCAGACTACTACAAGGGCCGGGCCCGGGCGTTCGCCATGGGGATCTACTCGGTGGGCACCGCGGTCGGAGGAATCCTCGGCATCTGGCTCGGCGGCGTCATCGCGGCGCGATATGGATGGCGCTGGGCGTTCATCCCGATGGGAATTCCCGGCCTGATGCTCGCCGCCTCCGCCGCCCGGATCCGCGAAGTGGACGAACGCGCGGCGACACCGGTGCGCGCCCTCCTCGTGAAGTGGTACCGCACCGGCATTCGTCACGTCGTGCGCTACGTCGTCCCGGTCGCGATGCTTTCCGCCCTGGGCGCGATCACGGCCGCCGTGCTCGATCTCACCTTCGACCTTTCCTTCGACCGGTCCATGGCGGTCTTCGGTGTGTTCGTGGCGGCGGGGTTGGCGTGGACGGTCGCGCGCCTCGTGCCCGTGGCGGTCCGCCGCACCGCCGGTGCGGGGGATGTGGCGGCGTCCGCGTTCGAGGAGTTTCTCGAAGCCGCCACTGTCGTGCTCCGGACTCCGACCTTGATCTGGGTGTTCGTCGGCGGCGCGATGGTGACGTTCGCGGTGAACGGGTTGATCGCGTGGGCGGCGACGTTCATGGCCCGGGTGCACAACATGTCGGTGCCCGACTTCAGTGCCCGGTTCGGCGTGTGGGCGCTGGCGGGCGGCATTTCGGGCGTGCTGGCCGGCGGCAAGATCGGCGACTGGTTGCAGATCCGGTGGCCGGGGGGCCGCGTGGTGGCTTCGGGGGCCGGATTCATTCTGGGTGGACCCCTCGTGGCCTGGCTCGTGTTTTCCGGCAGTCTCCGGGGCTTCGCGCCGCTCCTCTTCGGCATTTACTTCTTCTATACCTGGTATAACGGGCCCCTCGCGGCCGTGATCTTCGACGTCGTGCCCGCCGCCGTGCGGGCCTCGGTCACCGGCGGGTTCGTGCTCTTCTCCCATTTGGCCGGAGACGCCCTCGCGCCGCCGCTGGTGGGATACCTGTCCGACAAGACCCACAGCATTCAGACGGCGATGCTGATCCTTCCGGTCGCCGGTGTGGTAGGGGGATTCGTGATTCTGGTGGCGCTCAAGACCGTAGCGAACGATATGCAGCGGGTGAAGCGATGAGCCGACGGCAAACGCCACGGCCCGAGCTGCGCTGCACCCGGTGCCGCGCCGAGCTCGAGCACTTCTGGTCCTTCTGCCCCAATTGCGCCAAAACACTGGTCTGGGGTGACACACAGCGCGAGACCGGCGCGGAGTGCGCGTATTGCCGCTGGATGGTGTCGGACACGTTCTCGTTCTGTCCCTGGTGCGGCCGGAACATCCACGACCGGCAATCGTCGCTCGAGCCGCTCAAGGCACCGAAGGGCTTCAAGTATCACGCGCGCTGCGACTGGGGATGCGGGGGCGGCGTGATGTACCCCATGCAGTGGTGCCCGTGGTGCGGACGCGAGCAGATCTGGCGCTACACGCACTTTCAGAACATCTGTCCGCACTGCGACAAGGGCGTCGACGACTGGATGGACACGTGTCCCTGGTGTGGAGAGGACGCGACCGGCCGGATCCTCATTCCCCGTGCCCTCACGCGCGCGCGCCGGCTCCTGATCGTCAGCCGGATCATGGATTGGAACTACCGGATCCTGCTCAGGCCCGGCGTCTCGGGTGTCGATCCGGACGCGCCGAAGGTGATCGAGATCGACCGTCGCTACGTCACGGCCAAGAGGCATCGCGACGAGATCAGCTGGAACATGCTCACCGGGCTCATTCTGCATGAGCTGGGGCACTCGTTCCTCTATCATCACTGGTCCTGGACGACCACGGGGCGGTTCCGGCGGGCCTTCGGGGAAGTGCGGAAGGCGTATCGAGTGGCGGACGAGCACTGGGTGGACTTCGAGCGGCGGAAGATCGCGACCACCCTGCCGGACTACGTCAGCGTCTACGCGGCGACGCACCCGCAGGAGGACTTCGCCGAAACCTTCAGGTTTTACGTGGCCCGGCGGGGCAAGCTCCGGGAACTCTTCGGGGAGTTCGGACGGAAACGCAAAGGCGTGCAACTCTTCGAGAAATTCCTGGTCCTGCACGACTACGTGAGGGGCCTGCGTGGCTGGCGCTGAACCCCCGACGCGTAAGCATCGGCGGGTCCCCGGGGCCACGCCCCGGGGTTTATCTTTCTCCCCGTCTCTTCAACCCGGAAATGCAACGGATGCGAGTTCTGACTCCCGTCCTGGCCTGCCTCCTGGCGGCCAGGCCCCTGAGTGCACAAACGCCCGACAGCGTCAAGGCGAAGGCGGACACGACCAAGTTGTCGTTCGGCCTCGGCCTGGTGACGACGGGCGGGAACACGAGCGTCACGACCTTCAACTTCGGCAACAACTTCTCGTACATCTCACATCCGTGGGTGTTCTCGGAAGCGGCGTCCATGATTTATGGGTCGACGCACGATACCGTCAACAACGACCAGTATCACCTGCTCCTCCGCGTGGACCACGGCGTGCACGACGGAGTGTCCGCCTACGTCTTCGGAACGTTCGATCGTGACCGTTTCGCCGGCTTCGCGTCGCGCTATCAGGAGGCGGCCGGTTTCGCGTGGAAGGCCGTCGAGCAGCCGATGGATCTGGTGACGCTCGAGGCCGGCGCGCAGGAGACGCAGCAGCGGGACCTGGGGACCGGGGGAACGACGTCGTTCACGGCGGCACGCGCGGCAGTGACGTACAAGCATGGTTTCAACAAGACCGCGTACGCCCAGGAAGCCGCGGAAGTGCTGCCCGATCTGCAGCACAGCAAGAACCTCCGGATCAATTCGGCCACCGACCTCGTCGCACCCCTGTCGACGGTGTTCTCGATCAAGGTCGGGTACGTAATCCGGTTCGACAATTTGCCCCCTCCGGGGTTCAAGAAGACGGATAGGATCCTCACGACTGGGATCCAGATCACGCTATAAGGAGGCGCGTATGGCTAACCCGGTATTGAATTCGAAGACGTTCTCCGGCTCGAGAGTCATGTCGGGCGAGGAGACCATGAGCATCGAGGGCACCGTCAACAAGACGGGACTCCTGCTGCTCATCTGTCTCGCCACGGCAAGCTGGGTCTGGGCCCAGACGTACCATGCGATTGACCCCTCTGTGGCGCGTCCCTGGATGTTCGGCGGCGCCATCGGCGGACTGGTCGTCGCGTTCGCAACGGCCTTCCGCCCGCAATGGTCCCCGATCAGCGCGCCGCTCTACGCTGCCCTCGAGGGATTGGCCCTGGGTGGCGTGTCCGCGATCTACGCCACGGCAGTTCCGGGTATTCTGGTGCAGGCGGTCTGCCTCACGTTCGGCACGCTCTTCGTCATGCTGATCGCGTATCGCTCCGGCGTGATTCGCGCGACCCCGAGATTCAGGAAAGTGATGGGCATCGCGATGGGTGCCATCCTCCTCTACTATCTCGCGACCATGGTGATGGGGCTGTTCGGGCTGGATACGAGCTTTTTCAACGCCGGCGGCACCCTGGGCATCCTCGTCAGCGTCGTCATCGTGGCGATTGCGGCGCTTCGGATGGTGCTCGATTTCGACATGATCGCACAGGGCGCCGCCCAAGGCGCCCCAAAGGCCATGGAGTGGTATGGGGCCTTTGCCCTGGTGGTGGGCCTTATCTGGCTCTACTTGGAGATCCTGAACCTCCTGGCCAAGACCAGCCGCCGGTAACCTGCAACCTTCGGCACAGCTCCAGGCATCCAAAGCCCGGGACCCTCAACGGTCCCGGGCTTTTTCATTCCACCTGAGGTCCTTATGCCGATTGCGAATCGCCTTCGCCCCGCCGGCGCAGCGGTGGCCGTCCTGGCTCTCGCTCTGGTCTCCTGGGCAGCCGGCCGCGCGTCGGGTGCCGCCGCGCCACCCTCCACGGCCGCCGCCGACTCCGCGACTATCGCCCATGTACTGGATCTCCTGCGCAATGCCGACACTACCGTCTGTGAGCTCGCGGCGCGTTCCCTCACCGAAGGGTGGGGCGGGTACGGTGCGCCGATCGGCACGTCACTGACGCGATCGGTACTCCGCGCCGGACGCCGGTCCGAGCAGGCCGTGGTGAGTGCCTATCGCGCGGCTCTTCGCGATCCCAACACTTGCGTGCGTGACCTCGCCGCGCAGCAGGTTGCCGACGACGATTCAGCCAGTATCAGTCTCTTCACGTCTCTTTCGTCCGACCGCGACCCCGCGCTCCGCACCACCGGTGTGTTGGGGATCGGCATCATCGGCAGTGCGAAGTCCCTCGCCCTGCTCAAGAAAACCATCGGTGACGGAGACTCCCGCGTTCGCGCCATGAGCGCCTGGGCTCTGGGTCAGGTGGATGACGGCGATGCGGTTCCGGTGCTCGCCAATGCGCTGAAGGACGATTCCGCCGAGGTACGCCAGCTCGCGGCGCGCTCTCTCGGATCCATCGGTGTCGTGAGCGCCCTGACACCCTTGCGCCGCGCCCTGCAGGACCCGGCGGCGCCGGTACGCCAGACCGCCGCATGGGCATTGGGTGAAATCGGCGAAAAGAGCGCGGTGCCAGCCCTGAGTGCGGCACTGAAAGACGTTGATCCCGACGTACGTGCGACGACGGTCTGGGCCCTCGGCCAGATTTCGGACTCCGCCTCGACCGCTCCGCTCGCGACCGTCCTGCAAGACGACGACCCGGAAGTGAGGCAGATGGCGGTGTGGGCGCTGGGACAAGTCGGCGACCGCAGCACGGTTCGTCCCTTGAGTCAGGCACTTAAGGATCGCGACGAAGACGTGCGGGGCATGGCGGCTTGGGCGCTGGGCCAGGTGGGTGACGAAGCCGCGGTGCCGGCCCTTACCGGTGCGCTGAAGGATCAGTCGTCAGACGTCCGCAGCACGTCGGCCTGGGCTCTCGGTCAGGTCGGCGAGTCGCAAGCGGTGCCCGGCCTGGTCGCGGCACTCAAGGATCCAGTGGCGGACGTGCAGTCCAGCGCGGCGTGGGCCCTGGGCCAGATCGGCAGCGCGCAGGCGATCGACGGGCTCAAGGATGCGCTCAAGGATGCAGACGCGGACGTCCAGGAGACGGCGGCGTGGGCGCTCGCGCAAATCGACGATGACCGGGCCGACGAAGCGGTGACCGCTTACTACAAGTCAGGCGGGCTGGAGGAGCGTCACGGACCCCACCCGCATCCTCACCCCCACCCGCACATGAGCTACCGCTTGATGAGCGGAATGCCGATGCCCATGCCGATGCCCATGCCCATGCCGATGCCGAACATGGGCGGACGGATGCGGATGCATGTCCATCCGCACGTCCGGGTGCGGGTGAACTAGGAAACGCGGCTGGCGCGGGCCACGCCGGTCATGAACTCGCGTGCCCGCTGTACTTCGGTGAGGTAGTCGGCGATCTCCTCGGTCTCCTGGGTTCGGTCCCAGCCGAGGAGATCTGCCATCCGGCGGGCCACCGGGGGAGCGGCGGCGCTCCCGTGAGCCGGATCTTCGTAAAACAGATGCGTCCGCCGGATCAGGACATCGGACAGCCGCATCGCCATTTCCCGCTCCACTGCATGAACGACCTCGGCCCACACTTCCGGGCGGCCGTCGAGGATCGGCCTTCCCAGTGTACGGTCCCGTTCGATCAGATTCACCAGCGCCGCGGATTCCGAGCCATAGGTATGTACCAGATGCCGGGCGACCGGCTCCGCGATATCCCGCGCGCGCGCCGACTCCACCATCACTTCGAGATCCGCGATATCTCCGCCCGGCAGCACCAGGTGATCGGTCGCGGCACGCGTGGGCACCGGCCGCCCATCCGCGTCGTGGAGCTTCTGCGTTACCCGATCCACCACGTCTCGACCCATCACGCGGTGCGTCGTGAGCTTGCCTCCGGCGATCGTCATCAGCCCGCTGGCGCTCTCGACGATGCGATGCTCCCGGGAAACCTGCGCTGGCGTCGCCGACTTCTCCGGCGCGAGCAGGGGACGCAAGCCCGCCCAGGTCGAGATGACGTCTTTCGGAGCGAGCCGCGCCTGCGGAAAGAGGGCGTTGGCCGAGCGGAGCAGGTAGATGACGTCGTCCGCGGTGGCGCGCACCTCGTCGGGGGACACGCTGTCGTCGGTGTCGGTGGTGCCGATGTAGCTCACGTCATCCCAGGGAAGGACGAACATGACGCGGCCGTCCACCGGAGAGAGCAGGGTGATCGCGTTGGTGTGGCCGATGCGGGACCGCGGCACCACCACATGGACACCCTTGGTGGGGCGCAGCAGCGCCGGCGCGGTCGGGTCATCCATGCGGCGGAGTCCGTCCACCCACGGCCCCGTCGCATTCACCACGATCTTCCCCTGAATGGTCGCGGTCTGGCCCGTGAGCTGGTCCTGCACGACCACGCCCTTCACGGTGCCATCGGGCTTGGATAGCGCCGTCACCTCGACGTAGTTCGCGACCTGGGCACCCGCGAGTACCGCGGCTCGAAGATTGGCGAGCGTCAGGCGGGCGTCGTCGGTCTGCGCGTCCCAGTACAACCCCGCACCCGTCAGCCCTTTTTCCCGGAGCCCCGGTTCCATCCGGCGGGCCGCTTTCCGCGAGAGCCACTTGTGCGTGTGAACATTTCGGAAGGACGCCAGCAGATCGTAGATCCAAAGTGCTGCGAAGATCTTCCACCCCGGCACGCGGGAACCACGATAGGCGGGGAAGAGGAACGGCAGGGGGCGCACGAGGTGCGGCGCGATGTTCAGGAGGACCCGGCGTTCCCGGCTGGCCTCGAACACGAGTCTGAAGTCCCCGTGCTCCAGGTATCGCAAGCCACCGTGAATCAGCCGTGAGGAGTGAGAGCTGGTGCCGCCCCCGAAATCACCCTTCCCGACCAGGCCGACCGAAAGTCCCCGCAGCGCGGCATCACGTGCGATGGCCGCTCCGGTGATGCCGCCGCCGATCACCAGCAAATCGACCGGCGCGTCGGTCATTTTCGCGAGAGCGGCCGCGCGGCCGCGGTGAGAGAACGAGGTTTCGGCTCCCAACGAAACGGCCTCCGCTTGGCTCGCCCGGCAGCGTGGTGGTAGGTTTCTCTGGTTGAGTGTGACCCGAGGGAGAATGTAATGCCTCAAGGAGACCGCCGCGTCGCCATCGTCGCCGGATGCCGAACGCCGTTCGCCAAATCGGGAACGGTGTTCCGGGACGTGCTCGCAGTGGACCTCGCCCGCCACGCGGGGCGAGAGCTCCTGGAGCGGACGAATCTCGATCCGCGCGAAGTCGATGAGGTGATTTTCGGGCAGGTCGTCGCCTCGCCCCTGGTGCCGAACATCGCCCGCGAGGTCAGTCTCCTTCCCCAGCTTCCGAAAGAAATCCCCGCCTATACCGTCAATCGAGCCTGCGCCTCCTCAGGCCAGGCCGTGACCAACGCCGCCGATCAGATCGTGCGAGGGCACGCCGACATCGTTCTCGCCGGCGGAGTGGAATCCCTCTCCGACGTCCCGATTCTCCATACCCACCGGATGGCTCAGATCCTGACCGAGCTGTCCAAGGCCAAGTCACTGGGTGCCCGGCTCGCCACGCTGGCGAAGATCCGGCCCCGCGACCTGATCCCCGTCGCTCCAGCCATTTCCGAGCCTTCCACCGGGGAGACGATGGGGCAGTCGGCAGAGAAGATGGCCAAGGAGAACGGCATCACCCGGGAAGCGCAGGACCAGTGGGCCCTTCGCAGCCACAAGCTCGCGGCGGCAGGGACCGCCGATGGGCGCCTCAAGGCCGAAATCGTGCCCTGGCTTCCCTATGACGGCGGTGCCCCGATCACGGCCGACAACGGCATCCGGACCGACACGACGCTCGAGCAGATGGCCAAACTCAAGCCGGTCTTCGACCGCCGGTACGGATCTGTCACCGCCGCGAATTCGTCCCCACTCACTGACGGTGCGTCTGCCGTGCTCCTCATGAGCGAGGATGCCGCTCGAACCCTCGGCTACAAGCCGCTGGCGTTCATCAAGTCGTACGCGGTCGCCGCCGTGGATCCGGGATGGCAGCTTCTTCAGGGACCCCTGTGGGCCGTGCCGAAGGCGCTCGAGCGCGCGGGGATTCCGTGGAGCTCGCTCGGGTTGCTCGAGGTGCACGAGGCGTTCGCCGCACAGGTCCTGTCGAACTTCAAGGGGTGGAGTGAAAAGGGGTGGAACGTGAACCCCGACATCATCAACGTGATGGGCGGGTCCATCGCCATCGGCCATCCCTTCGGCGCCACCGGCGGCCGGGTGATCACGACCCTGGCGAATGAGATGAACCGCCGCGACGTCCAGTTCGGCCTGGTCTCGATCTGCGCGCAGGGCGGGATGGCTTTCGCTTGCGTCCTGGAGCGGGTCTGATGGCTGGTCCGGCGCTGACCTGGGAGATCACCGACGGCATCGCGATCGTCACCTTCGACACGCCCGGGACGTCGGTGAACGTCATCTCGGCGTCGGTGAAGCAGGAAGTGATCCGGGCGTTCGATACCCTCAAAGCCGACGAGCGCGTGAAGGCGGTCGCATTCTTCTCCGGCAAACGCGACAACTTCATCGCGGGCGCCGACATCGAAGAATTCGTGAAACTGCAGACCGCCTCGGAAGCCGAGCAGCTCTCTGCCGACGGTCAGGCGATGCTCGGCAAGATCGCGGAATTCCCCAAGCCGGTCGTCGTCGGCATTCACGGCGCGTGTCTGGGGGGCGGACTCGAGTTCTCGCTCTGCTGTACGTACCGCATCGCCACCGATCATCCCAAGACGTCGATCGGGCTTCCTGAGATCAAGCTCGGCATTCTCCCCGGCGCCGGCGGTTGCCAGCGGCTTCCGCGGCTGATCGGTGTTCGCGCGGCGCTCGACATCATCCTCGCAGGCAAGACGGTCCCCGCCAGGAAGGCGCTGCAGGTGGGCATCATCGACGAGATGGTGCCGCAGTCGATCCTCAGGCGGCAGACGCTGGAGATCGCGAAGAAGCTCGCGGGCGGCTGGCGGCCCCACCGGCACCGTCCGGGCGGGTTGATGGGCTTCCTGCTCGACGGCAATCCGCTGGGGCGGATGCTCGTGTTCAACCTGGCGCGCAAGAGCGTCGAGAAGGAGACGCACGGAAACTACCCGGCGCCCCTCGCGGCGCTCGACGCCGTCGAGTTCGGCCTCAAGCACGGGATGACGGCCGGGCTCGCGCATGAAGCCAGAGGGTTCGGCCGACTCGCGGTGACCGACGTCTCGCGCAAGCTCGTCCAGATATTTTTTGCGGACACCGCTCTCAGGAAGGAGCCCTGGGTTTCTGCCACCGGTTCGGAGGTCCGCCGTCTCGGCGTGGTGGGATCGGGTTTCATGGGGAGTGCCATTGCGGGAGCCGCCGTGACCCAGGCGGGCGTGGACGTGCGGCTCAAGGATGAAGATCTGTCCAGGATCTCCAAGGGCATCGCGGCGGCCCGCCGGGTGGTGGATGACAGACTTAAGAAGCGGCGGATTACCAAGTATGATCGCACCCGGCTCGTTGCATTGGTGTCCGGCGACGCGGCGTACACGGGGTTCGGGCGGGCCGATCTCGTGATCGAGGCAGTCTTCGAGGATCTGAAGGTCAAGCAGAAAGTGCTGCAGGAGGCCGAGGCGGTTCTACCCAAAACCGCGGTATTCGCGACGAACACCTCGACGATCCCGATCCATGAAATCGCGGCGGTATCGACCCGGCCGAGCCAAGTCATCGGGATGCATTTCTTCTCGCCCGTTCCGCTAATTCAGCTGCTGGAGATCATCCCCGGGAAAGACACCACGCCCGAGACCATCGCCACCACGGTCCAGTTCGGTCGGCGGATGGGGAAGATCCCGATTGTGGTGAAGGACAGCGCGGGTTTCTGGGTCAACCGAGTTTTGGCGCCATACCTCTGTGAGGCCGCGTACGTACTGCTCGAAGGCACCGCCATCGAGGAAATCGATCGGGCCATGGTGCAGTTCGGTTTCCCCGTCGGACCCATCACCCTGCTCGACGAAGTCGGTTTGGACGTGGCGGTGCACGCTTCGGAAGTGCTCTTCAACGCCTTTGGCGAGAGAATGAAGCCGGCGCCGGCGCTCGAGGCCATGATCAAGGACCAGCGATTGGGCCGAAAGGCTTCGAAGGGGTTCTTCCGGTACGAGAAGGGAAAGAAGCTTGGGGTGGACGAGAGTGTTTACACCCTCGTCGGGGTCCATCCCAACGGCGGTCCTCGCGCAGCCGAGATCGTCCAGCGGCTGTCTTTGGCGATGCTGAACGAGGCCGCTCGGGCGCTCTCGGAAGGAGTTGTGCGGTCACCCCGCGACGGTGACATGGCCATGGTCTACGGGACCGGCTTCCCACCTTTCCGCGGTGGGCCCCTCCGCTACGCCGACGACCTCGGCGCCGCGCGGATCGTCGACGACCTCGAACGCCTGACCGAACGGTTGGGCATGCGATTCACGCCCTGCGACGCGCTGAAGGACCTCGCGCGGAGCGGCGGCAAATTCTACTCCTGATCATCTAAAGGATCTACACGACGATGCTGCGCGCCGGCCTTCTCTGGCTCAGCGAGCAACCGCAGGTATTCCGTTTCGTCCGGTCCAGCCGGCTGGCGCAGAAATTCGCGTCCCGGTTCGTCGCCGGCGAAACCGTCGATACGGCCATCGCGGTCCTCAAGGACCTGAACGCCGCGAATCTGACCGTGAGCCTCGATCTCCTGGGTGAGTCGGTCAACTCAGCCGAGGAAGCAAAGAATGCGCAGCACAGCTACCTCGAGCTCCTGGATCGCATCCAGAGTGCCGGTGGGAACGGCAACGTCTCGGTGAAACTGACGCAGATGGGCCTGGACATCGACGAAGCGCTCTGCGTGGCGAATCTCCGGTCGATCATCGGGCGGGCCAAGCAATACCACTCGTTCGTGCGGCTCGACATGGAAGGGTCGGCGTACACCGAGCGGACCCTGTCGATGTTCAAGCGCACCTTCTATCCCGAGTTCGGTCAATCGACGGGAGTGGTGCTGCAGTCCTACCTGCGGCGCACCGCGAAGGATGTGGACGAGATGATCGGTCTGGCTGCGCGGGTGCGGCTCTGCAAGGGCGCGTACAAGGAGCCCGCGACGGTGGCGTTCCCCAACAAGGCGGACGTCGACGCGAACTACGTCGCCTGCATGGAGCAGTTGATGGAGCGGGGCAACTATCCGGGCCTCGCCACCCACGACGAAAAGATCATCGAGCACGCGAAGGAGTTCGCGAAGAAGAAGGGCATCGGGGCCGAGCGCTTCGAGTTCCAGATGCTGTACGGCGTGCGCCGCGACTTGCAAGTGAAACTCCGCAAGGAAGGCTGGAACCTCAGGGTCTACGTGCCGTACGGCACGCACTGGTATCCCTACCTGATGCGCCGGCTCGCTGAGCGCCCGGCCAACATGTGGTTCATCCTCGGCAACGTGATCCGGGAGTCGCTACGACGGAGTTGAGCTCCCCCGATGGCACGCTGGGCGGATACCAGCGAGTGCATCAGCGGGCGCCGGCGTTCGGCGGCAGCGACGGGCAGGCTTACACGGTGTCGACCTTCGTGGATGACGATCCCGATCCGGCAGGTCAGTACGGGGCGGCCCTGTTGTTCATCCGGTGGTCCGAAGCCGGCGACCGCCCGGTCGGCCACGTCGAGACCGACTACCTGGCTTTCGGTCCCGATCCCGCCGCCGCCCTCGCCCCGGTTCTCGAGCTCTCCCTGGAAGACGTGAAAGCCCACCTCGACCGCCTGCTGGCGATCCGGACGGCCGATTGACCTCGGGCGTCGTGTTGGCCCGGTCCGGCTCGACGTACCGCGTTCACGCCGAGGGCCGGGAGATCGTGGCCACACTTCGCGGCAAGCTCAAGCACAAGGACGACGATCGTGTCGTGGTCGGCGACGTCGTCGAGATGGACATGGAATCCGAAGACTCGGGCGCGATCACGGGCATCAAGGAGCGCCGCAGCGTGCTCCAACGACGCGCCGCGGGGCAGGGCGCGGGCCGGTCTCAACCGATCGCCGCGAACGTCGACCAGGTACTGATCGTCGCCTCGGCCCGCGACCCCGAGCTCACGCCGCGCATGATCGACCGGTTTCTCGTCATCGCCGAGGCGAACCATCTGCCGGCATTCGTGGTCGTGAACAAGTCGGAGCTGGATCGTGAAGCCGGTCCGGCCCTCGCCGAGCGGTACCGGGCAGCCGAGTACCCCGTGCTGCTCACGTCGGTGAAAGTGCCCGAGGGACTGGGCGAGCTCGAGGAGCGTCTGCGGGGGCGTGAGACCGTACTGGCAGGTCAGTCCGGCGTGGGGAAATCGAGCTTGCTGAACGCCATCGAACCGGGTTTGAAGCTGCGGATCGGGGCCATCAGCGAGAAGTGGCGCACGGGCAAGCACACGACCACCGCGGCCGAGCTGATCCCGCTCAAGGCCGGAGGGTATGTGGTGGATACGCCGGGGATGAGGGAAGTCGGGACCTGGGGAATCGAGCCGGCCGAGCTCGGATCGTGTTTCCCCGAGTTTCGGCAATTCCTCGGACAGTGTCGGTTCGACAATTGCCGGCACTTGAACGAGCCATCCTGCGCCGTGCGGCAGGGAGCGGACGCGGGAGCCTTCCCCAAGGACCGCCTGGTGTCGTACGAGCGGATCTACGAGGAAATCAACGTTCCTTCCTGGTCCAGCGGTCGGCGTCGCGGGTCCTGACCTTCGCCATGGTGGCCGCGAACGCCTGATCCAGGTCGATGTGCTGTGAGTTCGCGAGACAGATGACGACGAACAGGATGTCCCCGAGCTCCAGAGCCAGGTTCCCCGCCGGCTCCTCCGCCTTCTTCGTCTTCTGACCAAAACGATGATTGATCTCGCGGGCCAACTCGCCTACTTCTTCCGTGAGCCGTGCAAGGTTGGTCAGCGGACTGAAATATCCTTCTTTATATTGGCTGATCCATTGATCGACTGCCGCCTGGGCCTCGCCAAAAGACACCGGAGCCTCCATTCGTGACTGCCGCCAAACCGCTGGTGATGCCATTTCGGGGAGAGCGCTATGCGCGCCCGTCACTGGACGCGGTTCTGGCTCCTCCGTACGACGTCATTTCTCCGGACGCGAGGAAGACGCTCGCGGCCCGCGACCCCCACAATATCGTGCACCTCATTCTGCCGGAAGCGGCGGTGGCGGAGGAGAAGTACGCGCAGGCCGCGCGGCTCCTCCGCGAGTGGCGCAAGACCGGCGTGCTGGCCGAAGACCCGGGGCCGTCCGTCTATGTCGTCGCCCAGGACTACACCCTGCCGTCGGGTGAACATCGCACTCGCGTGGGCATGCTTGCTGCCGTCTCCGCCGAGCCGTACGAAACCAGGCGCATCAAGCCTCACGAGAAGACGCACGCGGGCCCGAAGGCCGATCGCCTCGCCCTCCTGAAGGAAACCCAGACCGGCCTTGAGTCGATCTTCCTGCTCGCCCCCGACGCGGATCGGGGACTGACGAAGGCCCTGCTCGAGGTGACGAAGACCAACCCCGCGGCGCAGGGGACCCTCGACGGGGTTGGCCATCGGCTGTGGGTGGTGACCGGGAAGGCGGGTGACCAGTTGGCGGAGCGGGCGTCCGCGGGCGCGCTCTACATTGCCGACGGGCACCACCGGTACGAGACCGCGGTCGCGTACGCCAAGGAGAACCCCAGGGCCGACCGGGTCATGGCCTTCATCGTTTCGGCGCATGACCCCGGGCTCGTCGTCCTGCCGACGCACCGCGTCATCTACGGTGCGGGCCGGGATGTGTCGCACCTGATCGAGCAGTGGAAGCTGTGGTTTGATGTGACGGCGGGCGCAAACGTGACCGACGTCGTGGCCCACCTCGCCAAGGCGGGCGCGTCTCATCCTGCCTGTTTCGTCGCGCTGCCCAGGGACGGGCACACACTGGTGCTGCGGGCGAACGCGCCCCTCGACGACGTGCCGGGTCTGGGCACGAGTCCGGCCCTCCGGTCCCTCGACGTCGCGGTCATCGAGCCCCTCGTCGTGAAACAGATCCTGGGTGCGGGTACCTCCACGCCGACCCTCACCTACACCCCCGACGCCAAGGCAGCGCTCGACGCCGTGAAGACCGGCCGCGCCGCGGCGTCCGTGCTGCTGAACCCGACCAAGGTGTCGCAGGTGGTCGCGGTGGCGGATGCGGGAGAGGTGATGCCGCAGAAGTCCACCTATTTCGTGCCCAAGGTGCCCGCCGGACTGGTTCTCAAACCATGAGTGCCGGCCGTCCGCGGGAGCAAATCCTCGGGAACCTCGAGTCCGTGTATCGCGAGGCGTACGACCGCGCCAAGACGGCGGGCGATGAGCGCCGCATGGCCGATCTGGATGCCGCGTATCAGCGGGAACAGCTCCTCTTGGAAGTTCTGCTCGATATTCGGGACGGCCTGACGTCGAGGTCCGCTCCAGCGGCGCCCGCACCGTCCGGCCCCGACCCCATCGCTGTCGTCGACACCATCCGCCGAATCAGCCAGCTCCGCTAAGGGAGATTTGTGATGCGTCGCCTGTCCTTGCTGCTCCTCCTGCCTGTGGCCGCCTGCGGCCAGAAGGCCGATCTCGTCATCAATCACGGAATGGTCTGGACCGGAGCGACCTCGGGTGGCCCCCAACCTGGTGGCGTGGCCATCCAGGGCGACAAGATCATCGCCGTCGGAGACAGCGCGGCCCTCGCCCCGTTCCTGGGATCCGGCACGCGGGTGATCGACGCGAAGGGCGGCCTGATCACTCCTGGATTCAACGATGCGCATACGCATTTCGTCGACGGCGGATTTCAGCTCTCGTCCGTCGACTTGCGGACCGCCGCGACGCCTCAGGAGTTCGTGCGGCGCATCGCGGAGTTCGCCAAGACCCGGAAGCCCGGGGAGTGGATCACCGGCGGTGATTGGGACCACACGCTCTGGCCGGGCCAGCCCCTGCCGCGCCGCGAGTGGATCGATTCCGTTACACCCAACACGCCGGTCTTCCTCAGCCGTCTCGACGGTCACGAAGCGCTCGCGAATACAGCCGCCCTGAAAGCCGCGAACATCACGAAAGCCACGCCGACGCCGACGGGAGGGGAAATCCTCCATGACGCGAAGACCGGAGAGCCGACGGGGATCTTCAAGGACAACGCCCTCGCGCTGATTATCCGGGCGGTCCCCGATCCGTCGCCGGAGCGCGTCGACTCCGCCGTGGCACACGCACAGGCGTATGCCGAGTCATTGGGACTCACGGGCACTTCGTTTGTGTCGGTGCCCTTTGCGGACTGGGCGAGCCTCCGGCGCATGGAGAAAGCCGGCAAGCTCACGATGCGGTTTACGCTGTACCTGCCGCTCACCCAGTGGCACACGGTTGCGGACTCGGTGAAGGCGCTGGGCGCGGGAGACGACTGGGTTCGCGTGGCCGGCGTCAAAGGCTACATGGACGGCTCGGCCGGCGCGCGCACTGCCAAGTTCTACGAGCCGTATTCCGATTCCGCCGGGTACACCGGTCTCTTTCGGAACCCCCCCGACAGCATGGCGAAATGGATTGGCGCCGCCGACTCGGCGGGCCTCCAGATCGCGGTGCACGCGATCGGCGATCAGGCGAACGGGGTCTTGCTCGGGATCTACGACAGCGTGGGGAAGGCCCACGGAGCGCGCGACCGTCGCTTCCGGGTCGAGCACGCCCAGCACTTGCGTGCCCAGGACATCCCGAAATTCGGCTCGGACGGCATCATCGCTTCAGTTCAGCCATCTCACCTCACCGACGACGGGCGCTGGATCCAGACGCGCATCGGCCCTGAGCGCATCAAGACGACCTATCCCTTCCGCACCATCCTCGATACGCACGGGGTGCTCGCCTTCGGGTCCGACTGGGATGTCGCGACGCCCGACCCCTTGAAGGGCATCGACGCCGCGGTCACGCGCCGCACCAACGACGGCAAGAATCCGGGCGGGTGGCAGCCCCAGGAGAAGATCACGCTCGCCGAGGCGCTCCGGGCCTACACCTGGGGCAACGCATTCGCCGTGTTTCAGGAAAAGAAGCGCGGCACACTGGCTCCCGGGATGTACGCCGACGTGGTGGTGGTCGACCGGAACCTCTTCACGATCCCCGCGGACTCCATCGGGGCTTCGCACGTGCGCGTCACCGTCGTGGGCGGCAAGGTGGTGTTCGAGCACTAAGCTGTTACAAACTGTGACGTTACATGGGTAGCGGACGGCAGAGGGAAAGGCAGATTGAACGCCGGGCGTTTTGATCGGGAACGCCGCATTTACGACCGGACATGCCGCAAAACCGCCTGTCGAAACTGCACAGGAGAAGACCCATGGACGTGCGCAAGACCGTCTGCTGCTTGATCGTGGGACTCGTCGCCGTCTCGAGCCGAGTGGCCGCCCAAAAAGACAGCATCGCTCAGATCGAGGCCCGAGTGAAGGCGGGTGATTCGCTCGACGCCGAAACCGAATTCCGGCTGGGCACCTACTACGAGTTCGCGAAACGCTACGACGATGAGGAGCGGGCCTTCCGGACCGCCATCGCCGCCGACCCGCGCTACGCTCCTGCCTACCTCTGGCTCGGCGACCTCCCCTACGTGCGCGAGCCCAAACTCGCCAAAGACGAAGAGAAAAACCGCGTACCGCCGGAATGGACCAAGCCGCTGGATGACGCCGCACGTCTCCGTCTCCAGGCACTGCTGATCGATCCGCTGGTCGACTGGCGGGCGCGCGGCGAGAAACCGATCCCGGAGGACATGGTCTCCCTCCCCGAGTACAAGGGATACGAAAAGGAAACGACCGACGCCTTGGCGTGGATCGGCATCGCCGGCTACGACTACGAGCGGTATGAGCTGTCGTTCAGCGCCATGGACCTCTACTGGAGCCGGCGGTATGGCTCGCTCCCGAACGACTCAATTCCGGATTGGGTCTTCATCTACCACGGGCTCGCCGCCGCCCACTTGAACGCGTACGACAAATCCACGAGCGACTTCGAGATCCTCCTGAAGCGGGCGACCAAAATCGAACGCTCCGACTCGCTCATTCATTTCCCGCTCAACACCAACGACTTCCGCTATCTGCTAGCAATCTTCAAAGAGCGGATGCACAAGCCGGCCGATGCGGTCCAGCTCTACCAGGACGCGATCAACGCCGACCTCGGCCTCTACATGGCCCATGCCCGGCTGGCGCAGATGTATCGGGGCTACAAGATGTGGGACAAGGCGCAGGCCGAGGCGCAGGCGGCGGTGGATGCAAATCCCGACGACGCGTCGCTCCTCGTGGACCTCAGCGCCATCGACCGTGACGCGGGGCACCTCCCCGATGCGCAGGCCGCCCTGAAAAAGGCCACCACCCTCGACGCCCGATACCCCGAGGCCTACTACCGCCTCGGCATCGTGTCGCAGGAGCTCAATCAGCCGGCGGACGCGAAGACCGCGTTCACGCATTTCATCGCGGTCGCTCCGCACCGCCTCGCCACGGAAGTCACTGACGCGCACCAACGGCTCTCGACGCTGCACTGACCGCTTCCTCGAGGTTACCATGATCCGCCGTCTCGCTCTCGCCGTGCTCCTGCTCCCGGTCGCCCTCGGGGCCCAGCGCATCAAGCTTCCCGCGTCCCTGTCCGATCTTCAGGCCCGTGCGCTGAAGGACTCGGATGACGCGGCGGCACAATACAACGTGGCGCTCGCGTACTGGAACGCGCAGCGATGGAATGACGCAGATTCGGCATTCCACCGCGCTATCCACCTCGACCCGCGGTTCGCACCGGCCTACGTCGGTCTTGCGTACTTGCCGTACGCGGAGCGCTCCTCGCTGGGCAACGAAGTCGTGGAGCAAGAGGTGCCGGCCGACTGGAAGCCCAAGGTCAAGGACTCCGACGAGATGCTGTCCCGGG
Organism: Gemmatimonadales bacterium; assembly: GCA_035553475.1. GTDB lineage: Bacteria > Gemmatimonadota > Gemmatimonadetes > Gemmatimonadales > GWC2-71-9 > 40CM-2-70-7. Next base: position 28,719 of record DATNDQ010000014.1, read on the forward strand.
CCCTGATCATCGACCCCCTCAGCGACATGCGGCTTGCCGGGGCCGTACGCGTGAGCTCGCAGGCGGCCCAGGAATACCTGAAGGAGTGGTACGGCGAATGGCTCGCCGACTACGAGGAAGGGCGTGACTACTACTACAACGGCGATTTCGAGAAGGCCTACAACGATTTCACCCGCGTGACGAGGGACATCCGGGGGGAGATTCCCACGGTGCTCCTGTACTTCCACGGACTCTCTGCCGCGCAGATCGGCAAGAACGACGAAGCCCTCGCCGACTTCGAGTCGCTTCGAGACCGCCTGCAAGGGGAAGAGCACCGGGACAGCACGCTCCACATCCCTCTCAAGACCAATGACTACCGCTACATCGTCGGCGTCATGCAGGAACGTCTCGGCAAGCTCAACGACGCCATCGACTCGTATCGGGAAGCCGCGCGGAACGACCTGGGCCTCTTCATGGCGCACGTGCACCTCGCCAACATGTACGAACAGCACGCCATGTGGCCGCAGGCCATCCGTGAACGGCAGGAGGCGGCGAACGCCAACCCCGACGATCCGTCCCTGCAGCTCGATCTGGGCGAGACTTTCGCCCAGGCTGGCCAGTGGCAGGATGCGGAGAAAGCTTTGAAGGACGCCCAGACGGGGAATCCACGAGACGCCCGCGTCCCCTACTACCTGGGTGTGGTCGAGATGCAGCTCAACGACAAGGATGACGCCCGCAATGCCCTCAGCCGCTTCATCGCCATCGCCCCGAGCCGCTATGAACGCCAGGTCGCCGATGCCAAGAAACGCCTCGACTCGCTCCACTAGGGCCCTGCTCGTCGCCTTGCTCGTGGCCGCGCCGGTGACCGGGGGCGCGGCCCAGCAGCGTACTTCCTATGAGGAGCTGCAAACCTTCTCTCAAGTGCTGACCTACATCTTCCACAGCTACCCGGACTCGGTCAGCTACAGCATCCTGGTCAAGTCCGCGATCGACGGCGTACTTCGCGACCTGGACCCGCACAGCCTGTTCTTCTCGCGCCTCGACTATGAGCGGTTCGATTCGCTCCAGCGCGGTGACCTCGCCACGACCGGCGCGTCACTCGACGACGTCGACGGCGACCCGACGGTGCTCGGGATCTACCCGAAGAGTCCCGCGGAAGATGGCGGCGTCAGGCCTGGCGACCGGGTGCTCGCCATCAACGACACGGTGATTGCGGGCCTGGAGATCGAAACGGTGCGGCTCCGCATGGCCGGGGCCCCAGGGACCAAGGTCCGCGTCCGCTTCGCGCGCGGACCCAAACTCGAGCCCGACACCTTCACGGTGACCCTCAAGCGGAAGGCATTCGAGGAACGGGACGTCTGGTCGGTGCGGATGGTGGACTCGGTCACCGGGTTTCTGCGACTCGACGAATTCGGCGAGAAGTCTGCGGAACAGGTGCACGACGCCATCAAGACGCTGAAAAAGCAGGGAGCGAAGCAGATCATCCTGGACCTCCGCAACAACCCCGGAGGCATCGTCGACCAGGCGGTGGACCTGGTTTCCGAGTTCGTGCCCAAGGGCACGATCGTCTTCAGCACCAAGGGACGGCGGGCCGACGTCGACACGACCTACCGCACGCGCAAAGACGGCGACTTCAGGGACCTTCCCCTCATCGTTCTGGTGAACCAGCTCTCCGCCAGCGCCGCCGAGGCGACCGCCGCCTCCCTCCAGGACCACGACCGGGCTCTGATCATCGGAAGACGGACCTTCGGGAAGGCGCTGATGCAGTCCAACTTCATCCTGTCATCCGGCGAGGTCCTGCACATGACCATCGGTCACGTGATCTCGCCCTCGGGCCGGTACATCCAGCGACGGTACGCGGGCCTGGCTGTGGAGCAGTACTACGATCTCGCCGGCAAGACGGGAGCGGCGAACGACACGGACAAGGTCTACCACACCGATGCCGGGCGCGCCGTACGAGGTGGCGGCGGAGTGCTCCCCGACATCGTGGACTCGGGCGGCGTGCAGCCGGCCGCCTGGTGGGCAGCGGCGCAGGACTCGGGATGGATTACCGCCGTGGTCGACTCGGTGGCCCTGACTCAGCCTGCGACCCCCGTGGGAATGGCCACCTTCGAAGCTTCGCTGCCCCGCTGGGGCAACACCCTCATGCCCGGCCTCCTGAAGCGGATTCGCGACCGGCTTCACGTCGAGGCGATGGTCGACTCAACCACCCAATGGCGGCTGGGCTACGAAGTGGGGCGCCGGGTGGTGGAAAATCGTTGGGGCGTGGACGCCATGTACGATCTGGACCTCCATCACGATCGGGACGTCCGCCTTGCCCTCGGCGCCTTCCCCAGGCTGAGCGACCTTTTGAAGGCGAAGCCCAACTAGGCTATTTTTGAGGCCTATGGCCACCAAGACCCCCCCCCAGTCTCGCACCCAGACGAAGTCCGCCAAGTCCCAGCTCTCGAAGGCCGAGCTCTTGGACATGTACCGGCTGATGCTCCTGTCACGTCGGATCGACGACAAGGAGATCCAGCTCAAGCGCCAGAACAAGATCTTCTTCCAGATCTCGGGCGCCGGGCACGAAGCCATCCTGGTCGCCGCCGGGAAGGCGATGAAGTCGGCGTACGACTGGTTCTATCCCTACTATCGGGACCGGGCCCTCTGCCTCACCCTCGGCATGACCCCCACCGAGATGCTCCTCTCGGCCGTGGGCGCCGCCGAGGACCCCAATTCGGGTGGCCGGCAGATGCCCTCCCACTGGGGCCACCAGGCGCTCAACATCGTCAGTCAGTCATCCCCAACCGGGACGCAGTTCATCCAGGCGGTCGGCTGCGCCGAGTCCTGGTATCGGGCGTCGAAGATTGCCGACGCCGACGTGTCGGTGAAGAAGGACGAAGTGGTGTATTGCTCGTCGGGCGACGGCACCACGAGCGAAGGGGAGTACTGGGAGGCCTTGAATACCGCGTGCAATCTCAAGCTGCCCGTCGTGTTCCTCGTCGAGGACAACGGCTACGCCATCTCCGTGCCGGTCGAGGTCCAGACCGCCGGCGGCTCGGTCTCCAAGCTGGTCACCGGGTTCCCGGGCCTCTTCATTCAGGAAGTCGACGGCTGCGATCCCATTGCGTCGTATGAGACCATGCGCCGTGCGGTGGAGTATTGCCGCGAGCGCAAAGGTCCCGCACTGGTCCACGCACACGTCACCCGTCCCTATTCCCACTCGCTCTCCGACGACGAAATCCTCTATCGCCCCGCCAAAGAGCGCGAGGAAGACGCCAAGCGCGATTGCGTCGTCGTCTTCCCCAAGAAGCTCGTGGCGGACGGCATCGCGACCCAGGCGGAGATCGAGGCGATCCAGAAGCAGGTCGACGACGACGTCCAGGTCGCGGCCGACATGGCGTTGGTGTCGCCCCAGCCGAAGACCGACACCGTCTACAACTACGTGTACTCCCCCGACGTGGACCCGACCTCGGAGCAGTTTGACACCGAGGACGATCCCCAGTTCAAGGGTGAGCCGACGACGGTCGTCGACCTCCTGAACGCGTGCATGAAGGACGAAATGGCGCGCGACGCGCGCATTCTGGTCTTCGGCGAGGACGTCGCGGATGCCAGCCGCGAGGCGGCGCTCAAGGATGTGAAGGGCAAGGGAGGCGTGTTCAAGGTGACGTGGGGCCTGCAGCGCCAGTACGGCGGGGACCGCGTCTACAACTCACCGCTGGCCGAAGCCAACATTTTGGGACGCGCCATCGGGCTTTCGATGCGGGGCTGGAAGCCCGTAGTCGAGATCCAATTCTTCGACTACATCTGGCCCGCGTACCACCAGATCCGGAACGAGCTGGCGACCATGCGGTGGCGGTCGAACAACGCCTTCAAGTGCCCCGCGGTGGTCCGCGTGACGTACGGCGGCTATCTGAAGGGTGGTTCGATCTACCACTCGCAGACCGGTGCCGTCGTGTTTACCTCGGTCCCCGGGCTCCGCGTGATCTGTCCGTCCACGGCGCTCGACGCGAACGGCCTGCTTCGTACCGCCATCCGCTGCGACGACCCGGTGCTCTTCCTCGAGCACAAGCACTTGTACCGTCAGACCTACAACAAGGCCCCGAATCCCGGCCCGAACTTCATGATCCCGTTCGGGAAGGCGCGGGTGGCACGGGAAGGCACCGACCTGACGGTCATCACTTACGGCGCCGTGGTGCAGCGGGCCCTGGTTGCGGCGAAGATGCTCGAAGACGCTGACGGCACCAGGGTGGAGGTGATCGATCTACGGTCGCTCTCGCCGGTCGACTGGGAGACCATCGAACAGTCGGTCCGGAAGACCAACAAGGTCCTGGTCGCCTACGAAGACTCGCTGTCGTGGGGATATGGCGCCGAGATCGCCGCAAAGGTCGCCGACGTCTGCTTCCCGTGGCTCGACGCTCCCGTGAAGCGCGTGGCCTCGACGGACACGTTCGTCGCGTATGCGCCTGAGCTGGAGGATGTGATTCTGCCGCAGGCGGAAGGCCTGGCGGCGGCAATGCGGGAGCTGAAGGCCTTCTAGGACCGCATCAGGTCTTTGACTTCCCCGGCCGCGGCGATGGCATGGTCCACGTCGCGTGAGAGGGCCCGGGCTTGCTGCGTGGCCTGGGTAAGGTCGCCGAGCACGGCGCCGATCCCGGCGGACTTCAGGCGCAGCAGGTCGTACCGGACGTTCTGCATCGCCAGGACACAGGACTCGAGCTGCTCGCGCACCCCGTCCCGGCGTCCCACCAGATCCGCCAACGCCTGCCGCTGCCGCTCGAGCAGCGCCAGCTGACGGTCCCGCTCCGCCCCCTCGGGCTGCGCTTTCAGCTGGGTAATGCGTTCATCCAATCGGGGAACGCTCGTTCCATCCACATCGGCACTCATCGCGTGCAACATCTTCGCGAGGTTCTCGGCGCGCTCCATCAGGGCGTCGACGGTCTGCGTGACTTCCGGCAGCCGCTCCTTGTCGGATTGCGGCAGTCGCTGCACCACGCCGAAGATCGCCTGGCGGTCACGGCGGACCTGGTCGATGGTGGCCGCTTCATTCCCGTAGTCGTCCGTGCTGGCCGGAATGAGCGGCGTGCCCACCGCCGGAGAGAGCCGGGACTCCGCGGCATCCGGAGCGGCGGGGCGCATGAAGACGTCCCGCCAGCTGTAGCCGGCCTCCCAGAGGCGCCAGAAGCGCGGCAGCACCCCGAACGCGCCCCACAAGCCGATGGGCCAGATCGACCAACCCACCCCGCCGCCCGTGACGAGGTTCAGGAAGAGCAGGCCGCACGATACGGACGCCCACGAGACGAAGTTGGCGCGCGTGGCTTTCACCATCGCGGCCTCGCCACCGGGAGATTTCTGGAGCTGATTCCGATCCCGGTCGCGCTGCTGGCGGCGGACGGAGCGCCCGCGGCCGACGTCGGGGGAGCGCGGCACCGGCAGCGGAGCGCGGCCCTGAGGAGCGACGGGACGATTCAGGCCACTCGACCCGCGGCTCGTGACCACGCGCGGCGAGGGACGGAACGCCGGCGTCGAGCGGGACTCGAGCGCGCGCCGGAGCGCGTCAGCCGTCGGCCACCGCTTCTCGGGGTCCTTGTCCAGACAGCGCATCACACACGCCGAGAGTTCGGCGGGGCAATCAGAGCGCTTCGACGTGATGTCCGGTGCTTCCTCCGTGATCTGCTTCATCAGGAGACCGGGCACGGTCGGCGCGGAAAACGGCAGCTCGCCGACCAGCATCTGATAGCCCACGACGCCCAGGCTGTAGAGGTCGGACCGTCCGTCGATCTCCCGCTCACCCAGTGCCTGCTCCGGGCTCATGTAGTGCGGTGTCCCGATAGCCACGCCCGTGCCCGTCAGCGTGCCCGGGCCCGTGGAGGAGGTCAACGCCTTGGCGATCCCGAAGTCCGTGACCATCACGCGGCCGCGGGACCCTTCGAGCAGAATGTTGTCGGGCTTTACGTCGCGATGGACGATCCCGACCGCGTGGGCGGCGCCGAGGGCGTCGACCGTCTCGAGCATGATGCGGCGAGCTTCTTCTGGAGGCAGCGTGCCCCGGCGCTGCAGCTTGCCGGAGAGCGGCTCGCCGTCCACGAATGCCATGATGAAGTAGACGAGGCCGTCCGGACCCTCGCCGACCGAGAAAATCGGAACGATGTGGGGGTGCGACAGACGCGCCGCGGTCTCGGCCTCCCGCAGGAAGCGGAGCCGGATTTCTTCGCGGAACGCGAGCTCAGGGGGGAGGACCTTGATGGCCACCCGGCGTTTGAGCCGTTCGTCGCGGGCGCTGTAAACAACGCCCATCCCGCCCCGGCCGATCTCACTGTCGACCGCATAGGCGGAACCGAGCGCCCGGGACAGGCGGCCCATTAACGAGTTGTCGTTCTCGCTCATTCCCCTCTAGAGCTCAGGCTAAAACGCAGGTGAGTACAGACTTGAAAGATTAGCCCTCTGGAACCTCTCCGGCAACCACACTAGCCACCGCTACTTACGGAGTCTCGTCGCGCTCGTTTCTCCGCCGAACTGACCGCTCGGGGTACTCCCTTGGGCGCGGTTCGGCAGGTCCTGCCTCTTTGGCCGGGAAGTGAGGGAACGCCTCGCCTTGGAATGCGGTTCTTTCCTTGGCACGGTGGATGCACCTGCGTCATCACACCCTAAAGGGTGTGCTCGGCGTATCACTGCGCTTGAAGCGCAGCGCGGTGCCGAGCCCAGGCTTCCAGCCTGGGAAAAAAGAAAGTGCTGGATCAACCCAGGAGTCGATTGCGATGTACGAGCGTCTAACACTGCCGGTCCTGCCCCTCCGCGAAATGGTCCTCTTCCCCGGTGTGTCTCAGCCCATCGGCGCCGGGAGGCCTGCGACCCTGCGGGCCATCGAAGCCGCGTTGCGGAGTCAGTCCCACCTGATCTTCGCCGTTTCCCAACGCGAAAATGTCGATCAGGTGACGCCGGGCGTCCTCTATACCACCGGTACCATTGCGAAAATCAGCCAGATCCAGCGTGGCATCGGCGGCGTCCAGCTGATGCTCCACGGCGAGGTCCGCGGCACGGCTCTCCATTACCAGGAGGCGTCCGGGCACCTCGAGGCTGTCGTTCGGGAAGCCACCGACCTCCCTCCGTTGGATGAGAAAAACCAGGCCTTCGTTGCGCTCTACCGGGAAGCCCGGGAGCGCGCCGGTGACCTGGGCCGGAAATCGGGCCTTCCCGAGGAGGTCGTCAAGCAGGTGCTCGACGACGTCAACGATCCAGGGCGGTTCGCCGACCTGGTCGCCGGGTACCTCGAGATCAAGCCGAGCGAAAAACAGAGCCTGCTCGAGACCCTGGGTGTCGAAGACCGGCTCCGCCGCGTGCTCGTGCATGTCCAGCGGCAGATCGGCATGCTGGACGCGCAGGAGGACATCAAGTCCCAGGTCCAGGAAGAGCTGGGTGAACGGCAGCGGGAGATGTACCTCCGCGAGCAGCTGAAGGCGATTCACAAGGAGCTGGGAGACGAAGACGAAGTGGGCGACGTCGACGAGCTGCGCAAGCGGATCTCCGCGCTCGATCTCCCCGAAGCCGCGCGGAAGGAAGTCGACCGCGAGCTGCTGCGGCTCGATCGCGCGAACAAGGATTCGATGGAAGGTCAGGTCATCAGAACCTTCCTCGAGACTGTGGCCGAGTTGCCGTGGAACAAGCGTTCCGAAGAGTCTCTCGACCTCGATCGTGCCGCGAAGGTGCTCGAGGAGGACCACTTCGGCCTCCAGGAAGTGAAAGACCAGGTCCTCGAATTCCTCGCGGTCCGGAAGCTCAGACTCGAGAAGCCCGACACGGAAGCGAAGGGCAACGAGGACGACAAGCAGGCTAAAGGTCCGATTCTCCTCTTCATCGGTCCCCCGGGCGTCGGGAAGACATCGATCGCCAAATCCATCGCCCGCGCGATGGGCCGGCCGTACGTCCGCATTTCGCTGGGCGGCGCGCGGGATGAAGCGGACATTCGCGGGCACCGCCGGACGTACGTCGGGGCCATGCCGGGACGCATCATCCAGGGGATGAAGCAGGCGGGCGCCAAGAACCCGGTCTTCCTCCTCGACGAGGTCGACAAGCTCGGCGTCTCGTTCCAGGGCGATCCCGCCTCGGCGCTGCTCGAGGTGCTGGACCCGGCCCAGAACGACAGCTTCACCGACCACTATCTGGGCGTGCCGTTCGATCTGTCCGAGGTCCTGTTCATCGCGACGGCGAACTTCCCCCAGAACATTCCGGGACCGCTGATGGACCGGATGGAGACTGTCACGTTCGCCGGCTACACGGAGCGCGAGAAGCAGGAGATCGCGCGCCGCTATCTGATCCCCCGTCAGCTCCAGGAGAACGGACTGACGGCGGAACAGCTCACCATCACGGACGACGCACTCCAGGCCGTGATCTCGAGCTACACACGGGAAGCCGGCGTCCGCCAGCTCGAGCGTGAGATCGGCAAGGTGGGCCGCAAGGCGGCGCGGAAGATCGCCGGCAAGGACGCGGTGGTGGTGAATGTGACCGCCGCGGATGTGCCGGCCCTGATCGGACGGCCGAAGGTTCACCCCGAACGCAAGGCGGGGGCCGACGACGTGGGCGTCGCGACCGGCATGTACTACACGCCGGTGGGTGGCGACATCATGTTCGTCGAGGCCAGCGTGATGCGCGGGAAGGGCGAGTTGACCCTCACGGGACAGCTCGGGGACGTGATGAAGGAGTCGGCGCGTGCGGCGTGGACCTACGCCAAGTCGCATGCGGACCAGCTTGGGATTCCGGAGAGCCGGCTGCAGGATTCCGACGTTCACGTGCATGTGCCCGCGGGCGCGATTCCCAAGGACGGGCCCTCGGCGGGCGTCACCATGGCGACCGCCCTGGTCTCAGCACTCTCGGGAAGACCGGCCCGCCACGACCTGGCGATGACCGGCGAGGTCACTCTCCGCGGGAAGGTTCTGCCGATCGGCGGCGTGAAGGAGAAGGTGCTGGGCGCCGTCCGGGCGGGGATTCAGACCATCATCATCCCTGAGGAGAATGGCCGGGATCTGGAGGACCTGCCGGCTGACGTCCGCCAGATGCTGGACGTGCACCTGGTGTCGGATCTGGGTCAGGTGTTGAGCCTGGCTCTGCGGGGAGCACGCTTCGAGGCGGGTCACCTGGTGTTCGAGGGTGATGCCCCGAAGGAGCCCAGGATGGTTGGACGCTAGGACGCTAGGACGCTAAGACGCCAAGTCGCTAAGACGCCAAGTGCTAGCGCGCAGCGACCCCGGCGACCAGAAGTCGAGTGGCGCCCTCGCGCCAGCGTTGCCGAAGCGCCGGTTCATCCATCGCGAGAGAAGGCGCGCTGGCAGAGACGACCGACTCGAGATTCAGAAAACCCACCATCAGTACCAGGGCTTGAGCCGCGGTCAGGTGCGGGTCGACATCATCCCGCACCTGACCGAGGCCCTGACCTTCCGCCAGCAATACGACGAGCCGCTTGACCACCGGAGCAAAGGGCGCGATGTCCACCCGCCCGGAGCGGGTGAGGAGCGCCACCAATTCGGGGTGCGAGGCGAAGAACGTGTAGAGGAGGTCGAGGGATCGCTCGAGCCGGTCCAGTGGGCGGCCCCCGCTCGCGGTCAGCCCGGTCAACGACTGTTCGAGGTCCGCAGCCGCCCGGCCAAGGACTGCACGGAAGAGCCCCTGCTTCGACTGGTAGTAGTAGAACAGTAGCTGCTTGTTGACCCCCGCAGACCTTGCGATGCGATCGACCCGAGCGCCCTCAAAGCCCTCACGGGCGAACTCCCGCTGTGCCGAATCAATGATTCGTAAGGCTCTTGAATTGCTGAGCTTATGCTTCATTGCCTCAATTTATCAACCTTGCGGTTGATATCAATACCAAATATTGCAACGTTCGGCGGGGGTTGGGGAATCCCCTGCTGGAGGAACGGGATCAGCGACCTCAGCACAGCGGCGGGATCCTCATCGGGCAGGTCATGGCCCACCCCCGGCACGAGGACGAAGGCTGCCCGCTGGAGGCTGGCCGTCATGCGCTCACCAATCCCGGGGGGAATCCAGATATCGCGGGAGCCCCACAGGACGAGCGTCGGCTTCGCGATGGAGTCGAGTCGTCCCTTGAGGGCGCTGAAATCGAACTCGCGGGCGACCCCGGCAAGCGTCCTTCCAAAATCGGGCGCTGCAACCGGCGCGTAGTACTGATCCACTTCGGCCTGAGTCATTCGGCTGGGGACCCCGAACGTGGACTGTAGGGCCTTCTCGACCCCACCTCGTCCCCGCAGTCCTGCGACCATCTGGCCGACCAGTGGAGCTCGAGCGAGCCGGGCGAGAAGGGGGAGGTGAGTACCGAGTCCGGCGGCATCGATCAGGACCAGGCCGCGGACGTTCGAAGGATCCTTGAGGGTCGCGAGCGCCGCGATCTCCCCACCCATCGAGTGGCCCACCAGCACCACGTCACTCAGATGCAGTGAGTCGAGAAGAGCGACGGTCAACGACGCGTAGTCGTCGGCGCTGAAGCCCGATGTCGGCCGGCCTGATCCGCCGAACCCTGGGCTATCGAACGCGACCACGTGGAAGCCGGCCGCCGCAACCGGGCCGATCACGTCCCGCCAGGCGTAGATCGACGCGCCGAGGCCGTGGAGAAACACAACCGTCTGACCGGTGCCAGACTCGACGTACCGAATGCGCGCGCCCTGGACGGTGACGTACTTGGCCTGGAGGCCGGTTCCCGCGGGATACCACTGGGATTCAGGAATCGGCGCGGCCCGGCACCCCGTCACGCCGAGAGCCAGAAAGCCCAACAACGGCGGCCCTTTCACTTGATTGCCGCCACTCCGACCTGCACCAGCAAGGGATGGGCACTCCACATCGCCGTCATCAGGTCTCCGGCCCCCGACGAGGAAAACACTCGAGCGTCATCGATCAACAGGATGGTCGGGGACGAGGCAGCTACCGACCCCTTGGCAAGTGACTCCGGGTCTTCAGCCTCTCCGGCGATCAGGACGTCGAGGGACGCCCGCGACGCCGCGCGTCGCCACGCAGGGAGAGACGGACGCCAGAGCTCTGCCGCCACCGTACCCTTCACGCTCCGCTCGGCCCGAGCCACCAGCTGCTGCAACGCATTCACGGTCCCCCGCAGACCCTCCGCCGAGTGAATCGTCGGCTCGGATCCCGTCGCCGTCCCCTCGAGGGCCCGGCTCAGCCGATCGAGCGCCTGCCCTTGGGATGCCGCCACCCGCGCCACGAGGCTCGAGGGGTCAGCCGGCCGAAACTGCGCCGGACGCCCCGCGGAGGTCGCCGCGCCCCGGCTTACCAGGCCTTCGAGGGCGGCGTAGGCATTCGCTCGGGCCAGACGGCAGGCGCGGGCGACCGCATAGCCGGTACTCGGGCCCAGGCGGAGCAACGAGGCGTAGACGAGGGACTCGGTGGGGGTAAAGCCGAAGGGAGTGAGGTCGATCGAGGCCATAGAGTAGTAGCCCAAGCTACTACTCTATGACCCTTCCCGCAAACTAAACGACTTCGATCGGCAAGCCGAGCAGCCGCGCGATGAGCGCCAGCCGGAACGTGATGTCGGTCTGCTTCTGGGCCGGGCTCTTTCCCGGTCCTTCGAGCGGGAAGTAGTGGCTCAGTACCGGGCTGTCGGACTTCGGCATGGTCCGAAGCGCCTTGGGACTCCAGACCCCCTGGTCGTCGCACTCGGAATAGAGGCGCGCCAGCACTTTGGTGGCGGAGGGGATCTGCCGGACCAACCCCAGCCGTGCGAGGATTTCCAGCCAGTACACGGCGAACGGCACATCCGGTACGTGCCCGTGGGAGTCCGCCCGGAGAGGGTCACCCATGATGATGAACGTGGGCGGCAGAATCTTCTTGCCTGCCAGCTGGAAGAACGCCCGCTTGGGTGCCGGCGTCGAGAAGTACGCCCCGAGCCGCTCGACGAAGCCTGAACGCTCGCGCTGGAGGGCCGGCAGGAAAGCCAGCATCTCCATCGCGAAGTAGGACGGGGGTACCGCCTCAGGTTCGACCACCGTCTTGCCCTGGGCCTTCTTGAACGGCTTCTCCAGGATGGGACTTCGGAGATACAACGAAATCCCGTTCAGGATGTTGTGCGCTGCTCCGCGCAGGCGGGGATCCTCGCCGCGCGACGCCCGGGCGAGCGCGGCCGCCGCGCCTTCCCTGCCGAGGTTGCGCGCCCAGAGGCCAAAGCCCGGGTCGGTCTTGGCGGAGCGCTGAAACTCGACCAGCAGAGTGGGGTCGGGATCGCGAGAGAGGAGGCGGAACAGGAACCGGTCGGCGATCCGGAACACGCGCTGATCGGCTGGCCATCCCAGCTCGAGCAAATGACGGTATTGGGTGACGGTCCCTGCCTCGGTCCACCCGAACACCTTGTTGGGTCCCGGTGCGAGCAGGTTGGCGCCCCACAGCCCGGTGTCCTTCTGCTTCCGCGCGATCGCCTGGGCCGGCTTGTACTCGAGGGCCTGAGCGGCGAGCTCGGCCACACGCTCAGGATCACGAGCTCCTTCAGGTGCCGCCTCAGCCATTGCCCGATACTGGATTGGAAGACTGGCTGCATCCTTGAGCCAGGACAGCGGAAGACGATGCGTGGTGGGGAGTTCCAGGGTCATTCTCCAGGACTGACGTTTGCGCTTACCGGACCGTCAAAAACGGGCGCAAACTTACCTGACCCCTGCGAGTCCAGCAATGACTCGAACGCATGATACGCGTAACTCTTTTCAGCACAGTGCATTAGCAGACTACCATCATACTGCAACAAACTGCACAACTAACGCTTGAAGTCGGCCCCCGGCAGCCACCGCGGCAGGTCGGTCGCGTCCGCGACCGCGAGGGTCAAACGCATCACCACCCGGACCTCCTGGCTCATTCCGTCATAGCGGAACAGGGGAGTCCACTCGTCCGAGGGCTGGTGATAACGGTGCTCCTCGAAATCCTGCTCCTGTTGTCTCCCCCACCCGCCGGGCTTCCCGATGAAATCCTCGCCGGCCTGAATCGACAGCGCCGGCACGCCGGCCTTCGCGAAGGGGAAGTGGTCGGACCGGAAGAACCCCCCACCGACATCGGGACGATTGGCGACCTTCAACGACTCCGCCGCCGCCGCGTCCGAGAACATCTTCCCCAGTGACGACTGGTCCGTGCCCAGGGCGGCGATATCCCGCGTCGCCCCGTGCACGTTCACCTCGTCCATGTTGATATCAGCCGCGGTTTGGGCGAGAGGGAAGAGCGGATGCGCCACGTACCCGGCTGATCCCAGGAGCCCACTCTCCTCGGCGGTCGTCGCCACGAAGAGCACGGACCGTCTGGGGCGCCTGGGCATTTTCGACAGGGCTTCGGCGGTCGCCAGCATCGCCGCAACTCCCGACGCGTTGTCCTCCGCCCCGTTGTAGATCGAGTCGTCCCCAACCGCGGGTCCGATTCCCTTGTGATCCCAATGCGCCGAAATCACCACGACCTGCGACGAGAGCACGGGATCGGATCCCCGGAGGCGCGCGACCACGTTCTCGCTCTGGACGTGCCGGACCGCGCTCGCGAGGTCGATCGCCGCGTGCAGGCCGGTCGACACCGGAATGAATCCCCGGTTGGCCGCGAGCCTGGTGAGAGAATCGAGATTGAGCCCCACCGACGCGAGCGCGGATTGCACCGCGTCATGGGTGGCCCACGAGGCAAAATCGAGGGAGGGGCCCGCGTCCCCCTCAAGCTGGAACTGCTCGACGGACCAGGATCCCCGGACCACGTCCCAGCCGTAGGTCGCGCTTGGCGTGGTGTGCACCAGGACCACTCCGATCGCTCCCTGTCGGGCCGCCTCCTCGAGCTTGTAGGTCCAGCGCCCATAGTACGTGAGGACCCGTCCCTTGAAGAGCGTCGAGTCCTGGATGCCCGGGTCATTCACGAGCATCAGCAGCACTTTGCCGTGGAGGTCGGCGCCCTTGTAGTCATCCCAGCGGTACTCGGGCGCCTTGATGCCGTACCCGACGAACACGACGTCCCCGTCCACCGTGATTCGCGACTCGGGCTTCATCGCCCACTCCACGAACTCGTCACCCGGCTTGAGGCTCCTGGTGTCCGCGCCCTTCCCCCAAACGAATGAGGGTTGCTGGGTCAGAGTTCCGGTGAGCGAAACGGGCTGGAAATACGAGCCATTCGGACCCGCGGGCTCGAGGCCCAGCGCTTCGAATTGCGCGGCGATGTAATCGGTCGCGAGGTGCCCGCCCCGTGTCGCCGGGGCGCGACCCTCCAGCAGATCGCTCGCCAGGAACCGGAGATGGGCATCCATCGCACGCTCGTTCGGCACCGGGATGACCTGGGGCGGCGGGCCAGCCGGTGTGGCGGGAGTGGCAGGCTTTTGCGCGAGGGCCGGACCCGACGAAGCCCCGAAGATCAGCAACAGGGTGTATAGAGGTCGCATCGGCTGAACCAATCGCCTTGCTCCACCTGTAGCAAGGGGGCATTTTTCGGCATGCTGGAAGCTCTCAAGTCTCGCCCCGTCAATAAGCTGCCCGATCGCGTCCGCTTCCCGGGCCGCATCCTGTTCCTCACCGAGGATGCCGGCCTCGTGCGTGACCAGCTCGCCGGCAAGGATCTGCCGTGGCCCCCCAAGGTGCCACTGCGCGACAACATCTCGACGGACGAGATCACGCCGGCGTACATCTGCTACTACTACGACGAGACGCTGGGGGAATTCCCCTACCTCGGACTCAAGTGCGGTGACCAGTTCCCGATCACCCGCGGCTCGGTCAAGCAAGGTGGCTTTGTAGCCTCAGTCTCCGGGAAGCGCCGCGGAAAAGGGTCGTCCCGGGAGCAGTCGCCCTACGCCGAGATGTGCGCCGGTATCAAGCTGGTCATCGCTGAGAACATCGAGCGCATCTATCGCGAGAATTGCCAGAACCTCGGTGTCCTGACCACGACCGATTTCTCGATCATCGAGCGCGTACGGCGTGGTGAGGAGATCCCGCTCTCCGCTTTCACCGAGGGCGAAGGCGAGATCACCACGGGCATCATCGAGTACGACGGCCTCTTCAACTACAACGTGGCGCGCCTTCAGGGCAAAGTCGTCCTGAGCCCGCCGGCCACGCCACGCCGTCCGATGACGCTCGGCGAAAAGGTGCTGGCCCGTCACTGGGTCGTGGATCCGTCGAAGGGCAAGGTCGGCGTTCCGTCGGTGAAGCCGGGGGACGAAGGCTTCGTGGTGACCGACATCCGGTTCAGCCACGAGTACGTCACGCCGATGGCGGCGATCTTCTTCGAACAGCTGGTCGGCCAGGACGAAAGGGTGCTCGATCCCGGCTCGGTCCTCCTGTTCCGCGACCACCTCACCTTCCTGGGTGAGGCGATGACGCCGGAGCGGATCAAGGAAGGTCTCCTCGACGTCGCCAATCAGCTCGAAAAAAAGCAGCGGGCCTTCGCGGAGAAGCAGGGGATCAAGCTCTACGGGGAGCTGCGCCTGGGCCACCACGGCTCCGAGGCGATCTGCCACTCGAAGATTCTCGAGTCGCACGCGCTTCCGGGCCAGGTCATCATCGGCTCTGATTCCCACACGCCGCACGCGGGCGCCGTGGGGTGCGTCGCGTTCGGAGTGGGGACCACGGCGATCTTCAATTCGTGGATCACCAAGGACGTTCGTCTCACCGTGCCCGAGACCGTGAAGGTCGTGGTCAAGGGTGTCAAGCCCGCGAACGTGACCGCCAAGGATTACATGCTCGAGATCCTGCGGCATCCGTACATCAAGAGCGGGCAGGCGATCGGGAAGCTGGTCGAGTATTGCGGCGACGCGGTCGAGGCGCTCTCGGTCGACGAGCGCGCGACGATGACGAACATGACCGCCGAGGTCGGCGGGTTCACGGGATACGTGGCACCCGACGAAAAGACGGTCGCGTATCTGATGGACTACCGGAAGATGACGCGCGCCGAGGCCGAGAAGGCCTGCGCGGACCTCGCGTCCGACCCGAACGCCGAGTACTGCGAGGTGATCGAGATCGACGCTTCCCGGCTCAAGCCGATGGTCGCGCTCCCCGGTGACCCGGGCAACGGCGCCTACATCGACGAGCTCGGCGCGCCGATCAAGGTCGAGATCGCGTACGCGGGGTCCTGCACCGCCGGAAAGAAAGAGGACATGGACATGTACGCCCGCGTCCTCCAAGAAGCGGTGGACCGGGGCCAGAAGGTGGCGCCGGGCGTGAAGTTTTTCATTCAGTCGGGATCACAGGATGTGAAGCGGTACTGCGAAGAGCAGGGCTATCTCGACCTCTTCCGGCAGGTGGGAGCCACGTTCCTCGAGCCGTCCTGCGGCGCCTGCATCAACGCGGGTCCCGGCGTCTCGCGCACCAAGGACGAAGTCACCATCTCGGCCATCAATCGGAACTTCCCGGGCCGCTCCGGCCCGGGCCAGCTGTACCTCGCGAATCCCTACACGGTGGCCGCGTCGGCAATCGCGGGCGTGATCACCGAGTGGGCGCCGGCGCCGGAGGCGCGCTCAAAGAGCCGGTGATGGCGATCTTGAGGGCGTGAATTCCCCCCGAAAAACTGCGCGTGCCCGTGACCGTCGTCGACGAGTCGGGCTCGAGCTTGGCCGTCAGATGGAAATCCCCATTCATGGTGCCGTGTGACACGGCGAGCGTAATCCCGCCCAGGCCCGTGGTCTGAGGGGAGCCGAAGCTGGCGGCCGTCACGTGAAAGGCGCCGGTGCGGGTCAGCCAGGTCTGGACCGCGGAATCCTGCGCCTGCGCGACCACGAAGCCGACGCCGGTCCCCACCGTATCCGGTGAAAAGGACGTCGCCAGGGAGTCGGAGAAGGGGGGCGTGATCCCCGCGCCGAGCAGGAAGGTGATGCTGTCCACCGTCTGTGACGTGGGGCGATAGTGCCGCCAGTCCAGCAGGGCGCTGAAACGGGCGACGATCGGGGTGTCTCCCTTGGTCGCATTGATGTCGAGCAGGATCCCGACCAGGCGGGTCGTGTCGCCGGGCCCTTCGCCTTCCTTCGTGGCCTGATCGATGAACGGGAAGACGAAGGTCGAAAGCTCGGAATAGAAGCTGTCCGAGGCGAGCGCCTTGCCCAGTGCCGCCCGGACCGCCGCGAGCTCCGCGCCGTCGATAGCGTCCGCGCCCACGCTGGTCGTGCTCGAGGAGCACGCCGCCGCGAACAAGGCCGCGAGCACCATCCCCACACCGACCTTCCGCATGCCCATCTCCGTTGTGAAGTGCTTAGTCCTACTCGCCGACGCCGGCTTCGGTTTCAGAGGGGTGGCTGGTGGTGCGGAAGGGCCGCAGGGCGTCGCGCTGATAGACGCTTCTGGGGTTCCACAGAACCCACGACGTAATGCCCAGCTCCTCCGCCGCGCGGATTTCTTCGCGAATCTCCACCGGCGTGTAGCGCGGCTTGCGCCGGCCGAGGGTGAACGCCTGCAGGTACGGACGGATGGTGGCCGCGTTCGGAATGTCGCGGCTCTTCTCCTGGGCGTCCCGCAGGGCATCGTGCACCACCCGGTACGGCTCTCCGTTGGGATGCGCGAACCCGAAGGCGCCAGCATAGTAGTGACTGGGATAGACCATCGGCAACACCACGTCGGCCACCGAAGCGAAGTCCTCCCAGACCTGGCCGATGCCCAGGTCCCCGCTCGTGGTCGAGGCGGTGAGCGCGAAAATATCGAAGGTCGCGGGCACGCCGGCGGCGCGGACGCGATCGACCAGCAGCTGCACATGGCGCCGGACCGCGACCCGTTCGGTATCCCCGGGCTTCTTGGCAGGGAAAATCGCCTCGGCCAGCTTCGCCCGGGGCTCGTCGGGGAAGCGCACGTAGTCGAACTGCACTTCGTTGAAGCCCTTCTCCACCGCTTCACGGGCGAGCTGCGCCGCGTAGATCCACACGGAGTCGTTGTACGCGTCGACCCAGGCGATGTTGATCCGGTCGCGCCACAGCCCGCCCCGCCTGTCCTTCACCGACCATTCCGGCTTCCGCTCGGCCAGCCGCGGATCCTTCGCCACGACGATGCGCGCGATGGTGTAGATGTGATGCGCGCGCAGTGTGTCGAGCCGGGCTTCGACGTTCTTGGTCCGCGCGCAGGCGCTCGCGCCGATCTCGACAGCGGTGGGCACCTGCGACGGATACAGCATGCACCCGGTATCGTCCTTGACGTCCACGACCAGCGCGTTGATCTCGGTGGAGTCGGCGAGGCGCGCCAGGCCCCAGAGCTTCGGCGATGCGAAGGCCCACGCGTTGACGTAGAGCGCTCTCACGTTGCGCGCGTTCACGAACATCGGCTGATCGGGATGCGCGAAGTGAATCGTGCCCGGGTGCAGGAAAATCGGCAGCTGATCCGCGCGCACGGGAATCAGCGCGCGCGTGGAATCGGGTCTCCCTTGGGCGAAAAGCCGCCCCGGGAAAGCCAGGGCGGCGAGCACCAGCAACCAGCTGCCATCACGGCGAAAGCGCATAGGGGTCAACAGGATAGGAATTCGCACCGGCAGAATCAAGAGTACAAACTGCTACTTCATCTCCAAGCTGTTGAATAGCAGGGGATAAGTGGCCAGGCTCTGGCCACGATACTGCGGGCGGAAACCGAAAAGCACCGCCTTTCCCTGACCCACCTTCACCTCCACCATCGCGGCACGTCCGGCCACGCGCTCAGGGTGCAACACCCAGCCCGACAGCAACAGGGAGTTGGGGTCGGTCGGGTACCGGCCGATGACTCGAACCTGTGTCGAATCCAACACGTCGAAGGCGGGTCCGCCCTCGAACCACGCGATGCTTCGCGGAGACATGCCGTGAGCTTCCGCGGCCGTGGTATCGAGCTCGAGACGGAAAATCGATCCCGGAGCGTAAAACTCGTCGTCCCCCACGCCTTCGAGGACGTTTCGCACCGGGAGCAACAGCGTCTGGATGAGGAAGCGGCTCGCCTCGTTGAGGGCCACCACCGTTCCGCCATCCTGTACGAATTGCCGGAGGGCATCGACACCACTCGATCCCAGCCCGCCTGCATACGTCGCGGGGTAGCGAGGCGAGGGAAGCCCTTCGAGCAGGTCGTGCGGCGATTCGTCGGGGAGAATGATCACGTCGAACTTCGCCTTGAGCCCGCCCGCCCGCATCGTCGAATCGACGATCGAGACGTACGGGACCTTCCAGGTATCGAAGATCCAGCGCGTCCACCCTTCGTCCATCGACGCGGCATACGACCGGTAAATGGCGACTTTCGGCGCTTCTCCCGAGCTGAGTCCCGGATACCCGGGCGTCGCACGCGGTGCCGTGATCGGCGCCGACAACTGCAGCCGGGCCGGCTCCTCAGCCAGTGGCGTCGCCGTCAGGCCAAGCAGGAGCGGCAAGGTGTTCGCGGTGACGTCGTAGGGGCGCTCGGGCGGACCATTCGGGTAGAGGCGCCGGTCAGGGTACGCTTGCGGCTCGAGCAGGGTCTTCGCGAAAGCGGCGTACGGTTGGCGCAGCGTCACGACGTACGTGCCCGCCGCGTACCGTTGGCCGCCGGCGCTGAACGCCTGGTTCGCGGAACGCACCTCGACGCCGCCATGATGGAAAACCGAGAAGAGGGTCGCGAGTGCGACCGAGTCCTGCTGTCTGGGAATCGCGTAGGCCCAGGGCCACCCCCGCCAGCCACGCACACCGCGCCAGCCCACCGTGAGAAAATCACTCAACCATTTGGTCCGCTCGGTGGACGCGTGCTCGAGCAACGCGTACGCGGCGTCCGTCTGATAGCTCACGATGTCGTGCAGCGTCCAGCGGCCCCCGGGCCAAGGATGTGGGAAATTCCAGGAGCGCTCGCGCGGGTTGAATCCGCGTCCCGCCGCGGAGAGCTGATCGAACGGGATTTCGACCGGCGTCGCGAGCTCGGCGCTCGCGGCCTCGGTGAGAATCCGCACCGCGCCGTGATAGTGGGCGAAGGCCCGGGACGGGGTCCAGGCATCGTAGAGGCTGTTGATCGCGACGCCGGTGCGCCCATCGCCGCCGAGGGTCCACGCGATCGACGTGCCCAGTGCGTTGTCCCCGTCCACGAGCAGAGGATCCACGTTGGGCTCGATGGGATCGAGGTAGGGAGGCAGGAACAGCCGGGAACCGTTCTGTCCCTGCTGATGCAGATCCATCACGATCTGCGGATGCCAGACGTCGTACAGCGAATCCGCCACCAGCTGGGTCTCGGCCTGCGTGAACTCGTACCAGTCCCGGTTCAAGTCGTGCCCGACGTAGTGGTGATAGAGCTCCGGTGGCTGGCTCCCTTCCGACGGGGTCCCCAGGGTGCGGGTGTACCACTTGCTGACGATCGTCACGCCATCCGGATTGAGAGACGGCACCAGCCAGAGAATCACGTTGTCGAGAATCGCGCGAGTGCGGGCGCTCGTGTCCGTCGCCAGGCGATACGCCAGCTGCACCGGTGAGAGGTGTCCACCCACCTCGTTCGAGTGCACACCCGACGTCACCATCACGATCGTCCTGCCGTCCTTCAGCGCCTGCTCGGCGTCCTTGTTGTTGGCGAGGGTACGCGGATCCGCCAGGCGCGCGTTGATGGCGCGGAAGTGGTCGAGACGTTTCAGGTTTTGCGGGCTCGAGATCACCAGCGCGATGAAGGGCGCGCCCAGGGTGCTCTTCCCGATTTCGCGGAGGTCGACGCGGTCACTCGCGTCCGCCAATGCGTGGTAGTAGCGGACCAGCGTGGGCCAGTCGGGCAGCTTGCGGTCGTCTCCCGGCTCGAACCCCAGGATGGACCGGGGGGTCGGGATCCTGGGCGCCGCGGCGTGCTTGGGTGCGGGAGCCGGATGCTTGGGACGAGGCCGCTGGCCGGCCAAAGGGCCGGCCAGCGTGAGACTCGCGAGAAGAACGGTCCCCGGGATCGAACGCCGGAGCGTGAGCATCGGTGACCCGCTTCGAGGGTTGCTAGTGGGGGCGAAAAATATCGGGGCGGGGCGCCGAAAGCGACCGGCGCCCCCGCCCCTCGAAAGGTCAGGGAAGCTTGTGGAGTTCCACGCGGCGGTTCTGCGCGCGGCCCGCCGCGGTCGTATTTGGTGCCACCGGTTCGGCAGGACCGTACCCACGCGCGCTCATCCGCGACGGGGACACGCCCTTCCGCGCCAGGTACGCCCGCACCGCGAGGGCTCGGGCCGCCGAAAGGCGGACGTTGATCATCCGCGATCCGGTGTTGTCGGTGTACCCCGCGATCTCGATCCGGATATCCGGATTCGCGACCAGCACCCCCGCCACCTGATCGAGGGTCGCGTACGATTGCGGCGTCAGCACCGACTTCCCGGACTGGAAGGTGACGCCTTTCAATACGTACGTCGGCCGTGCCGGTGCAGCTCCCGGCGCGACGGGCGCGGTCTGGAAGAGGATGGGGCACCCCTTCGAGTCCACCGGCATGCCACGCGGGGTGTTGGGACACTTGTCGAGCGAGTCGGGCACGCCATCCCCATCCGAATCCAGCGCGGGGAGCTGCGGGCACCCGGTCGCATCCACCTTGGCCCCCGGCGGCGTGTTCGGGCACTTGTCGATGCCGTCGGGCACGCCGTCATGATCCGAATCCACCGGACAACCCACTGAGTCCACGACGGCGCCTGTCGGCGTGTTCGGGCACTTGTCGATGCCGTCGGGCACGCCGTCCTTGTCCGTATCCACCGGACAGCCCACCGCGTCCACGACCGCACCGCGGGGCGTATTGGGGCATTTGTCGATGCCGTCCATCACGCCGTCGCCATCGGAGTCCTTCGGACAGCCGACCGAGTCCACCGCCGCGCCGACGGGCGTGTTGGGGCACTTGTCGATGCCGTCGGGTACGCCGTCCTTGTCGGAGTCGATTGGACAGCCGGCCGCGTCCACCGTCGCGCCCACCGGCGTGTTCGGGCACTTGTCGATGCCGTCAGGCACGCCGTCTTTGTCGGAGTCGATGGGACAGCCGACCTTGTCCACCACCGCGCCGGCCGGTGTGTTGGGGCACTTGTCATACTTGTCCGCGATGCCGTCTCCATCCGAGTCCTTGAGATGGATCGCGCTTCCCGCCTGGAAGAACGACATCCCCAAAGACGCCACGAAATGGAAGGCCGAGCTTCCGAACGTCGAGTTCGAAGACGGTACGTAGATCTCACGCCCTTCGGCGCGGATGGCGACGTGCGGACTCAAGAAAATTCTCGCCCCCAGCGCCCCATGCGGTCCGCCATCCGAGAAGCGGTAGGGAGCCGAGCCGCCGAAGTCCTGACGCGTATAGCCGGCAGCGCCATACAGCGTCAGATGGGGACCGGCGGGAAGATTGAGGATCAGCGAACCGCCGCCGAAGATCGGGGAGATCTCTGATGGCGATCCCGCCGGCGTCTGCGGAGCCTCGAGCAGTGCCTCGATCTCGACCTCGAAGTTCGGCGTGATGAGGTACCCGATGCGGGCGCCCCCGCCGAGCGTGTTCTTGAGGAGAAAGGCCCTGTCGTATCGCGTGTACGATCCGAAGAAGCTCGCCTCGAATCGCGTGGGTGTTTCGGTTGGGCCTGCACTGGGGTGCGCGGGTGCCGGGGCAGGACTCTGTGCCCCCACCTGCGTCACGGCCAAAGACAACAACAAACCAGTCAGCGTCCGAGCTCGCCTGCTCATGGACCCTCCACGGGTCATTCGCGCTCTACGCTAATAAGCGCAGTCAGAATCCCCAAACTCCAGCCACCCGGAGCCGGGTGGTCAGGTTCATGCCGCCGAGGACCAGGCCGTGAAAAGACCCGTCGCTGGCCCGCCAGGTCGCCCCCGAGGTGCTGGCGACGACCCCTCCGCCGGCTCCTGAAATCGTGTTTCCGCCGGCCGGGTGGAAGCTCCCGAGACTGTCTCCCACCATCGCCGCCGCCAGCGTTTCGTTCGGGCAGGCCACACCGCCGTCACACACACCACCGACGGCCAGGACGGCGTTGCCGACCGGGAGGACGGAAAACTGCGATCTCCCTTGCGGGAAGAGGCCGGGTCCCGGGGCCCAGGCCGAGCCTAGAAAGAATCCCGAGACCAGACTGAGCGTGGCGGTGTCGCTCGTCACCAATCTGCTGGGTGTCGCGTCCAAGCCCCCTCCGGGATCCGCGCTATCGGCAATGCCCCCGAACGCGAAAGCGCGATCGTCGAGCACGACGCCGCCACCGTAGGCCCGGGGACCCGTGAGCGACGGCGCCGTATACCAGCCGTCAATACGGCCATCCAGCCCCACGCGGCCGATGTAGACACCGGCCTGCGGCCGGCCCGCGGAGTCGGCGCCGCCAAACACGTAGATCCGTCCCCGCCGCGCCACCGCGATGGCGCCCGCGACGGGAGCGGGGAGTGGCTCCACCGGAACGAACGCCGTCGTGACGTGCGTCTGGGAAACCGCGGCGACGTACACCGTCGCCTGGGCATTCCCCGCCGTGTCCATGCCGCCGATCACGATCAGCTCGGTGCCGGTCAGGCGGGAGTTGTAAGGCGTGGCCACCACCGCGCTCGCGAAGGCGAGGCGGATGGGGAGCGAGTGGTTCGAGTCCGAGAACGTCGTGTCGTGCTGGCGGGTCCACGAGCCGATCGAGCCGTTGCTCGTCACCGTCGCTACGTACACGCCCGAATCAGGCAGGATCGTCGAGTCCCCGCCGATCACCTCGGCACCGCCGGCGGCATAGAGGGTCGTCGTCACTCCGCCACCCGACGCGGGGTACTCGGCGGCGGCGAGCGCGACTCCCACCGGCGATTGGGGGAACGGCGTGCGCGCCTGCCACAGAAATCCACTGGTGTCGAAGGGCACGCGTGGCAACACGAAGACGCTGGTGTTGAGGGTCCTGCCGCTCCTGGTGTGGATCGTGAGCGTACCGGACGTGGCGGTTCCGGGGACGACGACGCGGATCGCTTCATCGCTCCAGCCGGCACTGTCGGTCGCCGCGTTCACCGTGCCTCCACCGAGCGCGGCGAATGTGACACTCGACGTCGTGCTGTCGAGCTCGAATCCGAAGCCTTCGATGACGGTGGACTGACCCGCGGAGAGAATCGGCTGGATGGCGCCGTCGACGTAGTCGATACGGGGAACCGGTGGCCCCGGTTCGGTGGCGCCCGTACAGGCCCCGACCGCGGCGAGCAGGGCGGCCGCCAGACGGCGGCCTGGGCGCCAACTACGACCGGGCGTTCTCTCCCCGGACGAAGCGGACTGCCCGCTGGAGATTCTCCGCGAGCGAGGACAATTGCGTGGCACCCTGGGCGAGGTCTTCAATCGCTCTGAGCTGTTCGGCCGCCGCGGCGGCGACCGCCTCCGTTTCCTGTGTGGATTCCCGTGCTCCGGCGTGTCCCTGCCGCAGGCCTTCGACGACCTTCACCGCGATGTCCGCATTGGCGCGGGCGACCTCGCCCACGCGTTGGCCGGCCTTCGCGGTGCCGACGGCCGCTTCATTGATCCGGTCGAGGTCTTGTACCCAACTGGTGGACGTTTGCACCACGTCGGCCAGATCGGCCCGGATCCGCTCGAGCAGTTGAGCGGCACGGTCCAAGGCCCGACGGGTCTCCTGCACGGCCTTCGACACGTTCCGGGCTTCCCGCGCGCTCGCTTCCGCGAGCTTGTGGACCTCGTCGGCCACCACCGCGAACCCCCGGCCATGCTGTCCGGCCCGGGCCGCTTCAATGGTTGCGTTCAGCGCCAACAGATTGGTCTGGTTCGCGACGAAGCCGATGGTCTCCGAGAATTTCTCCACTTCGCTGGCGACATCCCGGAGCCGCCGGACTTCCCCGGCGCTCTCTTCGGCCGTGGTCGCGAGGTCGGACAGGCGCCGAACGGCTCCCTGCGTCGCCCCACGAACGCGCTCGGCGGTCTGCTGCATCTGGGTCCCGGCGTTCCGCGTAGCTTCGCCGGCGCCCGCGACGTCGGCGGCGCCGCGCCGGAGCTCGTCGGCTCCGTCCGAGGCCGTGGCGACGAGCGTCGCGGCGTCGGCCGCGCTCTTGCTGGCCCGCTGCGCCGACGCGGCCACCTCCTGGCTCGACGCGTGGATCTCCTGCGTCGTGGCGGTGAGCGTCTCGGCGTACTGCAACATCTTGTCCGAGGCAGTGGCGACGGGAGCCACGGAGCCGTCGAGCGCCAGCATCAGCGCCAGCTGAGGCGTGAGGAGACTCAGAAGCTCGCCGTCGGACTCACGGTACATCCGCGGGTCCGAATGCCGGATGCTCCAGAGACCCATCAGTTTCCCGCCGTGATGGAGCGGAATGAGGATCTCGGCACCCGGGGTCTCATCGCCCGCCAGTACCACCTGATCGGGCCGGAGATCGTGCGCCACCAGCGGCCGGCCCAGCCGGAGGACCTCTCCTGTCAGCCCGGCGTCGGCGTCGTACCGGAAATTTGCCGTGATGCCGCTCCTCGCCATCGTGGTGTCCGCGATGAGCTCCATCTCCCGCCGGCGCTCGTCGAACCGGATGATGCCCATGTGCTCCCACGGCACCAACCGGCGGGTGAGATCCTGAATGCGCGTGAAGCTCTTCGACAGACTGATGTCGGCCGCAATGGCGCCCGTGAGCCGCTGTACCAGGTCGAGCTCGTCGGCACGGACCCCGAGCCGAATCACCGACACGCTCACGATCGTCGCGGCGGCGAGGAGGAGGCTCAGCGTGGCCGCGGCCCACAGCGGGATGTCCGATTCGACCGCGCCGAGCCATCCGAGCGCCAGCCCGGCGGACACGACGTAGACGATGGCTTCCCACCGGGCCGTGAGGCGCGCGTCCACCCAGGCTACGGTCTGGGACGCGGCGAGCTCGAGGTAGAACGTACCGTTGATGAAGATCGGGATGACCAGCAGGATGCCGACCAACGGGAGCAGGTTCGCGACCGTCAGGACATTCACGCCCGTGGCGCCGTGCACCAGATCGTACGCCAACCCCACGAGGACCGTGCCCGTCCCCAGGTGCGCGGCGTTGAGCAGCGCGGAATAGAGAGGAAGCCGTCGCAGAGCCAGATCGCCGATCAGCATCGCGGCAGGCGCGACGACCACGGCGAATGGCCATCCCCGGGAGAGCAGCGCCAGGATGAGGACGCCCAGCACATAAGAGGAAAATCCGTTGCCGGGAAGCGCGATGCCGTAGCGCCGGGACGCGGCGCCGGCCGCGAGCAGTACACCGGTGGCGAGGAAGGTGGAGCCGTTGAGGGCCACCCCGCCTCCGGCGATGGCCACGACGGCGGCGACGACGCCGACGATCGCAACGCCCGCGACCACGGCGCGGACGACGACCACTCCTGACAGGACGAAGCCGCGTTTCTCTTGAGCCATGCGGGGTCCGCGCAAGCTCGGGCGTGTGGCGCGGCGTGTCAAGCGTGGCTATGCTACCCGGGTGAAGCTTTCCATTCGCTACTGCGTCGTCTGAAACTACGAGCCTCGGGCCACCAGTTTGGCGGCCGAGATCACCCGCGAGTTTCCCGATGCCGAGCTCCAGCTCATTCCCGGATCCGGGGGCGTGTTCGAAGTGTCGCGTGACGGAGTGACCATCTTCTCCAAGAAGGCGCTCGGGCGGCACGCCCAGCCGGGCGAGGTCATGGCATTGCTGCGCGAAGCTCCCGCCACGTGAAGATCGCCATCTCCACCGGTGGCGGTGACGCCCCGGGCCTCAACGCCGTCATCCGCGGTGTCGTGCTCGCCGCCGCTCACCGTGGCTGGGAATGCCTCGGCATCCGCCACGGCTACGACGGGCTCATGGGCCTCGACAAAGTCGTCCCCCTGGGACCCGCGGAAGTCCGGGGCATCACGCATCTCGGCGGCACCATCCTGGGCACCACCAGCCGCGGCAACCCGTTCCATTGGAAAGAAATGAAGAAGGACGGGACCGTCGTCGAGCATGACAGGTCGAAAGACGTCGTCGCCGAGGCCAAGCGGCTGGGCATCGATGCCATCGTCGCGATCGGCGGGGACGGCTCCCTCGGCATCGCCATGCAGCTCTACCGGATGGGCATTCCCGTCGTCGGTGTCCCGAAAACCATCGACAACGACGTCGGCGGGACCGTGGCGACCTTCGGATTCGACACGGCCGTCCAGACCGCCACCGAAGCCATCGACAAGGTGCACTCCACGGCCGAAAGCCATGACCGGGTCATGGTGGTCGAAGTGATGGGCCGCCACGCCGGCTTCATCGCGCTCAACTCGGGGCTCGCCGGGTCCGCCGACGTCATCCTGATCCCTGAAATCCCCTTCGACATCAGGAAGGTCGTCGAGAAGATCCGGGCTCGCGAAGCCGAGGGGCGTCACTTCAGCATCGTCGTCGTGGCGGAGGGCGCGCGCCCCAAAGGGGGCGGGGTCTCCCTCATCGACCCCGAGCACCACCGGCTCGGCGGCATCGGCGACAAGGTGGCTCATTCGATCGAAGAGATGACCGGGAAGGAGACTCGCTCGATGGTGCTCGGCCACCTGCAGCGCGGCGGCTCCCCGACGACCTTCGACCGGCTTCTCTCCCTGCGATTCGGCGCCGCGGCGGTCCGCTTGATCGCGGAGAGGAAGTTCGGATACATGGTGGCGCTTCAGCCCCCTGACATCGTGGCGGTCGCCATCGAGGAGGCTATTGCGAAGCCGCGTCATGTACCGCTGGACTCGGACGTCATTGCCACCGCTCGCGACTTGGGCATTTCCCTGGGGGATTAGCCTCTCGCCGTCCCCTCCTGAGGACATTTTCCTCTGTTTCACCCCCGAACCGCCCCACACCTCCTAACCCCCTCATTCTCAGCACAGGTTCGCCCCAAAAAGCCCGCTTGGCACGGGACTTCCACTAGTAGGGGGCGACCACAGGAGGTCATATGAAACGGACCCTAATGTTGTGCCTGGCGCTTCTCGCTGGTGGGGCCATCTCGGCGAATGCGCAAACCCGCGTGATCGTGTCCTTCGGCGTCGGAACGCCTGGTTACGCCGGGTTCGTCTCGGTTGGTCAGCCATGGTACTGGTACGGCGGTGAACGCGTCTACTACGTCCAGCGCTACTACCAGGGCCGTCCGATGTACTACTACGATCCGCGTTACGTGCCGGAGGATTGGCGCGGTCACGACCGCAACTGGTTCGAGCGACATCGTGACTGGGACCGCGGCCGGAAGTTCGACGATCGCGACGACGACCATGCGTGGCACGACCGCGGGCAGCACCGCGGCTGGTACAAGCGGGATCAAGGTGACCAGGGCGGTCGCGGCGATCATGGCGATCACGGCAAGAAAGATCACGGCGACCACGGCAACCATCGCTAGGCGCTGAGTCGTTAAAGGAAAGGGCGGCGGTCGGGTTTTTGACCCGGCCGCCGTTCTCTTTTTCCCTCTACTAATATTGAAGCGTGGCATCCTCCCGCGATCACCTCCTCCCTCCCGATCGTGAGGCCTATCTCGCCGCCGGTCAGGGGGGCCGCGTCATCGTCATTGCCCCCACCCGCGCCGCGTGCGAAACGATCGAGCTCGCCCTCGGTCTGGAGATCGACACCCTGCTCGCCCGGGAGCATGGCGGCGACATCGACCGGCTGGCGCGCTCGGGATCGGGCTTCGGCATCATGGCGGGGACGGGGACGGGCAAGACATTGGCGATCAGGCCGATCGCCGGCGCCATCGTAGGGCTTCCCCTCAAGGTCGGAGTCGTGAACCGCGAGCGGGAGGCGACGCCCGAAACGCCCTCGTGGAACGTGGTCATCATCACCACCGGCATCGCGCGGCGGTGGTTCCAGGACGGCCTCATCACCAAACGCGACACCCTCATCATCGACGAGATCCACCAGACCTCGGCCGAGCTGGAGCTGTGCCTCGCGTTGGCCAAGCGGGCCGGGTGCCGCTGCATCTGGCTCTCCGCCACGGTCGATCCCGAGTTCTATGCCCGTTACCTCGAGTCCGCCGAAGTGCTGGAAACGACGGCGTTCGATCCGGCGCGCGCCGCCGACGTCCGGGTCGTTCCCCAGCAGCCCCTCTCGTTCCTGAACGAACGCTTCATCACTCGCGTCCTGCGCGAGCGGCGGGGCGTTGCAGTCTTCGTGCCGACGCGGGCGGAGGTGGAGCAGATCGCGTCGGAGCTCGGCGCGAAATGGCCGAGGCTCGACACGGCGTTTTACCACGGTGGCGAACCGATCCGCGTCATCAGGCCATTTCTCGACGGCACCGTCAAACGGCCCTTCCTGCTCGCGATGACGGCGGCGGGGCAATCGGCCCTCAACATCCGCGGGCTCGACACCGTCGTCATCTATGACGCGCGCTACACCAACGTCATCGAACGGGGTCGAAACGTCCTCACCCGCCTCTACCTCGGCGCGAACGAGATCTTGCAGATGGCGGGGCGCGTTCATGGCCGCGTTCAGGGAGGAGAGGTCACCATCCTGAGTGACCGGCGGCTGGTGTTCGATCAGCTGCGCCCGACACCGCCTGAGTTCCAGCTCGCCGGAGATGCGGAGCGGGTCGCGATGACTTGCGCCGCCATCGGCGTGGACGCCGGGGATCTCGATCTGCCCGTGCCCCTCGACAAGCGGTCGTATCGGGAAGCGGTCACGCTGCTCACCGATCGGGGCCTCGTGGAAAACGGGCGCCTCACCAACTACGGGCGCCAGGTAGAGGCGATGCCGTGCGAGCGCCCCTGGGGCGAGCTCCTGGTGCACGCGGATACGCCGCTCCTCCCGGTGGTCGCCGTCGCGGCCAATATCGACTCACTCCACCGCATGACGCGCGACGACCGCAACCTGCAGGGACTGATCGTTCCGGGCTCCGACCACCTTACCGCCTACAACGTCTTCGCCGAAGCGGTCAACAAACATGGTGACCTCGGCGAGGTGTACGGCCTGCCGCGCCATCTTTTCCGCGAAACCATCGATCGCTGGGCCGAGGGCCGGGGCGTGCTGGTCAAGGCGATCGAGGACATCGCGCTCGGCACCGCATCCGTGTATCGGCAGCTCGAGATGTCCCTCCCCGCGCGCTTTCCGGTGGCCGACGACGGGATCAAGTCCCAGTTCGCCGATCTGCTCGCGAAGGTCGCACCCTTCGACGTCGTGATCGACGAGGAGACCGCGGATGGGCAGGAGGCGCGGGTGAGTCGCGGATCGGTGTGCGGGAGTTGGGGCGCCATCGCGGGGACGCTGCGCTATTTCGCGGACCGCTTCGGCAATCCGCGCGCGGCCATCGAAGGCACCCAGATCCCGGAGCGCTCTTTGCGGCGCTATGCCCGCCGCGCGCCGCCGCAAGTCACGTTCGAGCGCCATCGCCGGCATGAAGGGCTCATGGCGGTCCGGACCGTCGAATACCAGGGCTTCATGCTGGAGCGGGAAGTCGAAGCGCTGACGGGAACGTTCCCGGCCGATCTGGCGGAGGCCGCGCGGCAGGCGCTGGTGAAGGCCGTACGAAACGGGGGTACCCCGCACCCCGATCAGCCGCGCCTCTCCCGCGCCTGGCACCGCGCGCAGGCGCTCTGGGGCCGTTCGGGTGGGACACTGAGCCAGCTCGCCCCCGAGGCGCTGGAGGAGCGGCTCACGCACCAGGTGGCGTCGGTGACGAGCTGGGACTCTTTCCTGCGCGCGCGCCTGTCACTCGACGTGGACGACCTCGTGAGTGAGGCGGAGCGGGCCAAGCTGGATGGCCTGCCCCAGTCGGTCGCGCTCTTTGGAGACCGGGTGGCGATCGAATACGGAATCGAGGATGGGAAGGGTGTAGCGCGGCTGCATCTCAAGGAGGGCCAGGCGCGGCGAATTCGCGAAGGCGACCTGCCCGTCCTGGACCGCCCGCTCCGGTTCACTGTCACCCGGGGGAAACGTGAGGCGGCGCGGGCCGATTCGATCACCGATCTCAAGAGGCGCCTCGACGAGCTTCCCAAGGGGAAACCGAAGTCGGGAAAGCCCTTCCGCCCCCCCCGCCGCCGCCGAAGGTAGACAAATCCCGGGCGTTTACATCTGTGACCTTCGCCCGTTCGCGGGGTCTCTTGAAGGAACCCGAGAGAACCCCGTATTACGGAAAGGTCACCAATGGCCGGCAACCGTCCTCTGACTCAGAATCCTCCGTCACTCACCCCACTCGGTCGTGCGCTCCTCGATTCCATTCGCGAGGGCGTGGTGGTCTTCGATACCGATGGGCACGTCCTCTACGCCAACCAGGAAGGCCAGCGCTCCATCGGGAACGGCTCCCCCAACGGCAACCTGCCGGGCAAGGAAGAGCTGCTCCCGAGGCTCTCCGCGATGGGCGCTCGCATCCTGCCGCTCCGCGTCCCCGATTCGCAGGCCGGGGCGGCGGCGGTGATTCCACCGAAAGCCGACCGGGGCCGCACCCTCGCCGAACGTGAGCGCCAGGCGATCGTCGACACCCTGGAAGCGACTCAAGGCAAGCTCGCCGAAACCGCGCGCCGTCTTGGCATCAGCCGGACGACTCTGTGGCGCCGGCTGCGGGAGTACGGGCTGAAGCAGAAGAACGAAGCGTTCTGGCGGGCTCGCGCCGCTTCCTGACGCGCGGCCTTACGTCCCCGGGAAGCCGCTCCTAGCTTCCCGGGGATGGCGAATTCTCCGAGCCCGTTTCTCATCCAGGAGTACGTCCGCTGGTCGGACGTAGACTACGCCGGCATCATTTTCTACGGCGCGTACGTCCGTTTTTTCGAAATCGCCGAAACTGAGCTCTTCCGTGCGTCCGGCCTGGCCTACAAGGACGTTTTCGACCGCCACGGGATCTTCCTTCCACGCCGCGCCATCCACGCGGAGTTCTTCGTGCCCGCCCGCCTCGACGACCGCCTCACGGTGGCCGCGTACATCGGCAAGGTCGGCACCCGTTCCATGACCATCAATTTCGACGTCGTCTGGGGTGAGCCCCGTTTCCTGGGCGCCACTGGATGGCAGGTGCTCGTCTGCGTGGACAAGCAGACCTTGAAGCCGCGCGCCGCCCCTCCAGCGCTGCTCGAGGCCCTCGCGCCCCACACTCTGTCGCCCGAGGCCGCACGCGCCGCGCTGGGCGTTCGCGCTCCCTGAAGACCGCACCTCTGCTCGGCGCCCTCCTGGGGGTCGCAGCCTGCCTCGACGGCCCGCCGCCCGCCACGATGGGTGTGCGGGTCTTCCGGACCGCCAAGGACTCGACGGCCTATACGGCGCTCGACGTCGCTCACACGTGCAAAGGGGGCGGCGTCCTCTTCGACGCGGTCAGCGGGGCCTACGGCGTTCTCGCCTGGGTCCGTTCCCCGACGCCCCTCTCGGCGGGATCGTACCCCCTCCTCGGAAGGGCTGACAGCATCACGCCGCGCGGCGCCGTCGTGGCCGTGCGCTTCATCCTGCATGACATAGCCCACGGATTCCCCGTGGATTCAGGAACGCTGACGCTTACCTCCGTCGGACCCGAGTATCGGGGACGGATTCAGGGCTCGGGGACCGATGCGGGTCTCGCCTCCCGGAGCCGGGTGGACATCGTCATCGACTCCGTCAGGCCCCGGCCCGACTCACTCGCGTGTGGAGCGAAGGGATGACCGTCAAGATCGGCATGATCGGCACGGGGTTCGCCCGTCGAGTTCAGCTGCCCGGACTCAAGCTCGTCCCCGGCGTCGAAGTGACGGGCATCGCGAGCGGGAAGCGCGCGAACGCCGACCAGGTGGCGAAGGATTTCGGAATCCCGCATGTCTTCGATGACGGCGTCGAGCTGGCGCGTTCCGGTGTCGCCGACCTGATCATCGTCTCTTCGACCCCCGACACCCACCTGCGCTTTGGCCTCGCGGCCCTCGAAGCGGGACGGCACCTGCTCTGCGAAAAGCCGACGACGCTCGCCGCACCCGAGGCCCTGCGTCTGTGGGAGGCGTCGGCCGCGCGACCCAAACAGGTCGCGTGGATGGATCACGAGCTCCGCTACGAGCCGAACCGCAAGAAGGCCCGCGACCTGATCCGGAGCGGTGCCATCGGGGACATCCGGCACATCGAAATGGCCCTGCGCCCCTATCTCAGAGGAGATGGCCGGCCCCAGGCGAGCAACGCCCCCTGGAACTGGTGGTACGACGCTGGACGTGGCGGCGGGCTCCTGGGCGCGGTGGGGTCGCACCTCATTGACCTCTGCCGCTTCTGGACCGCGAGCGAACCGGTGTCGGTCGCCGGAGTGGTCGAGACCTTCACCAAGCGCCGGAACGACGACGCAGGCGTCTCGCACCCCGTGACCGCCGACGAGTTCGCGAGCTGGACCATGCGGATGGGGTCAGGTGCGGTGGCGTCACTGACGCTGTCGTCGGTGGCGCATCATGGCGGCGGACACTGGTGCCAGATCACGGGTACCGAGGGATCGCTCGTTCTCACCGGCGAGCACACCCTGCACATCGGGAAGCGCGGCGGGGACCTGGAGGACATCACTCAGCCGGACGATCTCTGGGAAAAGACCACCCCCAACAACATGTGGGCACGGTCGTTCGTGCGGCTGATGCGCGACCTGGTGCCCGTGTTGGGGGGCGCCAAGCCTTCCGGCACCCCGGCCACGATGGAAGATGGCTGGCGGATTCAGCGGATCATGGACGCCGTGCGCGCCGGGGTAACTGCCCGGTTAGATTAGGGCTGTGGAGCAGACGTACTTTCGGAAGGGTTTCGGGCTCAAAGGGGCCATCGAAGGCACCCTGGCCGCGGACTACCACAGCCGCGTCGTAGATCACGTACGTGCGCAGGGTTTCAGCCTCGCCGTCGGTGACCTGACCTTCCGCCTCGCTCGCGAATTCGGCTTCTGCTACGGCGTCGACCGCGCGGTCGAATACGCCTACGAAACCCGCACCAAGTTCCCCGACGCGCGGGTCTTCCTGGTCGGCGAGATCATCCACAATCCCCACGTCAACGCCAAGCTCCGTTCCATGGGCGTGGAGTTTCTCCACCGTCCCGAGGGCGGAGAATTCGATTTCTCTCACATCGTTGCAACTGACGTCGTGCTCATGCCCGCGTTCGGCGTGACCGTGAAAGACTTCCAGCGCCTCCGCGACCTGGGGTGCGTGCTGGTGGATACGACCTGCGGATCGGTGCTCAACGTCTGGAAGCGGGTCGAGTCGTATGCCAAGGACGGCTTCACCGCGCTGATTCATGGCAAGGCCTATCACGAAGAGACCAAGGCCACCTCGAGCCAGGTGACCAAGTATCCGGGTGGGCGCTACGTCGTGGTCCGTGACATGGGCGAGGCCCGCTTGCTCTGCGATTACATCGAAGGGCGGGGCGACCACAAGGCGCTGGTCGACAAGTTTGCGAGCGCGATGTCCCCCGGCTTCGACCCGGACCGGGATCTCGTGCGCGTGGGCGTCGCCAATCAGACCACGATGCTGTCCGGTGAATCGCTCGCGATTGCCGCTGAGGTCGCGAAGAGCATGGTGAAGCGTTACGGCGAGGCCTCCCTGGCCGAACACTTCCGCACCTTCGACACCATCTGTTCGGCAACTCAGGAACGTCAGGACGCCGTGCTGAAGCTGATCGCGGACCCGATCGACCTGATGGTCGTGATCGGCGGCTACAATTCGAGCAACACCACGCACCTCGCGGCGATCTGCCACGAACGTGTGCCGACGTATCACATCGAAGACGCCTCGGGCATCGATCCTGACGCCCGGACCATCAGGTTCCGTCCGGTGGGCGCCAAGACCGAGGAGACCAAGGGCGATTGGCTGCCCGCAGGACCGCTCGTGGTCGGCGTCACCGCCGGCGCGTCGACGCCGAACAACAAGGTCGGCGAGACCATCGAGCGGATCGCGGCCATGCGTGGCCTGGCGCTCGAAGTGGCACCGGCCTCGTGAAGCAGTTTCATCCCGCGGTGGAGCGCTGGTTCACCGGGCGCTTCCACGAACCCACCGAGCCGCAACGCCGCGCCTGGCCCGCCATTCAAGCGGGCCGCGACGTCTTGATCGCCGCGCCCACCGGCTCCGGCAAGACCTTCGCTGCATTTCTGTCGTCCATCAATTCGCTCCTGCAGCAGGGAGTGGACGGATCGCTCGACGACCAGATCCAGGTCCTCTACATCTCGCCGCTGAAGGCGCTCTCAAACGACGTCCAGAAGAACCTGAGCGAGCCCCTGCTCGAGATCAGCCGCACCGCACTCGAGATGGGCTTGCCCGAGGTGACGCTGCGCACGTTGGTGCGCACCGGTGACACGCCGCAAGCGGAACGGCAGGCGATGCTCAGGGAGCCGCCCCACATCCTGGTGACGACTCCGGAGTCCCTGTACCTGCTCCTGACGTCCGAGAAGGCGCGCGGAATGTTGCGGACGGTGCGGACGGTGATCGTGGACGAGATCCACGCACTCGCGCGCGACAAGCGGGGGAGTCACCTGACCCTCTCACTGGAACGGCTCGCCGCGCTCACCGGGCGCCCGCTCCAGCGCATCGGCCTGTCAGCCACGCAGAAGCCGATCGAAGAAATCGCCCAGTTCCTGGTCGGTACGGGCCGCCCGCTTCCCGACATCATCGACGCCGGGCACGCGCGCGAAATCGATCTCGCCGTCGAGCTCACCAGTTCTCCCCTGGAGGCCGTGATGTCGGGGGAGGTCTGGGGTGAGATCCACGAACGGCTGACGCAGCTGGTCCAGGAGCATCGGACCACGCTGATCTTCGTGAACACCAGGCGGATGGCCGAGCGATTGGCGATGCACCTGTCGGAACGGCTGGGCGAGAACGCGGTGACCAGCCACCACGGGAGCCTGTCGAAGGAGACGCGCCTGGATGCCGAGCGCCGCCTCAAGGCGGGCGAGCTGAAGGCGCTGGTCGCCACGGCGTCCCTCGAGCTCGGGATCGACATCGGCACCGTAGACCTGGTCTGCCAGGTCGCGTCGACCCGGTCGATCGCGACGCTGCTGCAGCGCGTGGGCCGCTCCGGCCATCACCTCAAAGCCATCCCGAAGGGCCGGCTCTTTCCCCTTTCGCGAGATGATCTGGCCGAGTGCGCCGCGCTCCTCCGCGCGGTGAAATCCGGGAAGCTGGACCGGCTGATCATCCCGGAGAAGCCGCTCGATATTCTGGCGCAGCAGATCGTGGCGGCGGTGGCGTGCGAGGAATGGGACGAGGGAGCGCTCTTCGAGTGGTTCCGCCGGGCCTATCCGTTCCGCAACCTGACTCGCGAAGAGTACGACTCCGTCGTCCTCACCCTTGCCGACGGCTACACCACCCGGCGCGGGCGGCGCGGGGCGCACCTCCATCGCGACGGCGTGCATGCCCGCCTGCGCGGCCGCCGCGGAGCCCGGCTCGCCGCCATCACCTCAGGTGGCGCCATCCCCGACATCGGCGACTACCGCGTGATCCTCGAGCCGACGGAGACTTTCGTCGGCACGCTCAACGAGGACTTCGCGATCGAGAGCTCGCCGGGCGACGTGTTCCAGCTCGGGAACGCTTCCTACCTCATTCTCCGGGTGGAATCGGGGCAGGTCCGGGTCGCCGACGCGAAGGGCCAGCCGCCGACGATCCCATTCTGGCTGGGCGAGGCACCGGCGCGCACCATCGAGCTGTCCGAGGAGGTTTCCCGCTACCGGGTGGATCTGGAGCCGCTGCTGGGCGACATCAATGCCGCCATCCAGTGGACGATCGACCAAACCGGGCTCTCCGAGCCCGCGGCGCGGCAGCTGGTTGAGTACCTGGCGGCGAGCAGGAAGGTGCTGGGATCCCTGCCCACCCAGGAAACCTTGATCCTGGAGCGCTTCTTCGACGAAGCAGGCGGGATGCAGCTGGTGCTCCACGCGCCTTTCGGTGCCCGCGTGAACAAGGCGTGGGGGCTCGCTCTCCGGAAGCGCTTCTGCCGGTCTTTCAACTTCGAGCTTCAGGCCGCCGCCACCGATGATGCCATCATCATCTCGCTCGGCCCCCATCACTCATTCGCGCTCGGCGATGTCTTCCACTATCTGAACTCGGGCACCGCGCGGGACCTCCTGGTTCAGGCGCTGCTCGATGCCCCCGTGTTCCAGAGCCGCTGGCGCTGGAATGCGACGCGGGCATTGGCCGTGCTCCGGGCGCGCGGTGGCAAGAAGGTCCCGACGCCCCTGCAACGCATGGAGGCCGAGGACCTCTCGGCAGCAGTGTTCCCCGACCAATTGGCGTGCCCGGAAAACCTGGTGGGTGACCGCGAGATCCCCGACCACCCGCTCGTGAAACAGACCATCGAGGACTGTCTCACCGAAGCCATGGATTGCCCGGGTCTTCTCGAAGTCCTGCAGGGAATCGAGGCGGGGAGGTTCACGCTCGTCGCCCGCGACACCCCTGAACCCTCGCCGCTCACTCACGAGATCCTGAACGCCAAGCCCTACGCGTTCCTGGACGACGCCCCTCTCGAGGAGCGCCGCACGCAGGCCGTGCTCACTCGGCGCGGTCTCGACGTCCGCACCGCCGACGACCTCGGCTCCCTCGACCAGGGCGCCATCGATCGTGTGCGCGAAGAGGCATGGCCGGAGGCGCGCGATGCGGATGAGATGCATGACGTGCTGATGGTCGCAGGGTGCCTGAGGGAGCGGGAAGAGGGAAGCGGGAAGCGGGATACGTTTAACCCCCTCCTGGAAGGGCTCCGGCGCGAAGGCCGGGCCACGGTGATCGACGGGCCTGTCTTCCTTTGGGTGGCCACTGAAAAAGTCCCGATGCTCCAGGCCATCTTCCCGGGCGCGGCGATCAATCCGCCGGTCCCGGTGCCCGAGCGCGAACGGGCGAAGACCTGGACCCGTGAAGACGGAATCCGCGAGATCGTCCGCGGGCGGCTCGAGATCGTCGGGCCGACGACCGCGGCCGAGTTGGCGAGGACGTTCGGGCTGGAGGTGTCGGACGTCGATTTCGGGTTGGGCGCGTTGGAACATGAGGGATTCGTACTCCGCGGGCATTTCTCGCCGGGAGTCACCGAGCTCGAGTGGTGTGAGCGCCGGCTGCTGGCTCGCGTCCACCGCTACACGCTGGACCGCCTGCGCCAGGAGATCGAGCCCGTTTCCGCCGCCGACTTCATGCGCTTCCTCCTTCGCTGGCAACGCCTCACCGAGGACACCCGTGCGCAGGGGCCCGAGGGACTCTCCGCGGTCCTCGACTTGCTCGACGGCTACGAACTCCCGGCCGCGGCGTGGGAGACCGAGGTCCTGCCCTCACGCATGGCGGACTACGATCCGCTCTGGCTCGACGGTCTCTGTCTCTCGGGGGAGATCGCGTGGAGCAGGCTGTCACAGCCGGCAGGGACGAATGGCGCACGGAAGTCGGGGCCCATTCGCACCTCACCCGTGTCGCTCTTCCGGCGCGACCGTGGCGAC
Organism: Gemmatimonadales bacterium; assembly: GCA_035553475.1. GTDB lineage: Bacteria > Gemmatimonadota > Gemmatimonadetes > Gemmatimonadales > GWC2-71-9 > 40CM-2-70-7. The sequence goes on from DATNDQ010000014.1 coordinate 66,770, forward strand.
GTCTGGCGCGCCCTGAATGGCGCCGTCGACCCCAAGGAGTTGCCCCTGTCCCATTCGGCCCGCGCGGTGCTGGACACGCTCGACAAACGCGGGGCGTCGTTCTTCGGCGATCTGGTGAATGCGACAGGGGAGCTGCGCACGGAGGTCGAAAAGGGACTCGGCGAGCTCGTGGCGTGGGGACTCGTGAGTGCGGATTCGTTCTCCGGGCTTCGGGCGCTGCTCGTGCCCTCGGACCGGCGCCGCCCAATCGGCGGGGCTGGTGCCGGCAGGCGGCGCGGCAAGGTCGCTCCCTTCGGCGTCGAGAACGCGGGTCGCTGGTCTCGCGTGCCCGGTGCCTCGCTGGTCCCCGCCGAGCAGCTGGTCGAGGCACTCGCGTGGCAGCTCCTCCGGCGGTACGGCGTCGTGTTCCGGCGCCTCGTGGAGCGCGAAGGATTCCTGGCACCGTGGCGTGACATTCTCCGCGTCTACCGGCGTCTCGAAGCGCGCGGCGAAATCCGCGGAGGCCGGTTTGTCGGCGGGTTCTCGGGTGAGCAATACGCGCTGCCGGAAGCGATCGGTCTGCTCCGCGCGGCGCGGAAGGAAGAACCCTCTGGCGTTCTCGTTTCGGTGTGTGGTGCCGATCCGATGAACCTGGTGGGGGTCATCACCCCCGGAGACCTGGTGCCCGCCCTGGCGACCAACCGGGTTCTCCTGCGCGACGGGATTCCGGTCGCCGTTCAGGAAGGAGACGGGCGCTCGGTGAGGTTGCTGGTCGAGGCGTTGCCGGAAGAAGCGCAGCTTCTCCGCACCGCATTGGTGAGGCGACGGCCCACACCGTTGGTACGAGCGTACTTGGGACGTTAGGAAATCTTCAGACTTCGAGTAGCGGGCGGTTGCCGGACGCGAAAAACGAGGCCCTTCCGCACATACTGTTAACGCGTTACGCTGATGTCATGGAAAAGTTATCCGCTCGTCCCCCCGTCCTGCCCGAATCGGTGCTGCGCGACGCTGTCGCCCATCGGGTAACTGATCGGTCGCTTCGTCGCTGCGCCCGTGAGATCTCCATTTCGCCGAACGGCCTTCGCGACTTCCTGCATGGCGCCGCCCCGCGGCTGTCCACTCGCTCGAAGCTCGAACGCTGGCTCGCCGCCCAGACGCCCGACGAGAAAGCGCCCAACGTGGCGCATGTCGTCCGGCTGGTGGGCGACCTGACGGCCGAATTGTCGCCTTCCGATGGCGACAACCTCCGCCGGGAGATCACCCGCTACTTGAACGGCGCCTATGAGGCCCGGAAGCAGTCGGTTCCGAAGTGGCTCAAGGAGCTGTCGGAGCTCGACGCGGCAGCGGCGCGGCGCCTCAAGCTCGGCTGACCTCAGGCACCTTCAAATCGAGCTGTGCAATGCGGGACCGGGAGCGATACCGGTCCCGCATTCCGTTATTGACCTCAAATCCATAGGCCTGCTGCAGCCTCTGAACGCGGCGGTTGAGCGCTTCCGCGTATTCCCGGGGAGCGTTCGCCGCCCGCGCGTACGCCGTCCGGTAGCGCTCCGACAGCTCAGGGAAGTGTTCAGCCAGGACCGGCAGGAAACGGTCCCGGATCCCCGGATACATCCGGAGCGGGCTCGCGTGGATGAACCGCGCCCCCGCCTCGCGCGCGGCGCTGAAGAGGGCTTCGAGATGGGGAACGTCATCCGTGATGCCGGGAAGAACGGGGGCCACGATCAGCCCGGCGCGCACGCCGGCATCGGTGAGATGCTTCAGGCCGCGGAGCCGCGCGCGCGGCACGGGTGAACGCGCCTCGAGCGCGCGGATGACGTAGTCGTCGGTGGTGATCAGGGATACGTACACCTCGAGGTCGTTTCGCTCGGCAAGCTTGACCAGTACGTCCGCATCCCGGGCCACGAGGGGGCTCTTGGTGATAATCCCCACGGAGAGCCCCTCGCACTGGGCGAGCCGTTCCAGGACACTTCTCGTGATCTTGAAAATCCGCTCCGCGGGCTGATAAGGGTCCGTGGCGGTACCGATCACGATGGTGTCGGGTTCGGTTTTGGCGGGCGGGAGCGCCACGCGGCAGAACTTCCGCAGATCCTTCTCGAGCGCCTCGAGCAGATGGTCTTTCACGAAGATCCGGTTCTCGAACGCCTCCCATCCTTCGGTGCCCCGGTAGTCCGCGAACTCCTCGTCGGTCAGCCGTCCCTGGTCGTGGGCGCGCTCGACCGCGTACCGGTGCGCGAAGCGGGCGTAACAGTAGGTGCACCCGAACTCGCAGCCGACGTACGGATTGAGGGACCAGAAGTCCATGCCGGTCTGGGCGGGGGAGTTCAGGACCGTGCGCGCCGAGTGGGCGACGAACCGGGTGCCGCGGAGCCTGGAGTCGAGTACCGGGAGCGGCTTCGGGCTCTGCGCAGGCAGTGGCAACAGCGGCAACTGGCATCCGTCGGCGGTCAGCAGGCGCTGATGTCTGACGTCTGATGTTTGACGTCTCATGCGCACCGCCCCCACCCACACGACGGGCAGCTTTGGCAACCTGATTGGTGAACCACGGGCTCATTGCATTCAGGACAGCGGGCGACGGTGGTGGGAACGACGATGGGCTGAGACATTACGCGTCTCCGACGGTCTTCGGTATTTATTCGGGTCTACCTCCCGAAGCTACCGAGACGTCGGAGCCGCCGCCAGATGCAAGCGGAAGGTGTTACGGAATAACGTCTTAGGTCGCCACCGCTGACCTGCTGCGCGTCACAAAGTAGACCGGAATGCCGAGAGCGACGATGATCAGCCCGATTCCCGCGTACTTCGTTTGCGTGAACAAAAGATCGACGCAGAGCACGAGCGTCGAGACGAGATACAACCCCGGAATCCACGGATACCCCGGAGCCCGCACGGGCCGCTCGGCATCGGGCCGTCTCTTCCGCATCATGAACAAGCCGAGCGCCGTGCAGGCGTAGAAGAGCAGCTGGGCTGCGATGACGTAGGTCAACAGATCGTTGTAAGTGCCTGAGAGGCAGAGCACTGAGGTCCACAACGCCTGGATCCACAGGGCGAATTTCGGCGTCTGATACTTCGGATCCAGAGTGCCGGCTTTCTGGAAGAACAGGTTGTCCTTCGCCATCGCGTAGAACACGCGGGCACCCGAGAGAATCAGTCCGTTGTTGCACCCGAAAGTCGAGATCATGATGGCGCCCGCCATCAGGTAGAGTCCCGGGTCTCCGAACATGGCCTGCAGAGCCGCGGTCCCGACGCGATCCTGCGGCGCATGCGCAATCGAATCGCCGGGCAACGTCACCAAATACGCGACGTTGGCGAGCAGGTAGAGAATCGTGACCGTCAGCGTCCCCATCGCCATCGACAGGGGCAAATCCTTCTTCGGATTCTTCAGCTCCGAACCCGCGAATCCCACGTTATTCCACGAATCCATGGAAAAGAGCGATCCCACCATCGCGGAGCCGATGATCGGGAAGATCGCGAGCGTCAGGCCTTTCGCGGGCCAGAAATTGGCGCCGAAGTTCGCCGCGATCGCCGTGGCGTTCTTGCCGATCAACAGTCCGAGTACCACCAGCGCCGCGAGCGAGAGTGTCTTGACGATCGTGAGGGTCGTCTGGATGCGCGCGCCGGAGCGAACCCCGCGGGCGTTGATCCAGGTGAGTGCGATTACCGAAGCGATGGCGAGCAGGCGCTGCGGAGAAACCCCGATCGAAATCGGCCCCGAACCGAGATTGACGGTCGTGCCGAACCAGACGTCTGGAGACAAGCCGGGCCAGAAGATCGCGGTGAACTTGGCGAACGCGACGGCGACGGCGGCAATAGTGCCGGTCTGAATCACCGCGAAGAGCGTCCAGCCATAGAGATAGCCGAAGAGGGGCGAAATGCCTTCGCGGAGGTAGATGTACTGCCCCCCCGCGTTCGGGAACATCGCCGCGAGTTCGCCGTACGAAAGCGCGCCCATCAGCGTGATCACGCCGGACAGGGCCCAGACCAGGAGCATGACGCCCGGGCTCGATACCTGCCGCATGATGTCCGCGGAAACCAGGAAGATGCCCGACCCGATCATGGTGCCCACGACGAGGGCCGTGGCGTCGAGGCGGGTGATCTCCCTGCGGAACTCCGTGTCCTGCTTCACACTGACACCCATCGGGTCTCCCCTTTCGGTCGGGCCCTAACCTAGTGGCTCCTCCCGGGGGCCGCTATGTTTTCCGCCATCGGTCCTCCCCTTCAGCCAATGAGGTCGTCGTGCGCCTGCTCCCTCGGGAAGAGGAATTTTTCGACCTATTCGCGGGTGTCGCCCAGCGCAACAAGGAGGCGGCCCACCTCCTCCGGCAGCTGTTCGACGCACCCCCGGACCGCCGGACCGCATCGGTCGAGGCCATCAAGAAACTCGAGCACGAGGCGGACCAGATCACCCACGAAGTAGTGAACCGCCTCGACCGCACCTTCATCACGCCGCTGGACCGCGAGGACATCCACCAGCTCGCGTCCGACCTGGACGACGTCATGGACGTGATGGACGGCGTCGCGCGGCGCTCCCAGATCTTCCACGTCGGAGCGACGCCGGACGGGGTGAAGCAGCTCGCCGAGGTCATCGAGCGCATGGTGGGCGTGTTGGCGGAAGGAGTGGCCTGCCTGAAGAAGGGTGACGACGTGATGAAGTACTGCGTCGAAGCCAAGAAGCTCGAGGAAGAGGGGGACGCCATCTACCACCAGTCCCTGGGCAAGATGTTCGAGAGCGAGAAGAACGCGATCGAGCTGATCAAGTGGAAAGAGATCTACGACAATCTGGAGCGGACCCTGGATGAGGCCGAGGACGTCGCCAACGTGCTCGAGTCAATCACCCTGAAGCACGGCTGACGCGACCGGATGTCCGCCACCACCATATTCATCCTCGCGATCATCCTGGTCGCGCTGGTATTCGACTTCATCAACGGCTTTCACGACGCCGCGAACTCCATCGCGACCGTCGTGTCGACCCGGGTTCTTTCCCCCGCCGCGGCGGTCGTCTGGGCCGCCGCCTTCAACTTCATCGCCGTATTCGTGTTCGGGACCGCGGTGGCGAAGACGATGGGCACCGGCCTGGTCGACATCGGCATCGTCGACGCGAACGTGATCCTGTCCGGATTGATCGGTGCGATTCTCTGGGACCTGATCACCTGGTGGCTGGGGCTTCCCACGTCGTCTTCACATGCCCTGATCGGCGGATACGGCGGCGCCGCGGTCGCGAAAGCGGGATTCACGGCGCTCGTCTTCCCCGGAAAGTGGCTCTCGACGCTCCTCTTCATCGTCGTCGCGCCCCTGATGGGCCTCGTCCTGGCACTGGGGCTGACGGTCGCGCTCTCATGGATCCTCCGGCGCGCCCGGCCGCGCAAAGTCGACGGCACCTTCCGCATCCTCCAGTTCTTCTCCGCGGCCGCGTACTCCCTGGGCCACGGTACCAATGACGCGCAGAAGACGATGGGGATCATCGTCGGCCTCCTGGTGGCCGAGCAGGCGCGTTTCGCGACGTTCCCGGTACAGGCTCTTCACGTGACCACCCTGAAGGAGATTCCATTCTGGGTCGTGGTCGCCTGTGGTGCCGCGATGGGATTGGGCACGGTGTCGGGAGGATGGCGGATCGTGCGTACGATGGGCCAGCGACTCACCAAGCTGAAGCCGTTCGGCGGGTTCTGCGCCGAGACGGCCGGGGCCATCACCCTGTTCGTGTCGTCGCATTTCGGCATTCCGGTGAGCACCACGCACACCATCACCGGTGCGATCACCGGCGTCGGCGCGGCGCAGCGGCTGTCCGCCGTGCGCTGGGGCGTCGCCGGCCGCATCGTGTGGGCGTGGGTGTTCACCATCCCGGCGGCGTTCTTCATCGCCTTCATCTGCTACCTTGTCGTTCACGCGATCTAGGCACTTTCTCCCTCTCGCGCTTCTGGCGAGCGCCCCACTCGCCACCCAGGACTCCACTCCTCGCCAGTTCATTCCGCAACTGCTCGGTGCCCAGGCCACCGTGATCGGCCAGGATCTGTTCCGCTTCCAGGCACCCTACACGGGAGCGAAAAGCCTGGTCCCGACGGGGGACGCCCACGCCACCGACACCTACGGCATCTACTTCGGGGACCGCCTCGTCTCGGGCCTCGAGGCATACGTCGATTTCGAGATGGCGCGGGGCGCCGGCGTGAGCAACGCGACGGGCCTCGCCGGGATCACGAACGGTGACGTGATCAGACAGGGTAGCGCGAACCTGGGCACTGGCCCCTATTTGGCGCGGGTTTTTCTGCAGTACTACCTCCCGCTCGGCGCCGAGCGGGCGAACAACGACCGGGCGCAGGATCAACTCCCCGGACCCGAACCCACGAACCGCCTTGAGCTGGATGGCGGGCGCTTCGCGGTGTCCGACTTCTTCGATCTGAATCGCTACGCCAATTCTACCCGCACCCAGTTCATGAACTGGGGCCTCTTTCAGAACTCGGCGTGGGACTTCGCGGCCGACACGCGAGGCTACACGTGGGGCGCCGTGATCGCGCTCGTCCATCCGACCTGGGCCGTCCGCCTCGGCTCATTCGCCATGCCGCTGATGGCGAACGGCAACGTCTTTGACGTGTTCCCCAAGGCCCGCGGCGACAACCTCGAAGTGACGCTTCAGCCCGGATCGAAGGGCACGATTCTGCGCTTGCTGGCCTACGAGAATCACGCGCGGATGGGCGTGTACGCCGACGCGATCGCGCATGGGGTGGCGGTGGACAGCGTTCCGAACATCGTGGCCGACGACAAACCGGGACGCACCAAGAAGGGCCTTGGGCTCAACATCGAGCAGCCCCTCGCCGACTCCGGAAACACGGGGGCCTTCCTGCGCATCGGCTGGAATGACGGGAAGAACGAAGACTTCGCCTTTACCGAGGTGGACCGGCACTTGAGCGTCGGCGTGCAGGTCTCAGGGACCAGATGGGGTCGAGGGGCTGATGTGTTCGCGGTGGCGTTCCTGCTCCATGGCCTTTCTCACGACCACGAGGCCTATCTGGCTTCGGGTGGACAGGGCTTTCTGCTGGGTGACGGGAAATTGAACTACGGCGGCGAGAACATCCTGGAGGCGTACTACCGGGCCCAACTCGGTCGCTTCATCCAGGTCGGGCCCGATTTCCAATGGATCCACAACCCCGGATACAATCGCGACCGCGGGCCAGCCGTGGTGGCGTCCCTGCGAATTCGCGCCGGCTACTAGTTGGCGGTTGCCGCCACGATTTGCGCCCGTCCCATGGCGGCCCGCAGGAGCGAGTCGAGCGCCGGGCCGTTGTCGTGCAGCTTTCCGTCCCGGGTGTGGTAGGAGGACGAGGCCGCGTACACGATGATCGTCACGCGCCGCGCCGGGTCATACCAGATCGCTCCCTGCACGTGCAGCACCACGTCGTGGAAGGGCGCCAAGCTCCCTTGCCACTGAAATGCCGGTGGCATCCCCAGGCTCATGGACAGGGGCGTTCCACCCTTACTGAGGTCGCTGTGGGTGCGCATCTCGCCCACGTACAGCGGACGCATGGCCCCGGCGATGCGGACTTCCGAGCGCCGCAGGGGAAGGACGGCTTGTGCGACCGGCGAAGGATCTCCCATGCCGGCGAGCCACGCCTGCTGATCCCGTTCCGTGAGTGCTACCACCCAATGCTGTTGGAGCGCCGCGCTGTCGGCGGACGCCGAGTCCAGCGCCCCCACCACCACGTAGGCACCGAGCCAGGCCTGGTACAGCGGTGAGAGGGGATCGGAGCGCGTGGCGTACGGGTCAGGGGGGACCGGGGCACCAAAGGAGTAGTAGTTCATCCCGCGTGCGCCCAGAGGCTGCCAGATGGGGTCCATCTCGTTCAGCTGGTTGGCCACCCATCCGGGCGGAAGGGAGTCGAACACGACACGAGGGAGACCCGCGCTGCCCTGGGTCTGAGAATGTGCCGGTGTAGCGGTGAGTAAGACGAGGGCCGCAATCGAGGAGGCGCGCCGCGTGAGTGGTGAGTACATCGGGTGACGGTAGCGGGCCCCCGTCACCCGAGCGTCACGACCCATCAGCCGACCTTCAGCGTCAGCATCCGCAGCTCGGTCATCTCCTGAATGGCCCAGTGGACCCCTTCGCGCCCCAGTCCTGAATCCTTCGCCCCGCCATACGGCAGCCGGTCGATCCGGAAACCGGGGATGTCGTTGCCGTTCACGGCACCGACCTCGAGCTCCCCGTAGCAGCGGAACATCGTGTTGAGGTTGGTCGTGAACACCCCCGCCTGCAGTCCGTACGGCGAGTTGTTCACTTCCGCGATTGCCTTCGAGAGATCGGTGTACGGCGTAACCGTGACGAGTGGTGCGAAGACCTCCTCGCAGTTCACCTTCATCGTCGGCGTTGTGTCCAGCAGGACCGTAGGATCCAGGTAGGCACCCTTTCGGCCTCCGCCGATGGCGACCGTCGCGCCTGCCGCCTGGGCTTCCTTGATCCACCTCTCGACACGCTCCGCGGCTTCAAGAGAGATCACAGGGCCAATTTCGGTCTTCTCGTCCAGCACGTCTCCCACCTTCAACGCCTTCACCTTCGGGAGCATGAGGTCGACGAATTGCTTGTAGGCCGACTGATGGACGAAGATGCGCTGCGTCGAGATACACGACTGTCCAGAGTAGTTGAATCCGCCCGCCGCACAGCGCGAAGCCGCGTGCTCGAGATCGGCATCGGCCTCGACGATCACGGCGGCATTCCCGCCGAGCTCGAGCGCAACGCGCTTTGATCCCGCCTTGGCCCGGATCGCCCAGCCGGCCTTTGCGCTTCCCGTGAAGGAGATCATCCGCACCCGGGGGTCTTCGATCATGATCTGCGCGACCTCCACGTGGCAGGGGACCACGTTCACCGCGCCCTCGGGATAGCCCGAGTCTTTGATGATGTCGAACATCTTGAGCGTGGTGAGTGGATCCTGCGGCGGTGGCTTCAGCGTCACAGTGGCGCCACACGCCATCGCAGGCGCGACCTTGTGGGCCGCGAGCAGCAGCGGATAGTTGAAAGGCGTGATGGCCCCGATGGGCGAGAGCGGGAACCGGCGGGTGATCGCGATCTTGCCGTTGCCCGTAGGGACGCCATCCGCGGTCAGCACTTCGCCCGTGATCCGGGTCGCTTCTTCCGCGCCATCCCGGAACACGTCGATCGTGCGGTCGATCTCGAGCCGCGCCTGATTGATGGACTTCCCGGCTTCGAGCGCCAGGGTGCGCGCCAGCTCCGGCCTGATGCCCTGCAGCCCATCCGCGATTTTTCTGAGAGCCGTCGCGCGTTCATGCGAGGGCATTTTCCTCGCCGCGTCACTCACCCGTACGTTGGCGTCGAGTGCCGCCCGCACGTCTTCGGGGTTCGCGAGATTGCAGACTCCGACCTCGCTCCCATCCGACGGGGCCCTTATCACCGACGTTTCCCGCTCCATCTTCTTGGTCGTCATCTAACCCTCCTGACGTAACTGACCCCGGGCGCCAGCCCGGGGATCAGGGATCTCTCAGTGCAGTTCAGCTCTTACGCCCCGTCCGGTTTCCGCCAATGCCTCTTTGAGCTCCGCCTGCTCGTTTCCGAATCCAAACCGGATGTGCCGAGGCGTCCCGAAATGATCGCCGGGGCAGAGCAGGACGTTGTTCTTCGCCCTGATCTTCTCCACCAGGTCCGTTGACGAGATCTGTCCCTTGTATCCCACATAACAGATGGCGCCAGCCCGTGGTGCCACCCACCTGAACTCGTCGCCGAACTCCTTCAGCCACTTTTCGAGCACCGGATAGTTCGCCTTCAGGATTCCCCGGGTGCGGGTCAGGATCTTCTCCCGCACCTTCGGCTCCAGGGCCAGGGCGGCCAGGTGGTCGCTCGTGCCCGGCGGGCCGATCGTGAGATAGTCGTTGCGGGCCCAGGCTTCCTCTGCAAAAGCCGCGGGCGCCAACAGCCAGCCGATGCGCAGCCCGGGAAGGCCATACGCCTTCGACAGGCCATTCACCACGATCAGCTTGTCGTAGCTACCCCAGAGCGACTGCGTGGTGACGCCATCGCGCTCGGCACCGATGTAGACCTCGTCGGCGAGAAGCCATGCGCCGACGGCGGCGGCACGTTCCACGATGAGCTTGCGATTCACGTCGGAGAGCGTGCTGCCCGTCGGATTGTGGGGATTCGTCACCACCACGAGCTTGGTGCCCGGTGCGATGGCGCGACGGATCTCGTCAGGGTCGGGCTCCCAGTTCCGCTCGGCCGAGAGCGTGAAGCCATTCACCACGCCACCCAGGTTTTGGGTCATGCCCCACGTCTGCAGATAGTTGGGGAGCATGATCGCCACCTTGTCCCCCGGTCCAATCAGCCGCCAGCACACGATGTGATTGGCCTCGGCGCTCCCGGTGGTGACCAGGATCTGCTCGGGGCGGGCGCCCGGATAGAGCGCGGCAATGCGTTGGCGCAGAAGGTCGGTGCCGTTCGACTGGCTGTACCCTAGACGGACATCAAGCAGCGGGTCGGTGGCGGCTCCGGCGATCTCCAGCAGGTCGCGGACCGAGAGCGGATGCACCCCGGACTCGGAGAGATTGTACTTCACCCGGTTTTCCCAGGTGGATTGCCAGCGCTCGAGATGGAAGGGGACGAAGGTATCAGCCATAAGGTGTCGGGGGTCGGGGGTCAGGGATCAGGGCGCGAGAGTCGCAAGATCGCGAGGATGCTCGAGCCAATAGTCTGGCAGCAAGTCCTCGAGGTCGCTACGGCCGAACGGCCCCCACAAGACCGCCGCCGTTTTCACGCCCGCCGCGCGGCCGCACTCCATGTCATGCCGGGAATCACCAATGAAGACGGCCTCTTCCGGGGTTACCGAGAGTCGTGAGAGCGCGGTGAGGACCGGCTCCGGGTGCGGCTTCGGGTTCGTGACCTCGTCGGCGCCTACCACGACGTGGAACTCCTCGTCGAGGCCGACCCTCTTCAACCCTCGATACGCACCACTCCGGAACTTGCTGGTGACCAGGCCCAGCTTCTTGCCCTTCCTCCTCAAGGCCTTCACTGCGTCCACCACGCCGTCGTAGGCAGTCACCATCTCGTCGTGATGGCTCAGGTTGTATTCGCGGTAGGTAACCACCATCGCGTCGATCTCGGCCGGGTCTTCGCTCCATTCCTTGAACTGCACGCGGAGCGGAATGCCGAGGCCCTTCATCCAGACGTCAGGGGCGGTCTCGAGCCGCCGATGGGTGCGGATCGTGTGCTGGTACGAGCGGATGATCAGCTCGATGGAATCGATGAGCGTGCCGTCGAGGTCGAACAGGAAGGTGGTGAGGGCCACACCGGAAGCTAACCGGGGCTCGCGGGGCGCACCACAATTCCCGCCACGAGGTGGAGCTCCGAGGTGGAATGTCGGGAGTCGTGAGCCGGGAGCCGTTCGCTCCAGTCGCAGAGCGCACTGACGGTGAGGGGGGCCTGCCCCTCAACGAGCGCTCCGAGGGACAGTTCCTCTCCTGCGGTCATGCCGGAGCCGAGCCGCTCGACCAGCGCATCGAGCATGGCGACGCGGGGTGCGTTGCCTTCTCGCGCCGCGCGCCGGGCTTCCCTGACGACCATGGGAATGAGACGTCGGCTCAACTGGTCTCGATCACCGGCGCGCCAGCGAGCGGACACGAGCTGGTCCAGACGCTGTCTGATGGCCGGGGCCGCGCGACAGATCGCGGCGCGGAGCATTTCCCCATCGTGCGGGATC
>DATNDQ010000015.1:0-76194 GCA_035553475.1 Gemmatimonadales bacterium
CGTGGACGGCGTGCTGACGGATGGCGGGATATACCTCGGCCTGGTCGCCGATCATGCCGCCGAGTTCAAGCGGTTCCACGTTCCCGACGGTCTGGGATTGAAGATGCTGCAATGGGCCGGCCTGCACGTCGTCATCGTCAGTGGCCGGGCGTCCGAGGCGACCACATTGCGTGCGCGCGAGCTCGGAATCCCGGACGTGATTCAGGATGACGGCGCGCAGAAGTTGCCGGCGTTGGAGCGCTGGCTCGAGGCGCGGCGCCTGACCCTGGCCCAGTGCGCGTTCGTGGGGGACGATCTGCCCGACGTGCCCGTGTTGCGGCGCGTGGCGCTCCCCATCGCCGTGCGCAACGCCTGTGCCGAGGTGAAAGGGCTCGCGACCGTGGTGACCGAGGCGGAAGGTGGCAACGGGGCGGCGCGGGAGGCGGCGGAATTGATCCTGAAGGCGCGCGGGGTGTGGGATGCGCGCGTGGAGGCATACCTGACCGAGCGTGGTGATGCAGCCGAGCGAACGATCCCGGCTCGTTGAACGCGGACGCCGCGTCCTGGAGCTGGAAGCCGGCGCGCTCGCGCACTCGGCACGAACGCTTTCGGATGCTTTCGCGGCGGCGGTCGAGCTCCTCGCCCAGGCGCGGGGCCGGGTCATCGTCTCCGGGGTAGGGAAGTCGGGACTGATCGCGCGCAAGATCGCGGCCACCCTGACCTCGACGGGTACCCCGGCGTCGTTCATTCACCCGGTCGACTCCCTGCACGGTGACCTGGGAATGGTGGGGGCGAACGACGTCGCCATCCTGCTCTCCAAGAGTGGCGCATCCGAGGATCTGTTCGGGCTGGTCGGCCAGCTGGGGCGACTCGGTGTCCCGATCATCGCGATCACGGGCGAATCCGACTCCCCGCTCGGGCGCGCGGCGACGGTGATGCTCGACGGCGGCGTGGACGAGGAAGCCTGCGCCGAGACGCTCGCGCCGACCACCAGCACCACGGTGGCGCTGGCCATCGGCGATGCCCTCGCGGTCACGCTGCTCGAGGTGAAGGGATTCACGCGCGAAGATTTCGCGGCGTTGCACCCGGGAGGGTCGCTGGGCCGGACGCTGCTCCTCCGCGTGGCCGATGTCATGGTGACGAAGGACCTCCCGCTGCTCGCGGGCGATCGCCCGATGCGCGAATGCGTCGTCCTCCTCGCGGAGCGCCGGGGTACCGTCGCGGTGGTCAACGGCGGGGGGACGCTCGCCGGAGTCGTCACGGCCGGTGACCTGACCCGGTTGATGGAGAAGACCGACAAGTTTCTCGACGTGAAGGTGTCGGAGGTGATGACCAGGTCGCCCAAGACCGTGGCACCCGCGGAGCTTGCGGGGTCTGCGGTGCGCCTCATGGAGAAACACGGGGTCATGGCGTTGCCGGTGCTGGACGGGCAACAGACAGTCGTCGGGATGGTGCACCTGCACGATCTGATGAAAGCGGGAGCGTGAATACGAAACCGTCGAGGAAAACCGTCGAGGAGAATCGTCAAGGGACGGCGTGGTACGCCTCACCTCGACGTCTCTCCTTGACGCTTCTCCTTGACGTATTTCTGGTGCTCGGGGCCGGATGGTCGTGTTCGGAAGGCGTCAAACCGACGGCCACTATCACGGCCGCGGACACGGCCGATCAGGTCCTGTTCAACATGACGACCTACGTGACCACGAATGGGGTTCTCCGGGCCAAGGTCCTGGCCGACACGAGCTACCTGTACAACAGCACGCAGCTGGCCGAAATGAAGAACGTGCACGTGACGTTTTATGACGCCACGGGGCGGGAGACCTCCACGCTGACCAGCCGCGAGGGCACGCTCCGGAACGCCGGGGACATGGAAGGACGCGGAAACGTCGTCGTGGTCCGTGCGTCCGACGACGGCACCCTGCGGACGGAGAAAATCGATTTCAATCAGCGGGCCAACCAGGTGAGCTCCGATCAGCCGTTCACGTTCGACACGCCGCAACAGCACCTCAAGGGCGTCGGTTTCACGTCCGACCCCGACTTCAAGGATCTGAAGGCGCAGCGGGTCACCGGCACCGGGGGCAAGTTCGTGCTCCCCAACCAATGATCGTGGCGACCCTCGCGCTGCTCGCCTTGCAGCAGCCTGCCGCGCCGGCGGTCCCGCGGGACACCTCCGCAGGACGCCCGTGCGTGCTGGAGATCGACTCCCTCGCCCGGGTGCATCAGATCAGCTCCGGGGCCGACACGAACGTGTACATGGCCGGCGGCGTGCTGGCGCACTGCAAGGGGAGCGGCACGACGTTCCGGTCGGACAGTGCCGCGTACTACGGGGGGGTGAAGCGCTGGGACATGGTGGGCCGCGCGCACGTCGTGGATACCGCGCTCACGCTCGATGCCAACCAGATCATCTATTATCTGCGACAAGGCCGGTTGGACGCGCACTACAACGTCGTCGCCGTGAACCGCGAAAACCACTCTACCCTCCGGGGTCCGAACCTTACGTACTACCGGGCCGTGCAGGGCGTTCGCGACACGACCGAAACGTATGCGACCCAGCGTCCGACCATCGATTATCGCGGAGCGGGCGCGAGCGACACGAGTGAACCCTATGTGATCGTGGCGGACCGTTTTCGATCCAAAGGGAACGACCGCATGTGGTGGGGAGGCACCGTCACCGTCGACCGGTCGGACCTGTCCGCCCGCGGCGATTCGATGAGCATGGACCAGACGGGAGGGCTCGGCATTCTCGTCGGCCATCCCAGTGTGACCGGCAAGGGGTCACAGAACTACACCTTGACCGGCACCAGAATCGAGATGGGACTGTCGGGGCGGGAGATGAACGCCATCCGGGCTCTGGGGAACGGCCGGGCCGCGGGGACGGACTGGACCCTGAGCGCCGACACGATTCACATGAAGCTGGCCGACCGGAAGCTTCAGCAGGCGTTCGCCTGGGGGCCGAAGGATTCGGTTCGCGCCAAGGCCGTGTCTTCGACCACGACGATGGTCGGAGACTCGCTCGCGATGGATACGCCGAACCAGACCATCTCCGAGGCGCGGAGTTACCGGCACGCCCACTCGACGTCCAAGCGTGACTCGACGACGGCCGACTCGCTGGCGGACTGGATGTCCGGGGACACGCTCCTGGCGCACTGGGTCCAGGCACCGGACTCGACGGGGAAGCAACGCTCGGTGCTGAGCAAGGTGGTGGCGCGGGGGACCGGAAAAGCGTTCACCCACTCATACTCGGCCACGCCCGACAGCGCGCGTCCCAAGCTCATTCAGCGGAACCCGCGTGATTCGACCAAGATGGATACGCTTCCTGACACCCGCCCGTCCCTCAATTACACCACCGCGGATCTGATCACGGTGGACATGGCCAAAGGGCGGGTCCAACAGGTCACCGCTATCGGGCACATCAACGGCTTCAACCTGGACCCGGTTCCCGTCAGGGACACGACGAAGGCGGACTCCACGAAAGCACGTGCGCGTCCTCCGGTGAAGAAGCCATGATCGAAGACCTGCTGAACAGCCGGGATCCCTCGGTCCCACTCGCGGTGGTCGCGCTCTTCACGACGGCCGAGGAGGATGGGACCGGATACTTCGGCCCGCTCGCGGTGGCGTACCGGGATGCCTATCTGCATGCCCGGGCGGCGACCGCCGGAGAAACGGGTGAGAGCCACACGCTCTCCGTGGATGACGCGCGCCATAACCTCAGCGCCTCGGTCCTTCCGCGTCTGGCGTTGCTCGGTGTCCTGTCGGTGCCGAAGGGCGAGTTGCATGGGGACACCGCGATCACGTTTACGCCGGCCATGTGGCGGGAGCTTTCCGCCGACCCGGAAGGGATCGCCGCGCGTCTCCGGCAGAGCGCCGAACGGGCGCTGAAGTCGGTGGAGTCGCCGTCGGGGCCGCATATGGCGGCGCTGGGGGGATCGAAGCTCGAAGCTTCGAACCTGATGAAGACGTACAAGGGCCGGCGCGTCGTGAACGACGTCTCGTTGTCGGTGCAGCAGGGCGAGATCGTGGGACTGCTGGGTCCGAACGGGGCGGGGAAGACCACCAGTTTCTACATGATCACGGGGCTGATCCGCCCGGATGACGGCGTGATCCGGTACGACGGGCGCGACATCACCCGCGAGCCCATGTACAAGCGGGCGCGCTCCGGCATCGGCTATCTGGCGCAAGAGCCGTCGGTCTTCCGGAAGCTCACGGTCGAGGAGAACGTGCTGGCGATTCTCGAGACCATGAACCTGGAGGCGGCGGAGCGGGCCACGCGTCTTGAGTCCCTGCTCGACGATCTGGCGATCAAGCATCTGCGGCGGCAGCGGGCCTTCTCGCTGTCGGGTGGCGAGCGGCGCCGTCTCGAGATCACCCGGGCACTGGTGACGCAACCCAAGTTCATGCTGCTGGACGAGCCGTTCGCGGGCGTCGATCCCATTGCCGTCCACGATATTCAAACCATCGTGGCGGGTCTCCGGCACCGGGGCATAGGCGTATTGATCACGGACCACAACGTAGAACAGACGCTGGACATCGTTGATCGGGCGTACATCATGTTCGAAGGCAAAGTGCAGGTGGCGGGAACGGTACGGGAGCTCGTGTTCGACGACCGGGTGGCCGATCTCTACCTCGGTCCGACCCTGACGGCGCGCCTCCGCGCGCGACTGGGTGAGGCGGCATGAAGACCGGGATGCATCAGCACGCGTCGCTGCAGCAGACACTGAGGATGAATCCACGCCTGTATCAGGCGATGGATCTCCTCTACATGCCGCTGCTCGATCTCCAGCAGCATCTGAAGCAGGAGCTGCTTTCGAATCCCTTCCTCGAGATGGCGGAGGCCGAAGAGGAATCCCCGCTCGACGCGACGCAGGTCGAGACCAAGCCCGAAAAGAACGAAGAGTCCGGGGACGACGAGCCGGATTGGGAGAACATCCTCCTCGACGACGGGGCCCAGGGGCTCGCGGCGCCGCGGGACTTGAGCCCCGCTCGGGAATACGTCGAGCCGGTGGCGCCGACGACCCGCGATCTCTCCGATCACCTTCAGGACCAGGCCCAGATGCTCGACCTGACCCCCCGGCAGCAGCTCATGGCCGATGAATTCCTGGGGAACATCGCGGAGGACGGGTACCTGGGCGCCAGCCTCGAGCAGATCGTGGCGGGCGCGAATCAGCTGCTCGCGGAGCACGCGGACGCGCAGGACTTCGGCGGGGAAGCCCCGTGGTTTACCATGGCCGAGGCGGAGGAGATGCTGCACATCATCCAGCATCTGGACCCGCCCGGGGTGGGGGCACGGGACCTCCGCGAGTGCCTCTTGCTGCAGCTCGAGGATCAGGGGCAGCAGGAGTCCCTCGTCTACAAGCTGGTGCGGGACGCCTTCGACGACCTGATCGCGCACCGGTGGAGCGAGCTGGGCAAGCGCTTTGGCCTGGAGCCCGCCGAGGTGCAGAAGGTGGCGGACGACCTGTCGAAGTTCGATCCCAAGCCGGGCTTGCAGTACGCCTCCGCGAGCGACTCGTACATCGTGCCCGATCTCATCGTCGAGAAGATCGGGGACCGCTATCAGGTGTTCTTGAATGACGGCGGGTTGCCGAGGCTCCGGATCGCCAGCACGTACCGGGACATCGCCCGGGACAAGAACAAGTACCAGGGCGAGAACAAGGACTTCATCCAGCAGCGGCTGAACAGCGCCAACTGGATGATTCAGGCCATCGAGCAGCGCCGGCAGACCATGCTGAAGGTGATGAACTTCATCGTAGACCGGCAGCGGGAGTTCTTCGAGAAGGGCGTCGAATACCTGCGCCCCCTCACGTTGCGGGAGGTCGCGGACGTCATCTCGATGCACGAGAGCACGGTGAGCCGCGTGACCAACGAGAAGTACGTCCAGACGCCGCGTGGCCTCTTGCCGCTCAAGTTCTTCTTCTCGAGCGGGCTCACCACCACGACGGGGGAAGACGCGAGCGCGCGGTCCATCAAGGCGCAGATCCAGAAGCTCGTGACCGATGAGGACACCAAGGAGCCCCTGACCGATCAGCAGATCGTCGAGATCTTCGCCCAGCGGGGCGTGAAGATCGCCCGACGCACCGTCGCCAAATACCGGGATCAGTTGCACATCCTGCCGGCACGGATGCGGAAGCGCCTGTGAGCCTGGCCATGCCGGCCGCCGCGCCAGAGGTCAGCATTCTGGTGCCGGCCAAGGACGAGGCAGAGAATCTCCCGGAGCTGGTGAAGCAGGTCCGGGAAGCCATGGTGGGCCAGCCGTACGCCGCCGAGCTCGTGATCGTCAATGACGGCTCGACGGACCACTCGGCGGAGACGCTGAAGGAGCTCGCCGCGAAGCACGGGTTCCTGCAGGTGGTGACCCATCGCTCGCGGCGTGGGATCGCCGATGCTTTGCGGTCCGGCGCCGACGCGGCGCGCGGCAACATCCTGGTCTTCTGGCCCGCCGACCTGCAGTACCTGCCCGCGGACATTCCGGCCCTGGTCGCCCCGATCATCGCCAACGAAGCGGATATCGTGACCGGGACCAAGCAGGGTCACTACGAGAAGCGGTTCGTCTCGTGGGTCTACAACACGCTGTGCCGGATCCTGTTCGGCGTCCGGGTCACCGACCTGAATTCGGTGAAGGCGTACCGCCGTGATGTCGTGGACTCGGTGCCGACGCGGCCGGACTGGCACCGGTTCATGGTGGTGATCGCGGCGGTGCAGGGGTATCGCGTGACCTCGCGGCCGGTGCCGGTCTATCCCCGGCGCGCGGGGAAGTCGAAGTTCGGCATCTCGCGGATCCCGGTGGGTGTTCTGGACCTGGTGTCGGTGTGGTTCCAACTCCGCTTCGGGCGCAAGCCGATGCTCTTCTTCGGCGTCTCGGGCGCGGTACTGGTGGCCCTCGGCGTGCTCGTCGGCATTTATGCCATCATCGAGCGCTACGTGTTCGGCATCGGCTTTCGCCCGTGGCTCTACCTCGTGATGCTCCTGGTACTCGCCGGGCTCGTCCTCTTTGGCTTCGGATTCGTCGGAGAGCTCGTCGCGGGCATGCGGGAGGAGATCCGGGCCCTCGGCGATCGTCGGTAGCCTGAGCCGCTAGCGCCGTTCGGAATGTGCAGGTAGCATGGGGCCATGAGAAAGGCCGCCTGGGGTCCCGTCCTCGTCGCGCTCGCACTCGCCTGCAGCTCCAATGAGAAGTCCCCACAGCGATTCGTGATCGTCGTTTCGCAGAAGAATCTCCTCCTGCAGCGATTCGACTCGTCCCTCGACCCCGCCGCCGTGATTGACGTCCAAGGGGATACCGTCGGCCGCGCCGTCACGTTTCAGCCGCAGGACCCGAGCTTCGTGACCGTAAGCCCTCAGGGCATGTTCCGGTCGCTGGGCCCGATCGGCAGCTCCCTCGTCTTTCTGCACGATGCCACCGACGGCGTATTCGATACGGTCTTCGTCACGGTCGGCACCGCCGTCACCAGCATCGGCCTTTCTCCCGCCGACACCGCCATCGGGCTGAGTGGCCGGATCGCGTACACCGTGGTCGCGCATGACGCGTACGGCGCGGTCTCCGGCGTACCCTACACGCTCTCCTTCAACCCCGCCTCCGGATACCTGACCGACAGCGCGGATCGTGTCGTGAAGGCTACGGGGCAGGCGGGCGAGGTGGTGGTGACGGTGCAGAGCGGAGCGGTGATCGGAAAGGCAGGCGTGACCATCACGGACACCCTGACCGCCGGACGGCTGCCGGCACCCGGGCATCCGCGCTGGGTCGCCATTAACCCCGCCGGGAAGGGATTCGTCACGAGAGGATCGGCGCAATTCGTCAGCCAGTACGACGCGGCTGCCCGGAAGCCTGGACCATCGTTGGTGGTGCCCTCCGGCATCGCGGCGGCGGCACTGGATTCCGCGGGCAGCCGGTTCTACGTCGTTACCTCTACGCTCGTGCTTGGCCTCGACGCCTCAACGGGGGTCGCCGTCGACACGGCATCCAGCGGGTCGCAGCCGCTCGGCGTGGCTGTGGCTCCCAACGGGCTCACGCTGTGGGTGTCCGTCGTGGGCGACGTGCTGCTGGTGTACGACCGGGTCTCGAAAGGGTTGGTCAAGACCTTGAGCGCGTCCACGATGACCCGGTTTGCGGGCTCACCGGCTGGAGACTCGCTGCTGTACGGGATGACCAGTGGCGCCGTGATCGAGATCAATACCATCACCGACTCCTTGGGACGGACCTTCGGCGGTGGTGGGTCACTCACGGACCTCGCGGTAACGACGGACGGGAAGACGCTTTTCACATCCGATGCCGGGAAGCAGCGGGTCACGGTGTGGAGCCTTACTTCAGGCGCGGTGGTCGACTCGATTCCGCTCGCCGCGTCCCCGCAGGGGCTCGCGCTCTCGTCTGATGGGACTCAGCTGTGGGTGACGGTGCCGTCGCTGGGCGAAGCCCTGGTGTACGATCCCGCGACGTTGGGACTGTCGAAGACCGTCACGCTGCATGGCCGGCCGATGGGTGTCGGCGTCGGACCCACCGGGACCGTCGCACTGGTCGCCAACGACTCGGGGTGGGTGGACGTCGTCCCGCGCTAAGTCAGGCGACGACCGTAATCCATCCTGCTTCGTTGGTGATCAAACCCGTCTGCGTGCGGGGGTCGAATGCGATCCCGCGCGGCACGCCACCCGTCGGAATGGTGTGTACCACCCGCAGGGTCTCGCGGTCCAGGACCTGTACCCGCTCCGCACTCACCAGCCCGACGTACAGCTGGCGCCAGTCGGGGGTTGCCGCGACCGAAAATGCCGGCCCCCCCAGCTCGAGTGATGCGGTGAGCGATCCGGTCGCCAGATCGATGACGTCCAGCCCACCCTGCTCGTTCGCCACATAGAGCTCGGTTCCGTCCGGGGCCACGACCAGGCCCTGCGTGCGGCCGCCGACCACAAACTCCCGCACTTGTTTGAGATCGGTCTGATCCACTTCGAGGACGGTTCCTGCATCCCGGGTCGCCACGTAGAGCAGCGGGCGGTTCGGGTGGAGGGCCAATTGATGCGAAGTCGCGGGCAGCGGAAGCGACGCCTGGATAGCCCCGCTGTCAGGCTGGATGGCGTACAAGCGGTCCGCGTTAGTGGCGACGAACACTGTGCGCCCGTCCGGCGCCGCGAGCACCGGAGCCGGATCGCCGGTCACCGGAATCTCGCCGACCACGCGCTGTCCGGGCCCGTCGACGATGGAGAGCGAGCCGCTGAACTGATTGGACACGTACGCCAGCCCGGCGTCGCTCAACGCGACGCGCGTCGGGTTGTATCCGACGTGGAAGGGTTCTTCGAACCGCAGTGAGCGCAAGTGGAGGCGCTCGACCGTGGCCGTCGCCGCCCGGGTGATCAGGGCGAACCCGGCGGGTCCTACCGCGACGTCGAAGCCGCCATGCGCGAGCGGGACGGTCGCGGAGATCCGGCCCGCCGGGTGGCCGCGCCGCGCGAGCCGTTCGGCTGCCGGGGAGTCCCGCACCAGACGAGGTCCCTGACGGCCGAGGTTGATCAGGGCCGGCGCTCGCCGCTCGAACGCGCTCTGCGCGCCGCGGTGGGCACCGACGACGGGGGTGATCGGAGGACGGGCGCAACGGTCGCGGAATTTGAGCAGCATCCAGCCGATTCCGCGCTCACGGGACTCCCGCCAGGAAAGTCCGAGGGTACGGCGGAAGCGCCGATAGCACGTGGCGGGTTCAAGCTCACGCGTCGCCGCCAAGTGGAGCAGGGAGGCGCCCGTCGCCTCGGACTCGAGGGTCAGGGCGAGAACAGAAATCCAGTCGCTCAGGACGCCGAAGGCCGGCAGTCCTTCGCGCTTGAGGAGGCGGTTCAGGTGAAAGCGGTTGGCGAGACCCAGCTTGCGGCCGAGGGCATCGGCGTCGAGCTCGCCGCCGGCGGCCACCGTGGCTCGTAACGCAGCGCGCCCCTCGGCGGAGAGCCAGGGTAGGAGCGCCGAAAGAATGACGTCGAGCGAAAGCGCGGGCATCTGACTCCGACTCGATGGGGTGACGGGGCCGCACCGAACGCCATAGCCGCAACACTGGGGACTGGCCTTTTCCTACACCTGAATACCCGCAGAGGGTGGTGCACGATGGAACGTCGCGTGGTGACACTCAATGATGCGTCGACGATACGAAACGTCACCCTACGCTCGGGGAAGCGCGCACCAAACGACATCGCGATGTGCGCATTGCGCACTTAATATTCTGAAGGGGCATATAACGTCCGGGAATGGAGACTGGAATGACCATCCGCGTCAGACTCGTTGCGCTCATCGCCGCGGTCGCGGCCTGCTCCAATCCAACTGACCAAGTGCAGCCGGGCGGCGGGGGCACCAAGACCGGCGTCGCAGGCATCAAGGTCAGCGTCGTGCTTGCGCGGGTGGGGGTGGGACAATCCTTCCAGCTCTTCGTCACCGCCCACGACTCGAACGGTGCAGTCATGCAGAACCCCGCGGTGACGTATGCATCGTCCAACACGGGACTGGCCACCGTGTCGGACGCCGGACTCATTCACGGTGTGTCGCTCGGATCGACCGACGTACACGTGACGGTCGGGGGAACGACTGCGGTTCTGCCGGTGGTCGTCGCCACGTCGCCTGCGGGAACGCTGACGGGCACACTGAGTGGCGCAGACTCGGTCGCGTCACGGCCGTTTACGGTGACGATCTCCTCAAAGAACATCGTCTACGTCGGACGTCAGGACCTGCCGTACGTCCAGCGCACACAGCTGCCCGATACCGCGTTCGGCGACTCGGTGCTCGTGGGCGCCGACCCCACTGACATCACGTTCGACTTCGCCGGCACCACCGCCTATATCACTGACCAGTTCTCGAGTTCTCTCGGCGTCGCGCCGGTCACGGCGGCCGCGTTGGCGGACAGTATCCCCCTGCCGGGCCAGCCCTACCGAGTTGTGCTCGATCTGGAGGGGAAGACCGCCTTCGTCACGACGAATAACCAGTTGGTGGTCGCGGTCAATCTGATGACGCGGGATACGACCCGGACGTGGTCCCTGGACAATCCCTCCAATGGACTTGCCTGGTCTCCCGACGGAGTGCACATCTACGCGTCGACGTACGCCGGCTATCTGCACTCCTTGAACACGAGCACGGGGACTGATTCCGCCGTCATGCTCAGCGGCAAGCTGCAGGATGTCGTCGTGGCGAACGATGGACGCACGGTTTACGTCGCCAACGAGACGGGCGCGATGTGGGTGATCGACTCGACCGGGGCGCACCAGGCCTCTGGGGTGCAGAACGTCTTCAGTCTGGTGCTGTCACCTGATGGGAACTCTCTCTATGCCTCGCAGCCGGCCCTGGGCAAAGTGCTTATCGTAGACCGTGCGTCCCTGACGGTGAGCAAGACACTGGATGTCGGGGGCACGCCCCGCCGGATCGCCTTCGATCCGCTCGGGACGGTCGCCTTGATCGGGAATGAGAGCGGGTACGTGAGTATCGTGCGGTAACTGCCTTTCCTGCCGTACGTTGAACGCCCCCAGCCCATTTCGGTAGCCGGGGGCGTTTCTTACCTTTGTGCACCGGTGCGCATCGCCATCCTGACCCACAACTACCCCCGCTTTGCCGGCGACCCGGCAGGCGCCTACGTCGAACGGTTGGCCACCTCGGCCGCCGGGGCGGGGCACGACGTGCATGTGCTGGCTCCGCACGTCGCCGGTACGAAAGACGAGGAGCGGGGGCCGGGGGCGCTGTCGGTCCGTCGGTTCCGGTACGCCCCGGAAGCGCTGGAGCGGGTCGGCTACCGCGGGGATGTGCGCTCCCGGACCCTGTTTTCCCCCCTCACCCTCCTCCTGCTGCCGTTTTTCCTGGCTGCGTTTCGACGGGCTGCACGGCGCATGGTGCAGGAGGTCCGGCCCGATGTGGTGCATGCGCACTGGTGGTTCCCCGGCGGCTGGATCGCCTCCGGTCTCCCAGTCCCGTACGTAGTGACGTCCCATGGATCGGACGCCCGGCTGCTCGATCGCGGACCCTGGTTTCGCGGCGTGGCCCTTCCAGTGTTTCAGAGAGCCGCACGCGTAACGGCGGCGTCCCGGTTTCTGGCCACCGATCTCGAACGGCGTCTGCCCGGATCGTCGGTGGTCGTGACCCCGATGCCGGTGGATGTCGACCGCTTCGGCGCCGCGTTCAAGACCCCGCGCGTGGTCCCGCCACGCATCCTCTACGCCGGCAACCTGGTGGTGGGGAAGGGCGTCGACGTGCTTCTGCGCGCCATCGCCGAGCTGAAGCAGCGGTCGGGTCCCTTCCGCGTGAAGATTCTGGGCGAGGGACCTGAACTGTCGTCGCTCAAGGCGCTCGCCGGACAGCTCGGCATCGCCGCCGACGTCGATTGGTCTCCGTTCGTCTCGCAGGACCGGATGCCCGCCGAATATGGCGCGGCGACGGTCACCGTGCTGCCGAGTCGCGGACAGGCGGAGGGGCTGGGGCTTACGCTCGTCGAAGCGCTGCTCGCCGGATCGGCCGTGGTCGGTACGCCCGCGGGTGGCATTCCTGAGGTGATCGAGGACGAGAAGACGGGCCTGCTCGCCCGGGATGGCGATGCGACTCACCTCGCGGCGCAAATCGAGCGACTCCTCCGCGACGGCGACCTGCGCCGCCGGCTGATCGCGGAAGGCGCGTCGCGGATGCGTGAGACCTACGCGCCTCGGGCGGGCGCGGAACGATTTCTCCGGATCTACGCCGAGATCGCGAGGCCCGCATGAATGTCAGTCGTCATGCGGACACCCCGGCGGGGTGGGATACGCTCGCGCGGGAGCTCGGCAACTTCTACCACCACCCGGGTTGGATAACCGGGATTGCCCGCTGTCTGCACTACCGCGTTCACTGGCTCACGGTGACCGAGGATGGACGACTCGTCGGTGGACTGGCGTTGGCCGAGGTGCCAGGTCTGCTCGGTGGCATCCGGCTGGTGTCTTTCCCCTTCAGCTTCATCGCGGGTCCATTGGCCACGCGGTCTGAGATCGCCACGGCGTTGCTCGTCGAGGCGGAAACGCTCGCACGCGAGCGACGGGCAAAGCGGGTCGAGATCAAGCAGTTCGGACCGACGGCGCCGGCGGCGGCGACTGGATGGGTTCGCAGTGACCGCTATCGGACGTTCCGCGTGCTGCCCGAGGGCGGGGAATCCGCGGTTTGGAAGCGCCTTCACGTGACCTCGACGCAGCAGCGCATTCGAAAAGGCCAGAAGGCCGGTGTTCAGGTCATGGATGGCCGGACCACGGAGGACTGGCTCGCGATGGCGCGCCTGGAGGAGCGGGTTCAGCAGGGGCATGGTGTTCCGGCCCCCCCGCGCGCGCTCTTCCTCGACGTCTGCCGGAATCTCCAGAACGCAGGGCTCGTCGATTTGTATCTCGCGAAGGTGCCGGACGGACGCATCGCAGCCGGATTCGTCATGTTCAAGGGACCGCGCGAGTGGATCTACGCGTTCAGCGCCTCCGACCCCGCTCTGGTGAAGGACTACCGGCCCACGCACGTCCTCCTGTGGGCGGGTGTGCAACGGGCCGTCGCCGCAGGCGTCGTCCTCGACCTCGGCCGGACCGCGCCAGAACAGGCTTCGCTGGCTGAATTCAAGGAGCGCTGGGGTGCGCGGGGGGACCCCCTGGCATATGATTACTGGCCCGATGCCGGAGGGTTGTTGAACACCCGCCGGGACACGGGCGCGCTGGCATTCGCGTCCAGGATCTGGGCCGCCCTGCCGGCCCCCATCGCCCGCATGGGCTCCGCTCTCTACCGCTATCTGGGGTGAATGACCTCGTGATGCGATTCTGGTGGCGGCTCAAGAAAAAAGTGCTCAAGCGCTGGGCGCGGAACGCCTTTTTCCCGTCCTGGCGGATCACCATGCTTCGCTGGTGCGGTTACCAGATCGGCCAGGACGTGTATATCGCCGACGAGCTCATCATCGCGGAGGAACTCGAAGATCGGGGCAACCTGACCCTGGGAGACCGGGTCAGTATCGCGCCTCGGGTCACCCTGGTCCTTTCTTCGCATCCCAACGATTCGCGCATCCGCCCGGTGGCCCCGGTCACCCGGGCACCCATCATCATCGAGGCCGACGCCTGGCTCGGCGCCGGGGTCGTGGTCCTTCCGGGTGTGCGCATCGGCCGCGGGGCGATCGTGGGGTCCAACAGCGTGGTGACGAAAGACGTCGCACCGCTGAACGTGGTCGCGGGCCAGCCGGCCCGGACCATCCGCGTGCTGCCGACCCCTCCTGGCTGGACGTGATCCGCGTCGAAGTTCCGGCGGAAGGACTGACGCCCGCCGAACGCTATGGTCTGGATACGCTCATCGATCTCTCGGGCCTCTTGCGGGTCGAGGATCCCGCCGCGCCGGTCGTCTCGCTCCACCTGACACCCGATCCCGCTCCCCTCGCCGACGTGATCACCGGTTTTGTCGTGCGGGGGGCCGATGGCGCGCTGCGAATCCCGCGCGCCATGCTCGCACACGTGACGGCGATCGCGGGGGCGGGGGCGGAGCAGGCATCCGGCCAGCGTGACCATCATGGACGTGTCCCGACGTCCGCGAACCCCCTCGTGACGGCGGGCGCGGATCGCCTCCCCATTGTCTCCATGTGGGCACGGGCTCTCAGCAAGGGCGCCAAGCTGGTCGCCGGCAACCGGGTGGTTCGGTGCGTGTCGCCCTGGCCAGACCGGCGACGCTGGGCCGCGGCGTTTACGCACGACGTCGACGTGATGAATGGCTGGCCGGCCTTCACCGCGCTCCGTTTGGCCGAACTGATCAGGGCAGGGGAGGGCAGGCGGGCCGGGCGCGTGATGGCGGCGGCCGTCCGTCATGCGTTCCGGTCACCGGCGTTGGATGGCATCAACGAGGTCATTCGATCCGAGGCGGCCCGCGGAGTGCGCGCCACGTGGTTCTTTCTTTGCGGGTCTCCGACGCTGTCCCGCTGGATGGCCGGCGACGTGACCTACGACGTGAGATCGCCGCGTGCCCGGCAGGTGATGACATTTCTCGACGCCCGTCAGCATGAGGTGGGTGTCCACGGCACGTTCGCCACCAGCGCAGATACGTCCGCATTCGAACGGGAACGGATCCGGTTGGCGGCGGCGACGGGAGGGCCGGGCGCGAGGGGCATCCGGCAGCATTTTCTCAAGATGCGGCCCGGCGTCACACAGCGGCCGATGCGGGAGGCCGGGTTCGCTTACGACGCGACGTACGGATTCCCCGACCGCAATGGCTTCCGCCTCGGGGTCGCCGACATCGTCGCCGGATGGGATGCCCAGGATGGTCAGTCGACATCCCTGGATGAAGTGCCGCTGCACTGGATGGATCGCGCGCAGAGCAAGTATCAGGGGATCGAGGATCCCCAAGCCTGGGTCGCGGACGCGCTGGAACTCGCGAGCCAGTGCAAGCAAGTGGAAGGCCTCTGGGTCGGACTCTGGCATCCCAATCTCACGCCCGCCCTCGGCTACCCGGATGCGCCGGCGGCGTACGCCGAACTGCTCGGCGCGATCGTCGAGGACCCGAACCGCCCGCACGTCGATACCCTCGAGCAACTGGTCGCGTGGCGCCGCCGCCGCCGCGCGGCCCGCGCCCGGCGGGTCGCGGGCGATGGCACGGTCGAGTGGGAAAGCCCGCCCGTGCCGCTCGAAGATGCTGAAGGAAGGCCGATTGACTGACCGCAAGACGTGGTGGCGGGTGGTCCAGGTCGTGGGTGCCGTGGTGCTGGTGGCCCTC
The DNA here is from genome assembly GCA_035553475.1 of Gemmatimonadales bacterium. GTDB lineage: Bacteria > Gemmatimonadota > Gemmatimonadetes > Gemmatimonadales > GWC2-71-9 > 40CM-2-70-7. Next base: position 15,659 of record DATNDQ010000015.1, read on the forward strand.
GCGGTGCGGTCGTTGGCGCGCAACTGGAATGATCTCCAGTCGCAAACGATCGAGTGGAAGATTCGTCCCCTCTGGATCGCATTGTCGCTGGTCATCACCTGGGGAGCGTACGCCGGATTGATCGAAGCGTGGCGCCGGGTGGTCGAAAGCCTCCGGCAACGGCTGGGGTATTGGGACGCCGCGCGGATCACGATGGTTTCCAACCTCGGCAAGTATGTGCCGGGAAAGGTGTGGGCCATCGCAGGGGCGGCCTACCTGGCTCAGCAGGTGGGGGTGACCAAGACGGCGGCGGTGGCGTCGGCGATCGTTCTCCAGGCGCTGGCCCTTGCGAGCGGAGTGATCCTCGTCGCCATTCTGGCTCCCGGCCTCCAGGGCGTCCCGGCCGGGTATCTGATCGGTGGTGCCGCCCTGGGTGTCGCGGCGGTCGGGGGAGTGGTGGTGCTCTGTTCCCGGCGCGCCCTCGACGCGATTCAGCGGCGCCTGCCCCCATCCCTCCCACGCCTCGACCCGATCGCCCCCGGCGTCATGCTGGCTGCCCTGGGTGTGAACGCGGCGGCCTGGTGTGCGTATGGACTGGCATTCGTCGCGCTGACGCGTGGCGTGTTGCCTGAAGCGTCCCTTCCGTGGACGCTCGCCACCAGCGTCTTCACGACGTCGTATCTTATTGGTTTGCTGGTGGCGTTCGCCCCCGGGGGCCTCGGAGTCCGGGAGTCGATGTTCGTGCTGCTCCTTGGGGGACCCCTGGGAGTGAAGCTTGCTGGCGCCTTGGCGCTGGCCACCCGGGTCACGCTGACCATCGCCGAGCTCGGAGCGGCGGTTCCGTTCCTGTTGATTCGGTCTTCCAGAGGAGCATCGCGTTGAACAACGCCAGTCCATATACGCCGCGGTTCCCGACACTCACGGCTTTCGGGTTTCTCTGCCTCTGGGTGGCCATTCTGTCGCTGCCGATGTGGAGCGGGAAGTTCATGGCCGGCCCCAAGTCGGACCAATATTCGGTCGGCTGGGCGATGCGGCATTGGGGCGCCGAGCAATGGAAGACAACCGGCCATCTCCCGCTTTGGGACCCCTATCGCCTGGGCGGCGTGGTGGTGGTGGCAGGGTTCGGCGACCTCTTCTATCCGTCGTCCTGGCTCCGGTTGGTGCTGCCGACGAGTATCGCGGTGGACCTGGCCTTCGTGGTCCACTACGTCCTGGCCGGACTCTTCCTGTTCCTGCTGTTGCGAATGCTTTCAATCAGTTGGCTGGGGTCGCTGATTGGCGGCACCGCTTACCAGCTCACGGGCGTGATCGTGTCGTACGCGAGCCCAGGTCATGACGGAAAACTGTTCGTCAGCGCACTCTTTCCGCTGATGCTGATCGCACTGGTGTTGGGGATCAGGCGTCGCCGGCTGGAAGGGCACGCGCTCCTCGGCCTGTCGGTGGGACTCGCCGTCCTCTCCCCGCAGTATCAGACCACCCAATACGCACTCCTCTCGGCCGGCATCTTCGCGCTGTATCTGGCATTCGCGGATCCGGAGGACCTGACCATCAGGCAGGGTTTCACCGGCATCAGCCTCGCGGCGGTGGGTGTGCTGCTCGGCTTCGGAATGTCGATGATTCAGGTCCTGCCGTTCGTGCACTACATCCCGTTCTCGCCGCGTGCTGAGGCAGGGGGGTGGGACTTCGCGACGTCCTATTCGACTCCCTGGATCCACGTGCCCGAGTTTTTCCTGTCCGGATTCACGGGACAGACCTTCAGCGGAACCTACTGGGGTCCGAATGGATTGAAGCTGCACAGCGAGTACCTCGGGTTGCCGGTGATCGCGCTGGCGATTCTCGGCGTGGGCTCGCCGCGACGCCGCCTGATGAAATGGATCCTCGGGATCGGCGTCCTGTTCCTGCTGGTGGCGCTCGGAGACGGGACGCCCTTCTACCGGATCTGGTACGCCGTGGTCCCCTACGTGAACAAGACGCGCGCCCCGGGCATCGCGTTCTATCAGGTCGGATTCGCGGTGGCGGTGCTCGCCGCCCTGGGTGCCGAGCGTCTCGAGCGCGGAGAAGGGAAGACGTGGGCGCTCAGCGGGATGATCGCTGGTGGCGTGGTCGCCCTGCTGGCGGTGGTCGGCACTTTCGGCGCCATCGCCACCTCGTACGCGCAAAGCCATCCGGAGTTCGCCCAGTGGGCTCCTGCGGGAGCCGCGGCGGCCCAGACGCCGATCCTGGTCGGAGCGGTCGGCAGCGCACTGGCACTGATCCTGGTCGCCGGATTCGTCTGGATCAACTTCAAACGGCCCATTCCCGCGCCGGTCTTCGCGATGGGACTGGTGTTCCTGGTGGGTGCGGACCTGTACCGGGGAGGCGAGATCTTCTGGCACTGGAGCTCGCCCCTGCAGCAGCAGGTCGGCTCCGACGAGCTGGTCAAGCGGCTCGAGGCCACACCGGTCCCGTACCGGGTATTCGATCCGCTCGAGGTGTACCCGCGCGACGCGCTGATGGCCTACGATATTCCCCAGGTGACCGGGTATCACGGCAACCACCTGCAGAACTACCTGGATCTGGTGGGTGGCGAGGGTGGGGCGAATCTCCTCCACGCGCCGAATCTATGGAAATTGCTCGACGTCAAATACTTCATCTGGCCCGATACCATCCCCCTACGGACCTATCACCGCGTGATGGGGCCGGTGAAGACGACCATGGGACGGAATGCCTACCTGTACGAGGCGGACAGTGCGCTGGACTACGCTCGAGTGGTGTCGGCAGGGGTCAAGGCGGACACGACTCAGATCGTTCCGACACTCATGGATCCGCGTCTGGACTACGACAGGCTCGTGCTGTTCAGCCCGGACCAGCCGGTGAATCCGTTACCCGTATCGAGCATGCCGCCGGCACCGGCCGCAAAGGCGACGGTGACCAAGTGGGCTCCCGGAGCGATGAGCATCAGCATCAACCCGCCGACCGACAGCGCCAGGTATCTCGTGGTCAGCGAGAACTGGTACAAGGATTGGAAGGCGACCGTGAATGGCGCTCCGGCGCAGGTGCTTCGGGGAGATGAATCCCTGATCACCGTGCCCCTGCCACAGGGCGCCCGGACCGTCGAGCTGGCGTTCACGCCCGATGACTATGCCAGGGGGAAGACGATCACGATGATCTCCCTGGGGTTGATCGTCCTCTTCGGGGCCGTCCCGATGGTGATGCGAAGGGTGGCCGGGGCCCGTGGCTGAGACAGCAGGGAAGGGGAACGCCCTCGTTGTGATTCCCACCTACAACGAGTCCATGAACCTCCCCACCATCGTCCCGGACGTGCTGAAACAGGACGCGCGTCTCGAGGTGCTGGTGGTGGATGACAACTCGCCGGATGGTACGGGGCGGATGGCGGACGACATGGCCGCCAAGGATCCCCGGGTCCACGTCTTGCATCGTCCCGGAAAGCAGGGGCTGGGTACGGCGTACCTGGCGGGGTTCAAGTGGGCGCTCGAGCGCTCGTACGAGCTGGTGTTCGAGATGGATGCCGACTTTTCGCACGACCCCGGACACCTCAAGGAATTTCTCAAGGCCAGCGAGGATGCCGACCTGGTGCTGGGGTCCCGGTACCTCGGTGGCAAAGTGACGGTCGTGAATTGGCCGATGGGGCGCCTCCTGTTGTCCTACTTCGCCAACGTGTACGCCCGGCAGGTGACGGGTCTCGCGATCTGGGACCTCACGGGCGGCTTCAAGTGCTTTCGCAGGCGAGTGCTGGAAGCCATTGACCTTTCGGCGGTTCGGTCGAATGGCTATGCTTTCCAGATCGAGATGACGTTCCGTGCGTGGCGGAAGAAGTTTCGGTTGAAGGAGATTCCGATCACGTTCGTGGACAGGACCGAGGGACAGAGCAAGATGAACAAGTCGATCGTGCGGGAGGCGGTGTGGGTCGTGCCACGCCTGCGGTGGATGGCTATCCGCGGGGTGCTGTGAGCCTCGGCCTCCCGATCTACAAGATGAGCGGGTCCGGGAACGATTTCGTGTTCGTGGACGGGCGGTATTCGTCCGTCAAGGATTGGACGAAAGAACAGATTGCCGAGTTGTGCGCCCGCGGAACCGGTGTCGGCGCGGACGGGCTAGTGTTCGTGGGGCCGGGGAGCTCGCCTGACGCGGTCCGGATGGTCTACTACAACAGCGATGGCTCCCACGCCGCTATGTGCGGCAATGCGGCCCTCTGCAGCACCCGTCTGGCGGTCCATCTGGGGATGGCCGGCAAGACGATGCGCCTGGAGACGGATGCCGGGGTCTACGAGTCCCGGGTCAATGGAGCCCAAGACCGGGCGGAGCTGCATCTGGCGCCCGTCGTGGAGCCCAAGGAGGTCCCCAAACTCGGTCTCAGCGCCGAGGCGGGCGAAAAACGCGCGGCCTTAGGCATTGTGGGGGTCCCGCATCTCGTGGTTCTGGTTGACGACGTCGAAAAGATCGACCTGATGGGCCGCGGGAAGGCGCTGCGGGGTGACAAGGCGCTTGGACCTGCTGGTGCCAACGTGAACTTCATTTCTCCAGGCGATGGCGGCCGCTGGAAGATGCGGACCTACGAACGTGGTGTTGAGGCGGAAACCTTGGCGTGTGGGACTGGCGCGGTGACGGCCGGGTGTGTGCTGGCAGGTTGGGGCCTGGGGACGCTGCCGGTGGTGTTTCTGACCCGAAGTGGCCGGGAGCTGAAGGTTAGCGCGAAGCGATCGGGTGCTCAGTACGATGAGGTGTGGCTGGACGGGGAGGCGCGGATGGTGTTCAGGGGGGTGTTGACCTGATCCTGTTATCCACACTTTCCCACACTACAACTTAACATAATATCTCTTATACGAAGTTGTTTGTAGCGACAGTGGCCGCTTATTGATGCGCGGCTGCCCCCACCAACTTAGGATCTTTCCACCCACCCCGCGTCAGCTCACCCAGGCGCACCCGTGCTTCTGTCTGATAGGCGGTCGAATCCATCCCGCTGACCACCTTGTTGAGGGCCCCAACGGCCTTGGTGGTGTCGCCGGCCTCCGCGAAGGCCCTCCCCGCGTCCAGGAGGTACTGCGCCTGCAGGAACGGAAAAGCCGCGTGGTCGGAGGCATTCTGGTAGGCCACCCCGGCGTCCCCAGGCCGCGCCATGTTCTCGAGGGCGTAGCCCAGGAGCCCGTAGGCCTGCGCCCGGTACGGCCCGCTGGCGGATCCGGAGAACTTGGTCAGGAGGTCTACAGCCTGCTGGGACTGCCCCTGCAGGATCCGCGCGTTGGCGAGGAGCAACGTCGCCTCCTGCGCGGCCTTGGTACCGGAATAGTTCGCGGTGATCTGGCTCAGCTCGCTCGCGGCCATCGAGTAATTGTCGTTCTCGAATGCCACGCGCGCGGCACCGAGTGACCGGGACGCGACTTCTTCACTCGAGCGGCCGACGACGATGTTCCAGGCGACAAGGGCCCCCACGATCAGGAGAACCACCAGTGGCCACACGGCTTTCCTGGGGTTGGCCTTCGTCCAGGCGATGAGCCTCTCGAGTACATCCTGATGAGCCGGCGCGGCGCCGGGCTGCGCTGATGTCCCCATTCCGGTGCTGGTCCTCGTTGCCTTGTTGATGGTATTCCGCTGTTCGGTCCCCAGTGCCCCTGGGGTGACTCGAACACCCGGCCAACGGTTTAGGAAACCGCTGCTCTATCCACCTGAGCTACAGGGGCGTAAGCCCTGAAAAATAAGACATTTACACGACTGTAAGCAAGGGCAATCACCTGATATATGCGTCTATCGGCGTTGCCCATCTATTCAGTTTCAAAGCCGTTAGGCAATGGGATCTCATGTGGAAGCTCGCTCTTATCCACACGTTCTACCCGGGAGGCGGACGGACCGCGCTTCAGCTCCCGCTCCAGCTCATCGAGGGCTCCTGACGCTCCCTCAGCCAGGACCTCGACATCGCCGTCTTCGAGGTTCCGGGCCACTCCCGCGAGCCCCAGGCGCCCGGCCGCCCGGCGTACGAACCACCGGTACCCTACTCCCTGCACCAGGCCGTGAACGAGGAACCGGGCCCGCGCCATTCGGTCTACGCTTTCCGGTGCCTGCGTGACCAGACGACATAGGCGAGCGTGAGCACCACGAGCGCAGGCACGATGATGGTCATCGCGTGCGCCGCCTCCCGCCGCACTTCGACGTTGAGCGCCCCCATCAGGACGTTTTCTTTCCGCCCGATGGTCCACCCGATGAGGGTCAGGACGGTGCACCAGATCCCCGAGCCCAGCGCCGTGAAGGATACGAACCGCGGGATCGGCATCCGCGCCAGCCCCGCCGGCAGCGAGATCAGGTGGCGAATGACGGGGAGCATGCGCGCAATGAACGTGCTGATCTCCCCGTGCGCCGCAAAGAAACGCTCCGAGCGCTCGAGGCTTCGTTCGGAGACCAGAACGTACCGCCCCATCCGATGCACGAACGCCCGTCCCAGCCACGCGGCCAGACCGTAGTTCGCCAGTGCGCCGAAGACACTGCCGAGCACCCCGCAGACGATCACGAGGGGCAAGGACATCTCTCCCTTGGCCGCGAGGTACCCCGCCGGCGGCATCACGAGCTCTGATGGCAACGGGATGATCGATGACTCGACGGCCATCAGCACGACGATGCCCGGGTACCCGATGTCTCGAAACCGGTCCAGGAGCCACTGTATGAATGATTCAAGCATCGAAGCCGTGCTCTCCCACGAGCGGGACGAAGCGGGCGTCCCCCAGGGACGTCCGCTTGAATTCACCGACTTCCTTCCCGGTTTTCTCGACCAGGGTGAGCACCTGCTGCCCCTTGTCTCCCACCGGAACCAGCATGCGTCCGCCGATCTTGAGCTGTGCGACGAGGGGCGTGGGAATCTCCGGCCCACCGGCGGCGACGAGGATGGCGTCGTAGGGGGCGTACGCGCTCCATCCCAGCGTCCCGTCCCCCACGAGCATCGAGACGTTGCGTGCCCCGGCCTCGCGGAGCGCACGCTGAGCGCGGTCCGCCAGCTCGCGCACGCGCTCGACGGTAAACACCTGGTCGACCAGCCGTCCCAGGAGTGCGGTCTGATATCCCGAGCCCGTACCGATTTCGAGCACGCGCTCCTTGCCCCTGAGCCCCAGCTGCGCGAGGTACCGCGCCTGCATCGAAGGCTGGGAGATGGTTTGTCCGGCGCCGATGGGGAGCGCCGAGTCTTCGTATGCGCGATGCCGGACCGCTTCGGGCACGAACAGGTGCCGCGGAGTCTCGGAGAACGCCTTCAGGACGGCGAGATCCTCGATGCCCTTCGCGCGTATCGCGTCGACGAGGCGGACGCGGTACCCGCCATAGGTATCGCCGATCACTCGCCCAGCCTCCAGGACCGCACGTTGTCCAGAAGCCGGTAGTTGGTCATGTCCACGTGGAGCGGTGTGACGGAAATGTAGCCGTCCCTGACCGCCTGGAAGTCCGAGTCGGCGCCTCCGGACCAGGTGACGTGCCCGCCGCCGATCCAGAAGATGTCCCGGCCCCAGGGGTCCTTCATCCGGGCGATTTCCTCGTGAAAGACCCGGCTCCCGAGATGCGTCACCTTCACGCCTTTGACCTTCGCGGCCGCGATGGCCGGCAGGTTCACATTCAGCAGCGTCTCCTTCGGAAAGTCGGATACCGCGACCACGTCCGCCAGAAGCTCCTGGAGTCTCGAGCGGTACGAATCCAGGTGTTCGAGGTCGAACGAGCCGTACGATACCGCCACCGAGGGAATGCCTGCCGCCAAGCCCTCGAATGCGGCGGCCACAGTTCCTGAATACAGGACGTCCTCTCCCATGTTCGGCCCGTGGTTCACGCCGGAGATCACGAAGTCCGGCTTGTCCGGCATCAGGGCGCCCAGCGCGAGGAGGACGCAGTCGGTGGGTGTGCCGTCCACCTGATAGGCGCCGTCGGCGCGGCGCGTCGCCCGCAGCGGACGATGCAGCGTGAGTGAGTGGCTGGTGCCGCTCTGCTCCCGGTCCGGTGCCACCACGGTCACCTTCCCGAGCGTGCTGCACGCCTCGGCAAGGACCCCCAACCCCTGGGCCAGGACGCCGTCGTCGTTGGAAATCAGGATGTTCATCGGGTTCCGCTCACGATTCTCCCGGCGTACTGCCAGAACACCCGTGCCATCCGCCAGGTGTCTTCACCGCTCTTGAAATGACTTCGGGATTGACCATAGATCGTCGGCACGGGCACCGACCGCACCCGCCAACCGCCAGCCAGGCTCGCCAGCAGAAATGCCGCTTCGAAGTCGTACCGGGTCTCGGAAGGCCGGACGGACCGCGCCAGGTGGGCCGAAAAGGCCCTGAATCCGGTCTGCGCATCGGGGACCCCTACCCCGCCGATCCGCGTGGCGAGCGTGGATGATAGCCAGTTCGTGAAGCGTCTGGGGACCGGCATGGCCTCGGTCCGCGCGCGGGCGCCCAGGGTCAGGTCGGCAACGCCGCGTTCGAGGGGCTCGAGCAACCGGGGGATCTCTTCAGGCGGGTGCTGCCCGTCCGCGTCCAGGGTCACGATCCACGCCGGCTGGTACTCGAGGGCCTTGGTGATCCCCGTCTGGAGCGCGGCGCCCTTCCCCCGGTTCACGGGATGGCGCAGGACCTGAGCAGGAGGAAGCTGGCTGGCGGTGCCGTCCGTGGAGCCGTCGTCGACCACCCAGACGGCGGCCTGCGGGGCCGCGTCCAGGACCCTGCTCCACACCTGCCCGATCGTAGCCGCCGCCTGATACGCCGGTATGACGACGGCGAGGGCGGCCGTCCCGGACGTTCCCCCGTCCGGGTCAGCGAGGAGGGGCATGGGGCGATGCGTTGCCGTCCAGAATGGCGAGCACCGCTTTCAGCTCTCCTTGAAGATCCCTGACGGTCTCCGCGCCCAGAGCCTTGCGGGCCTCCGGCTTGAGATCCCCCGACCGGCGGTACGCCTCGATCTTCTGGCGGGCGCCCTCGATCGTGTACTTCTCCGTGTACAGCAGGTGCTTCACGAGCATGATGAGCTCGATCTCGCGCCGCTGGTAGACCCGGTTGCCGGACCGGTTCTTCGCGGGATTGAGAAACCGGAACTGGCTCTCCCAATACCGGAGGACGTGAGGCTTGAGATCGGTGAGCTGACACACTTCGCCGATCGAAAAGAACTCCTGTACCGGGTGCGGTATGCTCATCGCCATTGCTCCGGCTTGGGCTCACGTTCCATCAAGTCCGCGATCGCCTGGCGCGCGGTCTTGCCTTCGAAGAGGATAGCGGCCACCTGGCGCGCGATGGGCAGGTCCACGTGGTGCCGCTCGCCGAGCGCGAGGGCGGTCCGCGCGGTTCCTACACCTTCGGCCACCGACTGCTTTCCGGCGAGTGCCTGTTCCAGCGTCTTGCCCTTCCCCAGCTCGACGCCGAGCGAGTGATTCCGCGACAACGCCCCGGTGGCGGTCAGGATGAGGTCTCCCAGTCCCGCGAGTCCGGCGAAGGTCATGGGCTCCGCGCCCAGCGCCAGACCGAGCCGCGTGATCTCGGCGAGTCCGCGGGTGATGAGGGCCGCCCGCGTGTTGAATCCGAATCCCAGACCATCCACCATGCCCGCCGCGACCGCGATCACGTTCTTCAGGGCGCCGCCCAGCTCCACGCCCGTGACGTCGCCATGCGTGTACACGCGGAAGGTACCGGTCGCGAAGAGACCCTGCACGCGTTTGGCCAACTCCGGATCCTTCGCCGCGACCACCGCCGCGGTCGGCTGGCGACGATACACCTCGAGGGCGAAGGTGGGACCTGACAGCACCGCCACCGGCGCTCCCTGCGAGATCTCTCCCAGGAGACAGGAGAGCGTGACGAGGCGCTCGGGCTCGAGGCCCTTCGACACGCTGACGATCGCGAGGTTCCGGGACCGCGAGGCGAGCGCTTCGGTCATGACCGAGCGGACCGCATGTGAGGGAGCGGCCGACACCACCACTTCGGCGTCCTTCATCGCGGTGGCGAGATCGGTGGTGGCGGCGAGGGATGGCGCCAGCGGGCAGCCCGGCAGAAACATGCCGTTCATGTGTTCCCGGCTGACTTGCGCCGCGACCTCGGGTTCCCGGGCCCAGAGCGTGACCTGCTCGCCCTTCCGCGCCAGGAGATCGGCGAGCGTCGTGCCCCACGCACCGCCACCGATCACGGCGACCCGAGTCATGGCGCCAGCTCCTTGCGGGTGCGGAACCGGTTCTCGGTGCCGGCGATGAGCCTGCGAATGTTGGCGCGGTGCGAATAGACGATCAGCAGCGCGAGTGCGATGCTGGCGATCAGGGTCGGGGCGGCGTCATGTGCGGTGAGGAGCACGAGCACCGGAAATACCGCGGCGACGACGATGGAGCTGAGTGAGACGTATCCCGTCGCCCAGAGGCAGAGCCCCCACACGGGGAGCGCGATCAGCACCGCGAACGGCGCGAGCGCCAGGAACATGCCCGCGGCGGTGGCGACGCCCTTCCCGCCCTTGAATCCGACATAGGGCGAGAAGATGTGTCCGAGGACCGCGGCGAGGCCGAGGAAGACCGGGAAGCCGGCGGCGCCACCGGCCCACGAACCGAAGAGGGCGACCGGCAACGCTCCCTTCGCGATGTCGATCAGGCCGACGGGAATGGCCCATCGCCAGCCCAGGACGCGGTAGACGTTGGTCGCCCCGAGATTCTTGCTCCCATGCTCGCGGAGGTCGATGCCCTTGGCGACGCGCCCCGCGAAGTAGCTGGTCGGCGTGGCGCCCACGAGGTAGGCGGCGACGAGCCACGACACCGCGGCGAGCACGCTCACCGGCGCTCTCGCTTCTTCCGGCGGAACTTGATGTCGAGCGGCGCCCCGGTAAACGCCCACGCGTCGCGAAACCCGTTCATGAGGTACCGTGTGTAGGACTCGGGGATCGCTTCCGGGCGGTTCGCCACGATGGCGAAGCGCGGCGGCGCGGTGCCGATCTGGGAGGCGTAAAAGAGCCGGACCGATTCGCCCACCGGCTGCGGCGGCTGCTGGCGATCGAGCAGCGCCCCGAGCACCCGGTTCACCTCGGCGGTCCCGATCCGACGGTGGCGGGCCTCCGCCACTTCGAGGATCAGGTCCAGCACCTTGGCGACCCGCTGCTTGGTCTTGGCGGAGATGTAGACGAACGGGATGAAGGCCAGGAAGGGCGCCTTTTCGATGAGCTCTTTCTGCCCGCGGACCGCGGTATTGGAGTCTTTTTCGTCGATCAGGTCCCACTTGTTGACCGCCACCACCACCCCGGCGCCCCGCTCCCAGGCGTCCGACACGATCTTGAGATCCTGCGAGTGCATCCCATCCGCGGCGTCGACCACCAGGACGCAGACATCCGCCCGCTCCATGGCCCGGGCCGTTCGCAGCGTCGAGTAGAACTCCAGATCTTCATTGACCTTGCTGCGCTTGCGAAGGCCGGCCGTATCGATGAAGACCAGCTGACGGCCGTTGTGCAGCACCGGCGTATCGATGGCGTCGCGCGTCGTGCCCGGCTCGTCGGCGACGACCACACGTTCCGCGCCCACCAGCGCGTTGACGAGGCTCGATTTCCCGACGTTGGGCCGGCCCACGACCGCCACGTGCACGGCATCCTCGGCCTCGAGATTCCCGGCGACCGGAAGGAGCTCGACCACTTTGTCCAGCAAGTCTCCACTGCTCTTCCCGACGGCGGCCGACACGGGGAACGGGTCTCCCAGCCCCAGCTCATAAAACGCCAGGGACCGCTGGTCGTTGGGAAGATGATCGGCCTTGTTGGCGACAAGGATCATGGGACGCCGGGCCTTGCGGAGAAACTGCGCGATTTCCGCGTCGGCCGGGTGCACGCCGTTCAGCACGTCGACCACGAAGAGCACGACGTCACTCTCGGACACCGCTTGCTCCACCTGCTGCCGGATGGCGCGGTTCATCGAGTCGCCGGTGTCGAAGATCAGGCCGCCGGTGTCCACCAGCCAGAACCGCCGCCCATTCCACTCGGCGGGCGCGAAGTGGCGGTCGCGGGTGACACCCGCTTGCGCGTCCACGATGGCCTCGCGGCGCCCGATGAGACGGTTGAAGAGGGTCGACTTCCCCACGTTGGGGCGGCCGATGATCGCCACGGTCGGAACGCTGTTCGCGGCGACAGGCGAGGTCGAGGCGGTCGTCACGCGGCCACCGGATCGCCGGCGAGGACATCGGCGAAGTCGTAGGAGAGGCGAACCGGCATGGGCACGTGGCCCGCCAGCTCTTCCAGGCTCATGTCATCCATGAACAGCAGATTGTCGTTCACGGACTCCGCAGGGAGCAGCGCCAGGTCCAAGTCGCGGCGGTGCTCGAGGGCGGCGCGGAAGGCGGCCCCCGGCAGGAGACCGGCTGTGGTGACGGAGGTTCCGAACAACGTGTTGTCCAGGACGACGATCTCGAATTCAGCGCCGGTGGCGCGGGTGAGCGGCTCGACCACCTGCGGCATCAGCGGTCCCATCGCGCGGCCCGTCACCACCGCCACTTTGCGTCCCGTCTGGCCTCCCAGGCCTTCGACCTCCGCCGCGATGCGCGTCTGGAGATACCGCACGGCCCCGACGCCATTCTCGCGCTGCTCGAAGTCCCCGTACCACTCGGCGGGGGGCAGCACGCGACCCGCTTGCAGGTAGAGATCGTCGGCGCCGAAGCACCACGGGTGCCCCCGCTCTTCCAAGGCCTGGCGGGAGTACCGCTCGGCAATGTCGAGGGCGGCCCGGCACTCATCCTGGTTGGGCTCGCGGACGAGGTTGTGCTTGCTGTATTCCGTGAGGGCGACGGGCACGATGGAGACCGAGAGAATGCCCGGTCCCAAGCTCCAGAGATCCGCGAGGGACCGCTCGAGCTCCGGCCCGTCATTGACGCCCGGGACCATGACGATCTGGGTGTGGAACGTGATGCCTTCCGCCAGAAACGCCTGGAGCTGCGGCACGATGGCCGGCGCCTCGGGGTTCCGAAGGAGCCACCGGCGGACCACCGGGTCGGTGGCGTGGACCGAGACGTACATCGGGGAGAGCCGGTATTCCACGATCCGGGCAACGTCCCACGCTTTCAGGTTGGTCAGGGTCGCGAAGTTGCCGTAGCGGAAGGACAGGCGATAGTCGTCATCCCGGATGTACAGCACCTCCCGGCGCCCTTCGGGATTTCCATCTACGAAGCAGAAATCGCAGTGATTGGCGCAGCGGCGAATCCGGGGTGGTTCGACGGTGACGCCCATGGGAAGCTCAGCAGGGCGCTCGACGTCGTATTCCAGCTCTTCCCCACTTGGATGACGGGCGTGCAGGAGAAACGAGTCGTCCGCCGTGAGGAACTCCCAGTCGAGGAAGTCCTCCAGCGGACGCCCATTGATGGCGAGCAGCTCGGTACCGGGCAACAGCCCAAGCGCGGCCCCGAGCGACTCGGGGGCCACCGCTTGCACACGAATCACAGTCGACCCTTCACTTCAAGGAGTTTCTCATCCCAGGGAGCGCAACTCCAACTCTCGCCTGGACTTCGGAACCCCTAAATATCGCCTAGTTCACCCGGTAACGCCAGGCAACGATCCCCTTTCCGGTTGCCTTGATCTCGAACTGGCTGGTGCCCTGCGGGGCGACCGGCGCTACCTGGGTGACCTGGGTGGTGACCACCGCACCAGTCGCGTCCAGGAAGTCGTACGTCAGCTTGAGGGGGGCTGAGGGCGTGCCCTTCAGATTCGCGGCGACACCGGACAGGGTGGCGGTGCCGGCGTCGAACTGGAACTGGGTGACCGAAATGTCCACTGCGATGCCGGTATCCGCGCGGGCCATGTACTTCCTGGCTGAATCGGCCTGTCCGACGGCGGTGTACGCCTCTCCGAGCGCGCGGGTGACGATCTGGTTCGAGGGATCGAGGGCCATGACCTTCTGGGCGGACGCCAGCGCCCCTGCCGCGTCATGCATGCGCAGCTGCGCATCCCCCTGCCCTGCGAGGGCGGCGTGATTGTTGGGATTCGCCTTCAGCAGCATCCCGTATACCCGCATCGCCGCTGCTCCCAAACCACCACTCCCCATGCGCTGGGCGGCATCCAGAGCGGCGTTCGGATCCACCAGGTCCGGATGAGCGATGACCGTGTCGAACGCCTTCCCGGCCAGCTCCGGGTGGCCGGTCTGCGCGTAGATGGCCGCCAAGTTGACTGCCGCGTCGATCGCGCCCGGATAGGCCGTGAGCAGGTTCTGATAGGCCGTGATCGCGGACCCGTACGCGGCCTTCACCGCCGTCGTATCGCCGGCGGCCTTGGCCTGCAGGGAGGTCCGGAGCCCGCGATCGTTCGCCAGTGCCTGCGCGAGCTGCGTTGAGTCGGCGGCAAACGCCTGCTGGTCGGCCGGACTCAGGCGGGCGCCCCGGGAATGCCGCGAAGCGGACTGTGTCAGGCGGTGCGCCAGCAGTATCGAGTCGTTCACGAGGTACCGCCCCAGGGAATCCAGCGACTGCCGGACCGCCATGGAGCGGGCGATGGCCGGATCGGTCTGAGCCCGCGCCAGAGCAAGCCGTGCGGCGGTGCTGAGGGCGTCGTGCCGGGCGTCGGCGTAGGCCGTGTCGTTCCCCGCGACTTGCGCACCGAGTCCCAGGTAGAACAGCGCGGAGTCGGTGTTGGACGCTCCGGCGTAGAGCTGACCGAGCTGGAAGTCGGGCCGTGGGTTCTTGGGCAAGAGACGGCGGGCGAGCTGCAGCAGCATCACCGCGGAGTCCGTCTTGCCCCCCTGCCATGCCGTCATGCCCGCCGAGAAGGCGTCATTCCAGACGGTCTGCCGGAACTGGACCAGCGTGTCCGCGCACTGTGGGGCCAGCTTCTCGGTGCGGGCAAACGCCGTGTCCGCGCCCCACGGATTGTGGGACTCCTGGTAGTACCGCGCCAGGTAGTACCAGGCGACAGCATTCTGGTCCTGGTGATTTTCGGTGATGGCTTTTTCCGCGACATCCTTCACGGAGGCCAGCAAGTGGTCCCGCTGATTCGGCTTCTGCTCGGCCAGGTTCAGATTCAGCGGAGCACTATTGAGGCGGAAGAAATTGGGACCGAGGTCGCATTTGGCGGATTGGGCACCAAGAGCGATGGGAACGACCAGGGACAGGGCGATGACGGCGGACGGACGCATAGGGCCCCTCTGGGTTGAGCGATGGATGCGGAGCCCCCGGGCTTGCGCCCGGGGTTTGGAACGGCCACGCCACCATTGTAACAACTAACCCCGGGCGTGAGCCCGGGGTTATATGATCTAGCCGTACGCTATGGATGTCGAGAGCGGGCGACCGGATTCGAACCGGCGACGTCCAGCTTGGGAAGCTGGCATTCTACCCCTGAATTACGCCCGCAAGTCCTGGCAATATGGCCGTGGCCGGAGGGGCAGTCAACGGGAACGGTCGACCCACAGCCGTCTGACGTCGATTCCCTGCACCGCGTGATGGGCCTCTTCCAGCCGGGATTCATGCGCCCGAAGCAAGTCACTGCGCGTGATGATGCCAATGATGGCGTGTGGGTCCGCCGATGAGACGACCGGCAACCGTCCGACACCATGCACCACCATGAGATCCGCCGCGGCGCGCAACGACTGGCCCTCGTTCACGGTCACCACTTGGCGCTTGATCAGGTCCTTGACGAGCTCCGGGCCGGCCGCCGGGCCGAGATCGCGGCGCGTGATGACCCCGACCAGATCGCCTCCCTCCCCGACCACGGGGAAGCCTTGGTGACTGGAGCCCGGCACCCCGGAGTCGAGCCACCGGCGAACGTCAGCGACGGTATCCTCCGCGGCTATGGTCGACACTGGAGCCCGCATGCGGGCTCCGACCACTGAGCCTTCGAGGGTATCGACGCCGTACTCACTGATCACGCGCACGCCCCGATCGACGATCTTGCGGGTCATGATGGTTTCGCGCATGAGCAGGTAGGAGACGAGGTACGCGGCGGCTCCCCCGCCCAGCAGCGGCAGGATCGCCATGGGTTGGCGCGTGGCTTCGAGCGCGAACACCACGGACGCGAGGAAGGCGCGGGAGGCCCCCGCGAACATGGCCGCCATGCCGACCAGCGCGGCTACCCGGAGGTCGATGCCGGCCGCGGGCAATGCGTGAGAGGCGAACCCTCCCAGCGTCGCTCCCAGGCCCCCGCCGATGATGAACAACGGAGCGAGCGTGCCACCGGAGGTTCCGCTCCCCAGCGCCACGACCCACGACACAAACTTCAGCACACAGAGCGCGAATAAGGCTCCGCCGACCACTCCCCCACCAAGCATGTCGGTGATGTTGTCGTACCCCACCCCGAGGGTCCGGGGTGCGAAGTGGCCGACCAGCCCTACGACCAGGGCGCCCAGCGCGGGCCACCACATCCAATGGATCGGCAGGCGTTCGAATTGCTCTTCGATCCAGTACACGCCATGCGTCACCCACACGGATGCCCATCCCACCACCGCGCCCAAGCCCACGTAGGCGACGAGGGCGCCGACCTCGGGCGAAGGAACGTTGGGCATCGGAAAGACCGGCAGGGGGCCTCCGAAGGCGAGGCGGACGCCGGTCGCCGTCACGGCGGCGAGTGCGACCGGAATCAACGACGCAGGGCGGTACTCGAAGAGCAGGAGCTCCACGGCGAGGAGCACCGAGGAGACGGGCGCGCCGAACGTCGCAGCCATACCGGCCGCCGCGCCGGCGGCGAGCAATGTCTTGCGCTCCGACCCGGTGGTCTTCAGCAGTTGTCCGAGGAGTGAGCCGAGCGCCCCACCCGTCGCGATGATCGGCCCTTCAGCCCCGAACGGACCGCCGGTGCCGATGGCGATCGCGGCGGAGAGCGGCTTGAGAATCGTGAGGCGCGCGGGAATCCGGCTCTGATTTGTGAGGACCTGCTCCATCGCCTCCGGAATCCCGTGCCCGCGAATGCCGGCGGATCCATAGCGGGCGAGGAATCCGACGATCAGGCCACCGGCGACCGGGACGAGCAGCACCCACCAGCCGAGGTGGTTCCCGGACGGCGACGCGAACGAGGTCGAGAACCGTCCGTAGAAGCTGACGTTGGTGATGAAGCCGATGAGGCGGATCAGGACTTGGGCGACGACGCCGGCCGCGGCCGCCACGATCATCGCCAGGAATCCGATGAACAGGACGCGCCGGTCGGCGTGCGGAGCCCCTCCGCGAATGCCTGCCCGCGCCAACGAAGGCGCGAGAGAGGGAGCGACCGGGACACTTCCGGCCGCCCCGGCTGTCTCCCCTTCCGGGCTCACGTCACGACCCCGCCTTGTACCGCCACGCGGCGATGTTCGCGCCGATCGCCTGGACCTGGAACGCGGAGTTGCCGCTCGCATCGATCACCGGGACGTCCTGGGTCTGACTGACGACGACCTTGCCGTGGGTGTCGAGGAACTCGAAGGTGATCTTCGCGGGCTTGCTGGGCGTGTTGTGGAAGTTGGTGAAGAGCCCGCTGAGCGCCACGTTCTGATCGCCGGGCTGGAACTGGCCCACCGTCACTTCGAAGGGCAGCAGTGAATCGGCGAGGGTGATGTAATGCAGCGCCGAATCGGCCCTCCCCTGCTCCTGGAATCCCTCGGCCATGAGCTGCAGCGTCTTGCGGTTCATGGGGTCGACCGCGTACAGCCGGCGCGCCGTGCTCAGCATGCTGTCCTTCTGGCCGGTCACCAGGTAGGTGTTCGTCAGGTTGTAGAGCGCATCCCGAAAGTACGGGTTCTGCGCGAGTCCCGCACGGAATGCCTGGATCGCGAGGGCAAACGTCCCATGCGACGCCGAGTCGTACGCGGCCATCGCCTGAGCGTTGGGTGGATCGCAGCGGTGCTTGATGGCGGCAGTGGTGAGTGCCGGACGGACTTTCCGCGCGTCGTCCCGGCACTTCACGCCCGCAGCCTGGGTGTCGGGTGCCTGCGGCGCGGAGTTGTACATCGAAACCCCGGCCGAGAACAGCGTGAGCGGGTCGATGCCATCCGCGTGCTGGAGCATCTGCTGGTACAGGGCACGGGCCGAATCGGGATGCCCACCCGCCGCGAACGTGTTGGCCAGCTGGGAAATCGCCGACGGGTCGTTGGGGTTGGCCTTGAGGTAGCCGCGGTACACGGCCGCCGCCGAATCGTAGTTCTTCATCTGCTGCTCGGCCGCCGCGAGGTTGAACATCAAGTCCTTGCGGTTCTTCTCGAATTTCGGATCCTGCGCGATGACCAGGCCCTTGTTGAAATACATCGCCGCCGAGTCGTATTGGCCGCCG
Source organism: Gemmatimonadales bacterium (assembly GCA_035553475.1). Classification (GTDB taxonomy): domain Bacteria; phylum Gemmatimonadota; class Gemmatimonadetes; order Gemmatimonadales; family GWC2-71-9; genus 40CM-2-70-7. Next base: position 33,797 of record DATNDQ010000015.1, read on the forward strand.
TTGTAAAAGAGCGTGCCCAAAAGCGAGACGCCGTCGGGCTCCGCGGGGCTCGCCTTGCTCGCTTGCTGGAGATAGGCCAGCGCCGAATCATTTTTCCCGGCGTTCAGCGCATGAACGGCGTTGTTGTAGATCGGCACCCAGTTGTTGTGGCGCCAGTAGTAGATGTCGTCGTGGCACTTCGGGTCGAGCGCCTCGGCCTTGGTGAAGGACGAGTCCATGCCGACCATGTCCTTCCGCTCGATGTAATAGCGGGCGAGGTAGTACCAGGCACCGGGGTTCTTGTCCTGACCCGTGGTGAGCGCCTGGTTGAGGACGCGGTACGCGTCCCGGAGCTCGCGGTCCTTCACTTCGTCGAAGTGGGTGTCCTTCGACTTGCTCAGGTAGACGACCGCGCTGGCGACCAGATACTGCCCCGCGCCGGGGAGGTCGCACTTGGCCGGGATCCATTCGGCTTGCCCCATGACCGGGCTCACGCCCACGGTCACCGAAACGAGACCCAGCACCGCCGTCAGCATCATCCGTCGCATCGCTACTCCTTATGAGGTTGGGCCACGCGCGATTCAGCTTCTCGCTGCGCCGCGCGTGCCACGTCGATGGGGGGCAGCCCCAGCACTCGGGCCGCCGTCAGCACATCGTCATACTCGGGTTTGACCCGGACTCCATCCGGACGTTCCAGAACTTTTACGCGAACGGTCGCGGAAGCCGTCCCGGTCGACACGTCCACACGGATCTCATGCCGCGGCAGCGTGGTGCGTTCGGCACGCCAGCGGCGCAGACCCGCCGTCGGGCTGTGCCGGAACAGGGCGGCAGCCACGGCGTCTACCTGCACTTCGGGAGCCATGATCTCGATGCGGAGGCCCGGCCTTCCCTTCTTCATCTGCACCGGCCACACCTGCACATCGAGGGCCCCCGCTTCCGCCAGCGCCTGGCGGAGGGGCTCAACATACTCGGGACTCAGATCGTCGATATCCGTCGCGAGCACCGTCACCGCTTCCGTCTGGTCGGCGGTCTCGCCGAGCATCACCCGGAGCGCGTTCGGGTACTCCTTCGGGTCGCGGTGCCCCGCCCCCCAACCGCCGGCAGTTACCCGCCACCGCGCGGGAGGAGCTCCGATCGACAACACTCGCAGGAGCGCGGCCCCCGTCGGAGTCGTTGCCTCCCCATGAACCGGGCCGTCGCTAATCAGGTCCAAGCCTTCCAGCAAGATGGCGGTTGCGGGTGCCGGTACCGGAAGCCGCCCATGCGCTGCTTCGACCCAGCCGTCCCCCACCGCCACCGGCCGGTGGAAGATCGCTTCCACCCCGAGGCGTTCGAAGCCTTCGATGGCCCCGACGATGTCCAGCACGGCATCGACCGCGCCGACCTCATGGAGGTGCACCTTCTCCGGTGCCACCCCGTGCACCCGTCCTTCCGCTTCACCCAGGAGCCTGAACGCCTGCACCGCGCGCTGCCGCACCGCGGGGGACAGGGGGGCCTGCTCCACCAGCTTGACCAATTGTCCCACATGGCGGCCGTGAGGCTGGGCCGGAATCTCGAACTCGACCTGCTTGCAGGAAACGCTGCACCGCGTCGCATCCCGCACGTTTACGCGGACCCCCTCCAGCCCGAGCCTCGAGGGCAGCCCCTCAAGCCATGACACGGGTACCCCGAGCGAGAGCAGAGCGCCCAGGGTCATGTCGCCACTGATGCCGGCGGTGGGGTCTAGAACGGCGATCTTCATGGTCCGAAGACCTGAAATATAAACGGGTTAGCTCCGGTAGAGCCACCCGGCGCCGGTGTTGAAAATGACGACGCGCTCGGTAGCCTTGATGGTACCTGTGGCGAGGAGCTCAACGGCGGCAGCGAGGGCCGCGCCACCCTCAGGTGCTGCGTCCACGCCCTCCTGCCCCTGCAGATCATCGGACGCCCTGGTGAGCGCCTGGTCGGATACGGCCACCGCGCCGCCGCCACTCTCACGCAAGGCCTGCAGCATCAGGCGGTCACCGAGTGGGCCGGGCACCCGCAGCCCCGCGGCCACTGTCTCCGGGTTGGGCCAGGGAGTGCAGTGATCGGCGCCATCCCGGAATGCCTGCACCACCGGTGCACAGCCCGTCGCCTGGACGGTGAACATCCGCGGCAAACCACCGCGGACCCATCCGGCGTCACGCAGCTCGTTGAACGCCTTCCACATGCCGATCAGTCCGGTTCCGCCGCCCGTGGGATAGACGATGACGTCCGGTAGAGTCCACCCTAACTGCTCAGCCAACTCGAGGCCGAGAGTCTTCTTGCCCTCGATTCGGTAGGGTTCGCGAAGCGTCGAGACGTCCACCGCCCCGGTTTCCGCCGCGTACGCGCGGGCCGCTTTCCCGCAGTCGCCGATGTGCCCGTCGATGAGCTGGAGATCGGCGCCGAAGCGCTGGATCTGCGACAGAATGGTCCGTGGAGTAGAGGCGGGAGCGTATACGCGGGCGGTCACGCCGGCGCGGGTGGCGTAGGCCGCCAGCGAAACGCCGGCATTGCCCGCGGTGGGCACGACGAATCGCGTGGCGCCCGCGAGCACTGCCCGGGTGACCGCGGCGGCAAGTCCCCGCGCCTTGAATGAGCCGGTCGGATTCAGTCCCTCGTCCTTGACGAACAAGTTCTTGAATCCCGCCTTCTTTCCGAGGCGGCCAAGCGGAAGGAGTGGGGTGCCCCCTTCGCCCAGCGTAATCGGCTGCTCGCCATCGGCGAGCGGAAGCCACTCACGGTAGCGCCACATGTTCCGGCGGCGGTCCTTCAGGAGCGACTTTGCTTCCGCCGGAGGATGGCCAGGGTATTTCACGAGATACGGCGCGCCATCGTGAGGGCACACGCCAGGCAGCCCGTCGGCGCTGCGGGTGTCGTTACAACGGGAGCACACGAGGGTCCACGGGAGAGTCATTACCGGTCTTTCAGACGGTCGAGGATACGTTCCGCCAGCGCGGTGGAGAATCCGGGCAGCGCGGCGATTTCAGCTGGGGTCGCTGTTTTCACACCCGCCAGCGATCCGAAGCGCTCAAGAAGCGACTTGCGACGGTTTGGTCCGATCCCGCGGATCTCCAACAGGGCGGATGTGATGGTGCGGGCCGAACGGCGCTTGCGGCTGTAGGTGACGGCGAACCGGTGGGCCTCGTCGCGGGCCCGCTGCAGGAGCCGCAAGGACGGACTCCGGCGGGAGAGAACCAATGGCTCAGCGCGATCCGGGAAGAACACGTGCTCTTCCCTCTTGGCGAGGCTCACCAGGGGGAGTGCCGGTGCCCCCGCTCCTCGCGCGGCGTCCACCGCGGCCGATAGCTGTCCTTTTCCCCCGTCGATCACCGCCAGGTCGGGGAGGGCCTTCTGCTCGGCGAGCCGGCGCGTCACGAACCGGGTGATCACCTCGTGGATCGCCGCAAAGTCATCCTGCTGGGCCGGGCCCTTGATCTTGTACCGCCGGTACTCGCTCTTCTTGGGACGCCCCGACTCGAACCAGACCAACGACCCGACGGTGTCCCGCCCCTGGTTCGTGGAGATGTCGACACAGATAAAGGCTCGAGGGACGGCGGCGAGCCCGAGATCGCGGCCGAGGGCGTAGACCGGATCGGCGGCCCGCTCTTCGATGTCGAACGACTCGATCATCAGTGAATCGAGCAGGTGCCGGGCGTTCTGCTCCGCGACGGCCACCACACGGGCATTCGCCCCCCGTTGGGGCGTCAGCCACTCGACATCCGGTGACAGGGACCGCAACGCTTCGAAGTCATCGGGCCCGAATGGCAAGAGCACCCGATTGGCGCGCTGCTCGAGCGGGAGGTAGTACCGCACCAGAAATGCCGACAACACCGCCGCCTCGGTCTCACCCTCCGCGTGCTCGAGGAAGCGATGCTCCCGGGCGACGACACGGCCCTCCCGGACGCGGAGAATGACGCCACAGGCGTCATCTCCGTCCCGGGCGAAGCCGATGGCGTCCGCGTCTCCGCCCCCCACCTGCTCCACCGCCTGCGGGCGGTCGATCTGCTCGAGCCAGCGGATGGCATCCCGCAGCTGGGCGGCCCGCTCGTAGTCCTGGACCCGGCTCGCCTCGTTCATGCGCTCCCGGAGCCGGGTCCGTACGTCGACCGTTTTCCCCTCAAGGAACAGGAGGACGTCGTCGATCATGCGGCGATAGTCCTCCTGTGACTGATAGTTCACACAGGGGGCCTTGCACCGCTCGATGTGATAGTCCAGGCAGGGCCGGTCTGGGCGTTCTTCCGGAAGCTTCCAGTTGCAGGACCGGACCGTGAAGAGGCGCCGGATGATCTGCAGGGTTTGCCGCAACGTTCCGACGTCGGTATAGGGGCCGTAGTACCGGGCTCCCGGGATGGTCACCCGTCGTACGACGAGTATCCGTGGGAACGGTTCCCCCATCGTGACCGCGATCTGGGGATAGCTCTTGTCGTCCCGCAGGAGAACGTTGAACCGCGGGCTGTGGGCCTTGATGAGGTTGTTTTCGAGGAGCAATGCCTCGGCTTCGGTCGGCACGACGATGGTTTCGACCGCCGCGATCTGCCGCACCAGTGCCTCGTGCTTGACGACGTCCTCGTGATCGGGCCCGAAGTACGACCGGACGCGCGAGCGGAGGCTCTTGGCCTTCCCCACGTACAAAATCCCCCCCTCGGCGTCTTTCCAGAGATAGACGCCGGGGCGGTCGGGCAGAGTCGCTAGCGTGCGGACGAGTTCCGGAGGTATTGCCATAGGCGCATCGCGTCAGGGTGCCGGAGCAGTACCGTCACGGCTCCGTACACCACCCCAAACATAGCGAAGGCGAGCGCGGCCAATGGAATGGGGGGCAGGCCCTGCGCGAGGCGGGCGACCACCCACCCCGCCCCTCCCGCGAGGAGCGCGCCGCCGAGGGCGGATGCGAAGTACCGCCAATCGGCGACGTGCAGGATCCGTCCGATCCGGTGATTTAAATCGCGCACGTGGAAGACGAGGCTCACCGACCATCCGATGGAGGAGCCGAGCGCGATGCCGGCGGGGCCGAGCCAGCGAAGCAGCAGGAAGGCGGAGAGGCCGGCGAGCACGAGGCACGAAATCGCGATCGTGACCGGCGTGCGTGTATCACGCATGGCGTAAAACCCCGACGCAAACAGCTTGACGGACGCCTGCCCCAGCAGCCCGACGCCGTAGGCGGCGAGCACCAGACCTACCAGGTGCGAGTCACGTGCTTCAAAGCGTCCGGTCTGGAAGATCGCGGCGGCGAGCACGGTTCCCAGGGCGATGAAGGCGACGGCGGACGGGAGCACGAAGTAGGCGATGCGGCGGAATCCCATTGCGACGCGGGTGCGCAGAAGCTGATCGGCGCCCTCGGAGACGGCTTCGCGCGAGAGATCGGGCAGGGCGACGGCATTGACGGAGGCGCCAAAGAGACTGACCGGCAGGACCTGCACGAGCTGGGCGTATCCCAGAGTGGAGGTCCCGCCATGTCCGGTGAGCGTCGACAGGAGCGCGTCAACCAGACCGGAGAGCTGTGCCGCCCCTGCCCCCACCACCACGGGAATGAGGGCTCGCACCACGTCTCGAGTCCCCTCTGGAAGCAGCGAAGCCCGGACGGGGATCCCCCGGAGCAGGCGCCAGCAGGTGGGGAGCTGAACGGCGATCTGCAAGACTGATCCCGCCACCGTTCCCCAGGCCAGAGCGAGCGCCAGCTGATGGAGCTGCGCCTCCACGGGCAAGGTCCGGTTCACGTACCACGTCGCTCCCCCGATCATCGCGACGATGCCTGCAACGTTCCACATGGCGGGCGCGGCGTACGGCAGGAAGAAACGGCGGTGGGTATTCAGGATTCCCAAGCACCACGCGGAGACCACCATGAGCCCGGTCATGGGAAAGAGGATGCGGACCAGAGTGACGGTCAGCTCCTTCCGCGGCTCATCGAACCCGGCGGCAATTACGGTGGTGATCGCGGGTGCGAACGCGATGCCGAGCGCCGCGAGGACGCCGGTGGCGAGCAGTACCAACCCCAGCACGGCCCCGGCCAGAGCCCGGGCGGCCGTCTTGTCTTCCCGCTCATTGAGGGCCGCGTAGACGGGGATGAATGAGGCGGAGAGGGTCCCCTCGCCCAGCAGGTTCCGGATGGTGTTCGGAATCCGGAGCGCGATGCGGAAGGCGTCCGCCGGGATGGTGTCGTTGCCGAAATAGTGCGCGAAGACTCGCTCGCGGACGAATCCGAGCACCCGGCTGACCAGAATGCCCGCGGCCACCAGCGCGGCGTGGCGGCCGCCGCTCTCGCGTGGCATCAGGTCTTGGGCTTTTCGAGCAGCTTCTGGACGAACTGAACTTCGTCGCGCGTGGAGGACAGGAGGGACTTCATTTCCTCCACGTCGGCTTCGAGGAGGTCGACCTTGCGCTGCAGCTCCTTCACATCAGAACCGGCTTGCGACTCGACCTGCCCGTCCATCCGGCGCGCGAACGATCGGCCCAGTGGTGAATCCACCAGGATGGCCGTGATCGGAATGAGGAGGGCGATGAAGAGTACCGCGCCGAGGACGATTTCCCACATACGCAGGATTCTAGAGAGCGTCGGTCCAGCGCGCCACCTCGCGCGCCAGCTCGTCCACGAGCGCCGGGCCGTAGCGCAGCAGGAACGAGGCGACCGTCAGCGAACGCTCCTGTGGCGCGCCGAGGGGGTACAGGGCGGCGCGTGCCTTCACGATCTGACCGGTGAGCGTCTCGTGTGTCCGCTTGACGCTGGCGACCAGCTTTTTCTCGATCTCCTGGGTGCCCCCGAGGGCCTGGTTGCGGGTCGACTGCACGGTTCGCTCGAGCGTCGGATCGATCGTGGCCGCGGCCTTGGCCAGGGCGTCGTACTCGGCCGTCAACGAGGTCCGCAGCCGCTCGAGCAACTCCAGCGTCTCCGGGGGCAGCGCCCCCTTGGCGATGCGGCCTTCGAGCGCTCCGGCGGGTGGCTTCAGGTCATCCATGGTGATCCGGTGCCGTTCGAGCACCTTTTCGACCTTCGATTCAATCAAGATCCCGGACCAGCGTGGCATCGGCGTCTGCGGAGTGAGGCCAAGGGCGGCGTGACAAGGCGCCGCATCGGGGAGGTACTGGAGCTCCCCGGGGCCCGCACAGTACGCGACGGTGGGAAAGAGGGCGGCTTCCACCGCCGGACGCAGGAGGACGTTGGGCGAGAGGCGGTCGGGCGCGGTCCTGGCGATTCCTTCGAGGTCGGAGCGGCTGAAACGCTCCTCGCTGCGTCTGGTGACGAACATCTTCCCGTCTGCCCGGAGGCGGTCCCGCCCCAGCTTCCCTTCCACCAACACCGGTGACAGCCCGTCGGGCAGCACGACGTCGAGGGCCTTCAGGAGCAAGGGAGCGGCTGCTCGCTTGGCCGAGGACGCGTGCGCTCGAAACACCGCAAGGCCGCGGGATGCGAGGAGCCCGTTGATTGCATCCGCAAAGGCGTCGGCCAAATTCACGTCGGGGCGATAGGCGTCGCCGAGCCAGCTGAGGACGGCGGACTTGAACTCGCTGTCGGGAGTCTTGATCCGGAGGTCCTCGAGTGCCCTGGTGGCGTCGTCACCACAGCGTTCCCGGAAGAGAGAGAGCTGGGGAGCGTCAGCGGGGCGGTCGCGCAATACCAGGGACTGTGCGTCTCCCGCCGCATCGAGGAAGGCGCAGTGATTCGCTTCGGCGAAGTCGGCGTCGTCGCCCGCCGCCCAGAACACGGGGACCACCGGCACCTGACGCTCCCGCTCGAGTCGAGCGGCCAGGGCGACCGCGGAGAGTGCCTTGTGAATGGTGTACAGAGGCCCGGTGAACAGCCCGGGCTGTTGCCCGGTGGTGACCACCAGTACCTCGCTCTTCGCGAGCCGGTCCCGCCCGGGCCCGGGGAGCACGGCCTCCAGCACATCGGGTGACACGCGATGCGGCACGCCGGCTCTGGGCCTGCGTGCGTCGGCTGTGATCGGAGTCGCGAGCACCCGCGGCATCATTCCCTGCTCTCCTCTTCGAAGACGTCCGCTTGAAACGTCAGAACCCGGGTCCCGGGTTCACGCCAGGCACCCTTTGGGAGGCCCGCCTTCTCGCAGGTCGCGTCCAGGAACTGGGCCGGTCCCCATCCCAGCTCCGGCGCCACCTGAGGGAGCAGCAAGCCCCGGGCATTTCCCCGCTCCACGATCAGGCCGTCACGGCCGATGAGGATCGACTCGGGGTCCAATGGGTCGACCGGCGTGGGGGTCGTGAGTACCGAAATCTCGATCCTTACGCGGCCCAGCTCGTCAGGGGTCAGCGGCGGAAATCGCGGATCGTCCCGCGCCGCCGAGACCGCCAGCCCAGGGATCACGTCGCCGAGCGGCCGATCTGCGCTGATGTGCCCGAGGCATCCTCGGAGTTCGTCCCCAATCCGGAGGGTGACGAAGGCCCCCCGGCGAACAGCGGGAACATGGATCGAGACCGGTAACCCGCGGCGCAGCGTGTGCTCCAGGGCCATCCGGGCCACCGCAAGCAACCCGTGCCGAGCTTCGGGCGTGAGCTCAGGGTCCCCGGTGATAGGGCTCTCCCCGCCTGATCGTGTAGGCGCGATAGAGCTGCTCCAACACCACCACGCGAGCCAGCTCATGGGGCAACGTGAGAGCGGAGAGGGACCAGACGTCATCCGCCCTCTTCATCACCTCATCCGGCAACGCCGTGGCCCCACCGATGGCGAAGACCACGTCCCGGGCCTCCCGTTCCCAGCGCTCGGTATGGTTCGCCAAGTCACGGGAAGACCATGGATCGCCAGTCCGCGACAACGCGACGAGGCGCGTCCCGGCCGGGATGACCCCCAGGAGACGCGCCTCGTCCTTCACTTCCGTTTCGTCGACTTTGGCGTAGTGGGAGAGCCGCTCCAGGTACCCGTCACACGCCGCGCGGAGCGCCGCATCCTTCATGCGGCCCACCGCGGCGACGCGATACTTCATCAGGCATACATCCCACGCAACCGGTGCATGGCGGCCACTCGGTCGATGGACAGCATGTACGCCGCGATCCGGGTGTTGACCTTGTGCTTGTCGGCCAGGGCCACCACGTCGTTGAACGACTTCACCATGATCTGCTCGAGGCGGCTGTTCACCGTCGCCTCGTCCCAGAAGTAGCCGCCCCGGTCCTGCACCCACTCGAAGTAGCTGACGGTCACGCCGCCGGCATTCGCGAGGATGTCCGGGATGACGAAAATCCCCTTGTCCTGGAGGATCTTGTCGGCGCCCGGTGTGGTGGGCCCGTTTGCGCCCTCGCAGATGATCTTCGCCTTGATCTTGGGCGCGTTCTTGGACGTGATGACGTTCTCGAGGGCCGCGGGCACCAGCACATCACAGTCGCAGGTGATCAGCTGCTCGTTGGTGATCGCCTCGGCCTTCGGGTACCCGGCCAGCTGGCGGTGTTCGCGCACCCATTGAATCAGGTCGGGAACATCGAGGCCTTTGGGGTTGATCAGCCCGCCCGATTTGTCCGACACGGCCACGATGGTCGCGCCCTCCTTGGCGAGCAGGTCGGCGGAGATCGAGCCGACGTTCCCGAAGCCCATGACGGCGACGCGGGCCTGGTTCATCGGGATGCCGAGGCGCTTCAGCGCCTCGCGGGTGACGAACATGCACCCACGCCCGGTCGCCTCGCGGCGACCCAGCGATCCACCCATCTCGACCGGCTTCCCGGTGACTACTGCCGTCACCGTATGCCGTTTGTGCATCGAGTAGGTATCCATGATCCACGCCATCACCCGCTCGTTGGTATTCACGTCGGGAGCGGGCACGTCGGAGTCGGGTCCCAGGACGTCGATGATCCCAGAGGTATAGCGGCGCGTCACCCGTTCGAGCTCGGCCATGGACATGGTCGTGGGATCGCAGATGACACCACCCTTGGCCCCACCGAACGGGATGTTCACCACCGCGCATTTCCACGTCATCCAGGCCGCCAGGGCCTTCACCTCATCGAGCGTGACGTTCAGGTCGAACCGGATGCCGCCCTTCGCCGGGCCGCGCGACGTGTTGTAGAGCACGCGATAGCCCGTGTAGACCTCGACCTCGCCGTTGTCCCGGAGCACTGGCACCGAGACGATCAGCTGCTTTTCCGGGTGCCGGAGAATCTTGTAGAGGCCGGGGTCCAGGTTCAGGAGTTTGGCCGCGTGGTCGAAGCGCTCCATCATGGCTTCGAACGGATTCTCCTCGGCCAGGAACGTGTCTTTCTCAGGACGGATGATCGCGTCGCTCATATCGTCGGGGTGGAGGAATTGATTAGCGTGGACAACAGCGCCTCGAAGGCCTCTTGCCCCCGCTCCCATTGAACGCCAAGTGTCGCCACCAGCGGCTCGCGCGCTTCCGCGGGCCATCGGGAACGGAGCTTCACGGCGTCCTTTTCGGTGACTACAACATAATCGGCTGTGGCAGCGGCGTTTAGCAGGGCCGCTACGTCACCATCGTTGTAGGCGTGATGGTCTTGGTACGTCACAAGTTGCACTGCCCCGGACCTCCCGGCGCGTTCCTGGAGCTGTGCCGCAAAAGAGTCGGGGTCGGCGATACCGGCCGCGGCCAGCAGACGCCGTCCGGCCAGTGTTTCCCCTGCTAACGCCTGACCTGACCTCAAGCCCTCGAATGCGGAGATCGCGAGGTGCACGATGCCGACGGGGGTCTTGGGCCACCTCTTGGCGAGGCGATCGGCAAGGGCGGCGGCACTCTGCGCGGACTCCCGTTTCCGGGTGACGATGATGCCGTCGGCCCGGCGCAACGCGCTCCAGCCCTCCCGCCAGGGTCCGGCGGGAAGTGGAAACGGGGAATACGCCAGGTGTTCGACGGAGACGAGGACGAGGTTGACGTCACGTCGGATTCGCAAAGTCTGAAAGGCGTCATCCAGCACCAGGAGGTCGGCCCCGGCGCGCGCGGCCGCCGTGGCGCCGGCGTGTCGATCGGGATTGGCCTGCACCACCGCCTTCGGCACGAGCCGGGCGTGTACCAGGGGCTCGTCGTCTCCATAGCCGCGGAGCAAGATCGCCGGTCGGGCGCCATGCCCCAGGAACCAGTTTGCAATCCAGGCGGCCACCGGTGTCTTCCCCGTTCCGCCGACCGTCAGGTTCCCGACGGCGATTGACCGGAGTGGGAGCGATGACGTCGTGCGCCAACCCTGCCGGTACGCGGTCTCACGGATCCACATCACCGCTTTATAGAGGACTGCGAACGGCAAGAGGGCGATTCTCCCAATCCACGAGGTGCCGCCCCCGCCCTCCCAGAGCCACCGGATGAAGCTCGTCACGACGCCGCCCCGAGATCCGTGAGCACTCGCTCGAGGTCTCCCAGCGCACGGCGCGCATCATCCTTGGCCGGGCCGAGCACGATGGGTGCTCCGAACACCACGTCTACGCGCGCGAAAGGCTTCGGGATCCGCATCCGGTCCCACGTCGGCAGGCGCCACTCGGCGCTCGCGTTTGCGGTGATGGGCACGATGGCTGCCGACGCATGGCGCGCCGCCGAGACGATCCCCGCTTGCACCTTCTCGGCGGGTCCGCGGGGGCCGTCGGGGGTCACCGCTACGATGTTCCCCACCTCGAGCGCGCGGATGAGGCCGAGCAGGCCGATCTCCCCGCCCCGGTTGGTCGACCCCCGCACGGCCGAGTAGCCGAGCCCCGAGGCGAGGTCGGCGAGGTGGCCGCCATCCCGGTGCTTGCTGATCAGCAGGACGATGCCGCGATCGCGATGCGAGAAGAGCAACGGCAGGATGCGGCTGTGCCAGAGCGCCAGGATGTAGGGTCGCCGCTGGGCGATCAACTCCGTGACGGGCCCTTCGCCCGAAACCCGGAACCGCCAGGTGCGCGCCAGGAGCCCGATGAGCCGCTGTCCCACCTTCGAGAGGACGGGCTCGGCGAAAGTCAGCTTCACCCCAGGAGCTCCGCCGCGAGGTCGGCCACCCGCTCGGCGGCGCCAGGAGGGCCCAGCCGTTCACGCACCAGGGCCAGTCCTTCGCGCTGTGCGCGAGCAGGCTGTCCGTCGCGATCCAGGAGCGGCATGACGGCTCGCGCGAGGGCACGCGGGCTGGCTTGGCCCTGAAGGAGCTCGGGCGCCAGTCCCCGCTCGGCGACCAGGTTGACGAGTCCCACGTTCGGCACTCGCAGCAGGCGCCGGGCGATGAAGTAGGACAGTCCGTTCATCCGGTAGGCGATGGCCATCGGGAGATCGGCGAGTGCCGCTTCGAGCGTCGTCGTTCCCGACTTGCAGAGCCCGGCGTCGGCGGCGGCGAAGACCAGGCCGGGGTCACCGTAGGCGATCGGGATCTCGTGCGGGTCCGGATAGTCTGCGCGAGTGGTGCCCGCGACCACCAGCTGGACGTCCGGCATCGCCGTCCGCACGTGCAGAGCGGCGTCGCGAAAACGGGTCCACATGTGCGCGACTTCCTGCCGCCTGCTGCCGGGAAAAATGCCGAGGACTGGTCGCCGGGCATCGAGCTTGAGGACGCGGCGAGCTTCGTCGCGGGTGGGAAGCGGAGGCCGGTCCTTGAGGGGGTGACCGACGAAGGTCGTCGGGACCCCTCGCTCCCGGAAGAAGCGCTCCTCGAACGGGAGGATGACCGCCAGTTGGCGCACGTTCCCCCGCATCCGTTTGATGCGGCCGGGGGCCCAGGCCCAGAGCTGCGGAGCGATATAGTAGAGTACCGGCACTTTGAGTGCGGTGACCTGAGGGGCGAAGCGCAGGTGGTATCCCGGGTAATCCACCAGCATCACCGCCCGATAGCGCCCGGCGGCGAGGCTCTCCCGGGTCCGGGCAGCCAGACGGCGGTGCGCTGGAATGGTGCTCAGCGCTTCGACGAATCCCACCACCGACATCGCTTCCATGCGGTCCAGCACCTTGGCCCCCGCCCCCTCGAGGGCGGGCCCGCCGAACGCTTCCACCTCCAGCCCCGGGAGCCGCCGGCGGAGGGCGGCGACGACGGGGGCGGCGTGCGCATCCCCCGACGGTTCGCCCGCCGAGACATAAAAGCGGGGAGACGCGGTCACGTCCGAAGGGTGGCGAGCGGAGATGCCTGAATGGCGTCGACGACGCGGGTAGCGAGGACCAGGGCCTCGGCGCCGGCCTCGCCGGACACCGCGACCTCCCCTTCCCCCCGAACGGCGCGCACGAAGCTCTCGAGCTCGAGCTTCAGAGGCTCCGCTTCGGGTGCGTCCAGCTTCGTGTGCTCGACGATGTCCTCGATCCGCGTCGCTCCCAGGCCCTTCCACCCACTCTTGAGACGGAAGAAATGCCCGGTGCCTTGCGCCAGGTCGAGCGAAAAATATCCGGTCGGCTGGAAGATCCGGAGCTTCCGGGTGCGCTCCCGCGAGATGCGGGAGGCAGTGACGATCGCGACGGCCCCGTTCGAGAATTCGACGCGGGCGTTCGCGATGTCGACGTGCGGGGTCAGCAGAGGCGCACCCGTGGCCCGGACGTCCGTGACGTTCTTCCCCACCAGCTCGAGGATGAGATCCAGGTCGTGGATCATGAGGTCGAGCACCACCGCCACGTCCGATCCGCGGGGCGTGAAGGGCGCGAGCCGGTCACACTGGAAGAACCTGGGGTCCTCGAGATACGGCATGGCGGCCCGCACGGCCCGGTTGAACCGCTCGACGTGTCCCACCTGAAGTTTTGCCCCGTGCTTCTTCGCCGCGGCTACCAGTTGCTCGGCGCCCGAGACCGAATCCGCGAGCGGCTTTTCGATGAGGCAGGAGATGCCGCGGGACAGCGCGGCGAGCCCGACCTCGGTGTGCGCGGGCGTCGACACCACCACGCTCACCGCATCCACCTTGTCGAGCAAGGCGTCGAGACTGGCGTGGGGCACGGCCCCCAGCTCCTTGGCGACGTGGGCCAGGCGCTCGGGATTCCGGTCGTAGATGCCGGCGAGCTCGGCGCCCTCGATGTGCCGGAGAAGGCGGGCGTGGTGGTAACCGAGGGCGCCGGTGCCGATCACGCCGATCCGCACCCGCGGCGCGGTCACACCAACACCCCTCGCTGCGAGGTCTCGATGAATGTGAGGAAGGTCTCGACTTCGGGAAGCGCGGGGAGCTCCGCGCGCGCGCGCGCGATGCCCTGTGTGATGTTGAAGTCCGAATTGAAGAGCAGCCGGTACGCGCGCTTGAGGGCGAGCTTCACCTCGGCCGAGAATCCGGCGCGTTGCAGACCGACGGAGTTGAGACCGTACAGCTGGAGCGGGTTCCCCACCGCCTTCACGTACGGCGGCACATCCTGATTCACGCGCGACCCCCCACCGACGAAGGCGAAGGTCCCGATCCGGCAAAACTGATGGATGGGCGTGAGCCCCGATATGTTCGCGCGGTCGCCGATGGTGACGTGTCCCGCCATCTGCACGCCATTCGCGATGATGACGTCGCTGCCGAGGTGGCAGTCGTGAGCGATGTGCACGTAGGTCATCAGGAAGCAGCGCGCCCCGATGGTCGTCTTCCCGGTGGCGGTGCTGCCGCGATTCACCGTGGAGTACTCGCGCAGGACCGTCTGATCCCCGATCTCCACCCAGGTCTCTTCGTTCTTGTACTTGAGGTCCTGGGGTGGTCCGCCGACCACGGTGCCGACGCCGATCTGTACGCCCGCACCGATGCGTGCATTGCACTCGACGACGGCGTGCGCGGCGATCTTCGATCCGTCCCCGATGGTCACCTGGGGACCGATGACGGCGTACGGCCCGACCTCGACCTCGCGGCCGAGCTCGGCCTTCACGTCGACCAGCGCGGTGGGATGAATCATTTGTCGGTCACGATGGCCATCATTTCAGCCTCCGCCACGACCTGACCGTCGACGTACCCGACGCCCTTCATCTTGCAGGTGCGGCCCCGGAACTGGATCATCTCCAGCTCGAAGCGGATCTGATCGCCGGGCAGGACGGGGCGCCGGAATTTCACGTTATCGAGCGACATGAAGTAGACCACCTTGTCCTCGACGTTCTGCCCTTCGAAGTGCCCCATCAGGAGCATCCCGCCCACCTGCGCCATCGCCTCGATGATGAGGACGCCCGGCATGATCGGGTGGCCCGGGAAGTGTCCCTGGAAGAACGGTTCATTGATCGTGACGTTCTTGATGCCCACGATCCGCCGGTCCCCCTCCACCTCGATGATGCGGTCGACCAGGAGGAATGGATAGCGGTGCGGGAGAATGTCGAGGATCCGCCCGATGTCGTAGCGGGCATCCCCGGTGCGCTTGGCGGTACGGGAGAGCGCCCGCGCCAGCGCCACGTTGCCCACGTGGGAAGGCCGGGTGGCGACGATGTGCGCCCTGACCCGGGCACCCGTCAACGCCAGGTCGCCGACGATGTCCGCCGCCTTATGCCGCACGAATTCGTCGGGCCAGCGGAGCGGCCCCCCCTGCACCACCGTCTTGTCGTCCAGCACGATGGCATTGTCCTTGTTCACGCCCTTGATCAGTCCCTTGGCCCGCAGGGCGTCCACTTCACTGGCGAAGCCGAAGGTGCGCGCGTTGGCGAGCTCCTTCGCGAAGGCGTCAGGTGTGATCTCGTACGTACCGGCCTGCCGCCCGATCATCGGGTGCGCGAACTCCACCGTGGCGGTGAGGCGGTAGCTCTTCGCCGGGGCCACCACGTAGCTCGCGTCCCCCTCGGTGACCGTGAAGGGCGCCTGAACGGTCAGGAAGACCGGCTCACCGTCGTGGTCCACCGTCCCCGCTTCAGTGAGCGCCTTGAAGTAGGGTCCGACGCTGCCGTCGAGTGCCGGCGGCTCCGGCCCCGACAGCTCGATGATGCAGTCGTCCACTTCGAGCGCGCCGAGTGCCGACAGGAGGTGTTCGACGGTATGGATGGTCGCGTCACCGTGGCCGATCGCGGTCCGCCGCTCCAGCGCCTCGACTTCGGTGAGGCGGGCGGGCACGAGCGGCTTGTCGGCGAGGTCGGTGCGGCGAAAGGCGATGCCCTGTCCCGACGTGGCCGGGAGCAGGTGCGCCTCCGTGTGGGCACCGGTGTGCAACCCGACGCCCGAGAGCGTGACGGGCTGCTTCAGCGTACGTCTAGCGATCGGAATCCCCTTCCGGGCGCGCGAGCGCCTCGAGTTCATTGACCAGCGGGGCCAGACGGTACAGCGCCGCCTGGGCCCGCAGGAAGTCGCGATGGTTGCGGGCCGGATAGCCCGTGACGGTCGCGCCGTCCTCGATGTCGCCGATCACGCCGCTCTGGACCGTGATGCGGACCCGGGACCCCACGTTGATGTGGTCCGCGAGTCCCACCTGGCCGGCGAGGAACACGTCGTCTCCCACGCGCGTGGAGCCGGCGATGCCGACCATCGCCGCGATGAGGCAACGCTCCCCGATTTGCACGTTGTGGGCGACCATGACGAGGTTGTCGATCTTGGTGCCCCGTCCGACGGTGGTGTCGTCCACGCTCCCGCGGTCCACCGTCGTGTTGGCACCGATCTCCACGTCGTCTCCGATGACACAGCGGCCCACCTGCGGAATTTTCCGCGGCAGCGCGCCGCTCTTGCCGGGCAGATACCCGAACCCGTCGGCACCGAGACGCGTGCCGGAGTGGATCATGACGCGGTCCCCGATGACGGTCCCCGTGTAGCAGGTGACCTGAGGATAGAGGTGCACGTCGTTCCCCACGATCACGCCGTCCCCCAGCACGCACCCTGCGTCAATCCGGACGTTCTTTCCCAGCCGCACGTTCTCGCCGAGGACCACATGGGGTCCGATGGCGACGGGGTCGGTCCAGGTGGAGCCGCGGCCGATCACGGCGGTGGCGTCCACGCCCGGCACCCACGCCGGTTCGGGATAGAGGATCGGGAGCACGTCGAGGAGGGCGGCGTGCGGGTCCGCGACCACGATCCGGGTGGGTGGCCCCTGCGGGAGATCGGCGAATTCGGGGCGACACAGCACCACGGCAGCCTGAGCGCGCTCAAAGTAGGGGAGGTAGGAACGGCTGGCAAGAAATGCCAAGTCGCCCGCGCCGGCCCGTTCGAGCGGGGCGACGCGGGCGACCGTGACGTGTCCCGGACCCACGAGCCGCCCCCCCGTGAGGGCGGCGACGTCCTGCGCGGAGAGCGGCCGGCGGCCTTCCGCGGGCACGGACGCGCTAGTTCGACTGAGTCGGCAGCTGTTTAATGCGCGCGACGACCGTACGGGTGATGTCCAGCGCGGGGTCCGCTGCCAGGAGCCCCGACGCGCTGGGGTCACCATTGAACACCATCGAGTAGCCGCCCTCGAGCCGCACCGCCTCGATGATGGTCCGGATCTTCTGCTGAATGGGCGCCATCAGCTCCTGCTGCCGCTGCTGGGCCTTCTGGTTCAGCTCCTGGGTCCGGGCATCGAAGCGCTGCTGCATGTTTTGCAGATCCTTCTGTTTCGCCTGCTTCGCGGCCGGCGAGAGCGCGATCGACTGCTGGTCCAGCGCCTGGACCGCCGAATCCATCTGCTGCTGCATCTTCTGGACTTCGTCCCGGTATCCCTGCACCTCGCGGGCCAGCGTCGACTCGGCCGTCACGTACCCAGGGGTCGAATCGAGAATCTGCTGGGGAATGACGTAGGCGATCTTGGGCCCCGTGACCGTCTTGGGCGCGGGGGTCTGCGCGTGGGCCGCTTGCGCAGAAAGAGTTCGGGTGGCGGCCAACGCCAGACAGACCACCAGGACACGCTTCATGACTGACTCCGGAGATGGGGACATAAAATAGTTGCTTAGAAGAAGTTGCCGAGTTTGAAGTGGAGTTTCCAGCCGGGCGCCGGTTGCCCCGCCAGGTTCGTCTTGTCGAAGCCGTACCCGAGATCGAGGCCGATGGGACCGAGCGGCGACACCACCGCCACCCCCACGCCGGCGCCCCGGAACAGCCGGGTCGGATCATATTGCGCGGGCCGTGCCCAGACGTTGCCGGCGTCGAAGAACGTGCTGACATAGAACGCCTGCGAGAGCCGGAGCCCGATTTCCGCGTTCATCAGGAAGAACGCATTGCCGAACGCGTTGGCACTCGCCTGCCCGCCCGCCGCGTTGGGATCGTAGCCCTTCGGCGTGACGGAGAACTCGTCGTAGCCCCGCAGCGGGATGCCGAACTGCGTGCCGCCCATCGTGAACAGCTGATCGAAGAACGGGGACTTCCCGAAGACGAATCCCGAGCGGGTCGAGAGCCCCAGCACGAACTTCGGCGGGTTGGCCCCCGCGCCCTTCCCGCCGAGGGTGCCCAGGGGTGCATACCAGTGCGACTCGATGTCCACGCGCTGGAAATTGCCGGTGCCGCCCAGGACGCCGCCGCTCTGCGACACGCCGATCGACGTCATGGTGCCCGCCGTCGGGAACGGGAGGTCGATGCGGGTGTCACGCAGAATGGATGTCCCGATGGTCGACCGGAGGCAGTTGCTGCAGCCGAAGGTCGTTCCGAACGCCGGGTTCAATGCCGAGCCGATGAAGCTCTGGTCGTCGAGGCTGTAGGACAGGAAGAGCCGGACGTGCTTGCGGGCGTCGAAGAGCGGGAAGCCGAACTGCAGCGATCCGCCGCGGCGCCGGAGCTGGCCCAGGTCCGCGATGGTGTAGCGGTACCGGGAATCGTGCAGGTCGAGGGTTCCCGAAATCCGCGACAGCATGATCGCGGGATCGGTATACGAGATGTCGAAGTCGGTGATGTTCTGGCCGAACTGCCACTGGAAGTGCCCGCGCTTCCCCCGCCCGAAGAGATTCGGCTCATCCAGGCCGATGAAGCCGCCGAGTCCGGTTCCCTGCCCCACGGACGCGCCGAAGTTCACGTTCCCGGTGCGCTTCTCCTCGACCCGGAAGATGACGTCCACGTCACCCTGATCGTTGGCGGGCCGGGTGTCCGGGATGGGAAGCGGCTGCTGAAAGAAGCCAAGGTTCGAAATGTTCTGATAGGACGCCAGCAGGGCGTTCTGCCGGAACACGTCGCCCGGAATCATTTCGATCGCGTCGCGGATCACCGACTCGTGCGTGACGTCATTGCCCACGATGTCGATCTTGTTCACGATGGCCGGTTGGTGCTCCTGGATGAACCAGCGGAGGTCCACCACCGGGGTCCCGTCCCGCTCGACCCGGCGCACGACGTCATTCTGGATCTGCACGTAGAGATAGCCGTCGTCGCGGTAGGCCGTGAAGACCTTGTTGGTCGCGTCGTCCCACTTCGACTGATTGAAGTAGGAAGCGCCACGCTCCGTGCCGCCCAGTCCCAGGAGTCCGGTCCGGCGGCTGCTCGAGAACGGGTACAGGCCCTGGATCTCGTCCGTGGTGAAGTGCCGGTTCCCGGCGATCTCAAAGGTCCCGATCTTGTACGGCTGGCCCTCGCTGAGGCGGACCACCAAGGTGGCTTTCCCCGTGGTGTCGTCGACGATGAGGGTGTCTCCGAGCACCTGGAAGTCCACGTACCCGCGGGCCCCGTAGAAATCCGGGAGCTTCTGGGTCAGGTCCTTCTGCAGCTTGTCTTCGTCGTACTCGCCGTTGCGCCAGAAGAAAAAGCCCTCGGGCTTCGAGCTCATCTGATCGATGAGGGCCTGCGCGGTGAATGCGTGGTTCCCCTCGAAGTTCACGCGCGCGATGGCGACGCGGCGCCCTTCGTCGATTTCGAACACCACGCGGACCCGCGAGGAGTCCGCCTCGTAGATCCATTTTGGGTTGACGGACGCGAGGTAATAGCCGTCGCCCCGGTAGAGTGAATCGATGCGGGCGGCGGACCGCGCGACGGCGGCGGGGTCGAGGGGCCGGCCCTCGAACAGGGTCACCCGTTCGCGGACCGTGCGGTCGGAAATCTTCTCCGTCCCCTTGACCGTCCACTTGATGAGGATTGGCCGCTCTTTGACGGTCACCAGCAGAATGGAGCGGCCGGCGGAGGTGTCGGCGGCGACGCGGACATCCTGGAACTGTCCGGACGCGTAGAGCGCCTCGAGGGCGTGCTGGACGTCGCGGTAGCCGGTGACTCGTCCGACGGCGAAGCCGGACGTGGAGAGGACCGTTTGGCGGGTGACCCGTTTGATCCCGAGGACCGAGATGGAGTCGGGAATGATCTGCGCCGCCTGCTGCCCCCGCGCGATCTGGGGGAGCAGGCAGAGGAGACCGCAGACGGCGCCGAGGGAGACCCGGCGGATCACGCCTTCGAGCCGGAGAGGGCGCGGAATGCGAGGCGCTCCTTGTCGGGCGCCACGTCGACTTCGATTTCGTCTCCCCGCGCGAACTCGCCGACCAGAATTTTCTCCGAGAGCGGATCTTCGACGAAGCGCTGAATGGCCCGCTTCAGGGGCCGGGCGCCGTAGTGCTCATCATACCCGTGATCGACCAGGAAGTTGGAGGCAGCCTCGGTGAGGCGGAGCGTGAGTTCTTCGTCGCCAAGCCGGTTCTGAACGTCCTTCAGCAGGATCGTCACAATCTGGGCGATGTGCTGGCGGTTGAGCGGGTGGAACACGATGACGTCGTCGAGCCGGTTGAGGAATTCCGGATTGAAGACCTTGTTGATCTCTTCCTTCACCTTCTCGGCCATCCGGGCGAACGAGGCTTCGCCGTCGGGCTGCGCGAAGCCCATCGTCTTGCCCTTGACCATGTCCCGGGCGCCGACGTTCGAGGTCATGATCACGACGGTGTTCTTGAAGTCGATCACCCGGCCGTAGTTGTCGGTCAGGTGGCCCTCATCCAGGACCTGGAGGAGGATGTTGAAGACGTCGGGGTGCGCCTTCTCGATTTCGTCGAGAAGTACCACTGCGTACGGCTTCCGGCGGACGGCCTTGGTCAGCGTGCCCGAGTCTTCATAGCCGACGTATCCCGGCGGCGCGCCGATGAGGCGGCTCACCGAGAACTTCTCCATGTACTCGGACATGTCGACGCGGATCAGGGCGCTGGCGTCGGCGAACAGGAACTTGGCGAGGGCCCGGGCGAGCTCCGTCTTCCCCACCCCGGTGGGGCCGGAAAAGATGAAGGAGCCGATGGGCCGCTTGGGATCCTTGAGCCCGGCGCGCGACCGGCGGATGGCGCGGGCAATGACCTCGATGGCCTCGTTCTGCCCGACCACGCTCGTGTGTACTTCGTCTTCCATCCGGAGCAGCCGGGCGGTCTCCGCCTCCTGGAGGCGGGTGACCGGAATGCCCGTCCACCGGGAGACGATGAAGGCGATGCCTTCTTCATCGATCGTAGGCCGGCGGGTCTGACGCTCCTTCTCCCATTCCTCCTGCTTGCGGCGGATCTCCATCTGGAGCTCGCGCTCCTGATCGCGGAGACTCGCGGCCCGCTCGAAGTTCTGGTCGCGGACGGCGCCTTCTTTCTCGGTGTTGATCTTCTCGAGACGCTCCTTGAGCGCCGCCGCTTCCGGGGGCGGCACCTGCGTCGCGAGCCGGGCGCGTGCGCCGGCTTCGTCGATCACGTCGATCGCCTTGTCCGGCAGGAACCGGTCGGTGATGTAGCGCTCCGAGAGCCGCGCCGCGGAGGCGAGGGTATCGTCGGGAATGATGACCCGGTGATGGTCCTCGTACCGCTTCCGCAGACCCTTGAGGATCTCGATCGTCTCATCCACGGTCGGCGGATCGACGATCACGGTCTGGAAGCGGCGCTCCAGCGCTCCGTCCTTCTCGATGTACTTGCGATACTCGTTCAGGGTCGACGCGCCGACGCACTGCAGCTCGCCCCGGGCCAGCGCGGGCTTCAGCATGTTCGAGGCGTCCACCGCCCCTTCGGCTGCTCCCGCCCCCACGAGCGTGTGCAGCTCGTCGATGAACAGAATGATGTTCTTGTTCTGTGCGATCTCGTTGATGACCGCCTTGAGGCGCTCTTCGAACTGGCCGCGGTACTTCGTTCCGGCGATGACGGCGGCCATGTCGAGGGACAGGACACGGTGATCCTTGAGCGCGTCCGGGCACTGGCCCCCCGCGATGAGCTGGGCCAGTCCTTCGACGATGGCGGTCTTGCCCACACCGGGCTCCCCGATGAGGACGGGGTTGTTCTTCTTGCGGCGCGACAGAATCTCCATCACCCGCTCGATTTCCTTCTGGCGGCCGATGGTCGGATCGAGCGCGCCCTCGTTGGCGAGCTGGGTGAGGTCCCGGCAGAAATGATCGAGGGCCGGGGTCTTCGACTTCTTTTCGCTCTTGGGACTGGCGGGCTGCCCGGCGGGCGGGCCCCCGGCCGGCGCCGCGGGCATTTCACTGCCCAGGAGCCGAAGGGTTTCGGCCTTGGCTTGCTCGAGGTTCACGCCCGCATCGGTGAGGACCTGCGCCGCAATGCCCTTCTCTTCGCGCAGGAGGCCGAGCAGGAGGTGTTCGGTGCCGACGTAGGAGTGATTGAGGTCGCGGGCTTCCGCCATCGCGAGCTCGAGCACCTTCTTGGCGCGCGACGTGTACGGCAGGTCGGGGCCGGCCGCCGCGGCGGCTTTCCCCTTCTTGACCGTCTCTTCGATTTTTTGCTGGATCTCGTCCAAATCCACGTTCAGGTTCGTCAACACCGCCGCCGCGACCCCTTCGCCCTCGCGAATGAGTCCCAGCAGGATGTGCTCGGTCCCGACGTACTCGTGGTGCAGACGCGCCGCTTCTTCCCGCGCCATCTGCAGGACCTTCCGCACCCGATCCGTGAAGTTGTAACCGTTCATCGCCTCATCACCCTCAGGGGGATTCGGATTCCAGCAAGCGCCGGACGTATGTGGCACGCACCGTCGGCAGCTCAGGATCGCCACCGGTCCGACCCTCGAGCGCCGCCAGGTGCGCAGGCTGCGTATAAATCAGGAGCTTGTTGAGCGTGTATACACTCAAGCCCGGTATCAGGTCGAGCCCGACACCCAGCCGTACCCCGCTCAGCAAATTCATCGCTTCCTCGAACGTCAGCCGCCGCGCGTGCCGGAGCAACCCATACGCCCGCCACGTCTTGTCGGCCACTTCATCCGGCGCGGTCCGGAGGAGCATCTGCCGGGCCTGGCCTTCGTACTCGATCACCTGCCGGACGATCTTGCCAAGGTGATCGAGCAATTCGCCTTCCGACTTCCCCAGCGTGGTCTGATTCGACAGCTGGAAGAAGTTGCCGACGACCTCACTGCCTTCCCCGTAAAGGCCCCGAAAGGTCAGTCCCACCTGGGCCAACCCCTGGAGCACCTTCCCGATTTCCTTGGTCAAAACAAGGCCCGGCAAGTGGATAAGCACACTGGCGCGGAGCCCGGTGCCGGCGTTGGTAGGGCAAGAGGTAAGATAGCCAAACTCGGGGTGAAACGCGAAGGGAAGCAGCCGCCCGAGGTCCGCATCTATCGATTCCAGTTGAGCATAAGCCTCATCCAGCGCGAACCCTGACCACATCCCCTGGAGCCGGAGGTGGTCCTCTTCATTGACCATGACGCCGACCGGCGATTGGGCGACCAGGGCGGCTCCCGGCCGGGGCCGGGTGTCCTGGTCGAGACCCGCCAATTCCTTGCTCACCAGGTGCCGCTCGTGCAGGAGCTGCCGGTCCCCCCGCTCCAAAGCGTCGAGCCGGAACGAGACGTTCCGTTTCAGACGCTCGCTGGCCGCCGCCGCCTCGAGCACCCGGTCCAGGACCGCCAGCCGCTCGTCATCGGTGGAGCGCTGCGAGAACGTGTGCCCGGCCAGGTTTCGGGCCAGGCGGATGCGCGTGGAAAGGACGATCTGGCTCTTGGGGCCCGACGCGTCGAGCCAGCCCAGGCCGCCATCGGGCAGGAGGGAAAGGTCCATCATTCGAGTACCCGGATCTGGTCGCGAAGCTCTGCGGCCAGCTCAAAGTTCTCGGCATCCACCGCCTGCCGGAGCTGGTGCCGGAGCTCCAGCAGCCGGCGCGCCGGATCGGCATCTTCGCCGCCCGGCTGCTGGTACCGTTCGCCCACGTGCTGACTGGAGCCATGAAGCCGGCGCAGGAGGTCCCGCAGGTGAACCTCGAACGCCGCGTAGCATTCGGCGCAGCCGAGCCTGCCCGTTTCCCGGAAGTCCTTGAGCGTTCCGCCGCAGTTGGGGCACGGTGTGCCGTCCACGGTTGCGGGCAGGAGCGATCCCGCGGTCTTCCCCATCGCCATGATGAAGCCGCCCAAGGGCGACTTCAACGCCGTCGCCCCCGTCTCCACCCCCTTTTCCGCGGCACATTGCTCGCAGAGATGGAGGGTGACCTTCGAGTCGTGCTCCACCTGGGTGAGGTTGATGACGGCGTCCCGCTCCTTGCAGTGATCGCAGAGCATCAGGGGATCGCCTCCACCGACGGCACGGCACCCAGCCGGCCGTCCTCCAGCCAGAGGATGCGGTCGGCGCGCGCGGCGAGCTGCCGGTTGTGCGTCACGACGACGACGGCCGTCTCGAAGTCCCGCGCCAGGCGGAAGAACGTCTCGTGCAAGACCTCGGCGTTGGCATGGTCCAGGTTCCCGGACGGCTCATCCGCGAGGACGAGCGCGGGGTCATGGACCAGGGCCCGGGCCACCGCGCAGCGCTGCTGTTCCCCCCCCGACAGCTCGGCGGGGCGATGCGTCATCCGCCCCGCCAGCCCGACCGCCGAGAGCCGTTCTTCGGCCCGGGAACGCGCCTGTCGCTCGGAGGCGCCGGCGATGAGCATCGGCATCATCACGTTCTCCAGCGCGGAAAACTCCCGGAGCAGATGATGGAACTGGAAGACGAACCCGATGCGCCGGTTGCGAAGGTCGGCCAGGGCGTTGGCGTCGAGGTCAGCGAAGCGGGACCCCTCGAGCCAGATGTCACCGGAGGTCGGCCGGTCGAGGGCGCCCATGAGGTGGAGGAGCGTGCTCTTCCCCGCACCGGACGTGCCGACGATCGCGATCAGCTCGCCGCGGCGCACTTCGATATCGACACCGCGCAGGACCTCGAGCGGCTGTCCATCGCCGCCGGCAAAGACCTTGCGGAGTCCGCGCGACTCGAGGAGGCCGTTCATTCGTACCGGATCGCGGTGACGGGTTCGAGGTCGCCGGCGCGGAAGGCCGGGAAGAGCGGCGCGAGCGTCGCGACGAGGAGACTGGCGGCGATGACGGCCAGAATGTCGAGCGTCTGGAAATGGACCGGCAGGTGGTCCACGAAGTAGATCGATGGATCGATGGGGATCCAGCGTCCCTGATTGACCATCACGCCGACGATGATGCCCGTCACGGCTCCCAGCACGGTGCCGGTCAGCCCGATGAGGACGCCCTGCGCCAGAAAGACCCGCCGGATGCTGGCGCGCCTCAGCCCCATCGCCAGGAGGATTCCGATCTCTCGCGTCTTGTCTCGTACCACCATCGTCAGCATCCCGACCACGTTGAAGGCAGCGACCACACAGATCAGGAACACCACCAGCCCCATCGTGAGTTTCTCGAGCTGTAAGGCGGAGAACAGGGCCCCGTTCTGGGTCTGCCAATCCATGCTCCGGTACGGGTAGCCCAGATGGGTTTCGAGCGCTGCCCCGAAGGTTCGGGCGTGCGCGGGATCGGCGAGCTGGACCTCAATGCCGGTCACCGCGGTGTCGAGTCCGGCCAGGCGCTGCGCGGCGGAGCGGCTCAGGACGACGTAACTGTCGTCGTAGATGTACATCCCGGTGTCGAAGATTCCGGTGACCTCGTACCGGTGATACTGCGGCACGAAGGTACCGGCGGAGGCATTGAAGCTCGATCGCCCGGTGAACGACACCAGGGTCACCACGCTGCCGATGTACGCGGAAATCTTCCCGGCCAGGCGTGTTCCCAGGGCCACCCCTCCCTCGACGTCGGGGCGTGTGGTTCGGAAGCTCAGGTCACCCTTGATGAAGTGCTGAGCGAACGTCGTGACGGCCCGCCGGCCCGTATCAGGCTCGATGCCGTACACCACTACGCCTTCGGCGTAGTCGTGGCCGGTGGTGACGCCCGCCTGCGTCATGACGAAGGGCGCCGCGGCCGTCACACCCCTGGTGGCGCGCACCGAGTCGAGCACGCGGTGCCAGTCGTCCAGACGGAGCCCCTCGCCGTAGGTGAGCACCCGCAGATGCGGACTGCCGACCAGGATCTTGTCGCGCAGGTCGGACTGGAGACCGTTCATCACGCCCAGTACCAGCATGAGCGCCGCGACGCCGACGAAGACACCCCCGACGGCGATCACCGTGATGAACGACAGGAGCCCCGACGAGCGGCGGCTGGTCAGGTACCGCAGGGCGATGCGGAGCTCCAGAGTACCGATCATTCCGGCCTGAGCATCGGAAAGAGGATCACGTCCCGGATGTTGGTCCGGTCGGTCAGGAGCATGACCAGCCGGTCAATCCCAAGGCCGACGCCGCCGGTGGGGGGCATGCCGTATTCGAGGGCGCGGAGGTAGTCCTCGTCGATCTGATGCGCTTCGCTGTCTCCCCGCTCCCGGAAGCGGACCTGTTCCTCGAACCGGCGCCGCTGCTCGTCGGGATCGTTGAGCTCCGAGAAGGCGTTCGCGATCTCGCGGCCCTGAATGAACAGCTCCCAGCGCTCGACGCGATCCTCATGACCACGCTTGCGCTTCGCGAGCGGCGACAGGGCGACGGGGTGGTTCATGACGAAGGTCGGTTGGACCAGGGTCGGCTCGGCGAACGTCTTGAAGACCTCGTCCATGAGCTTGGCGCCCGAGTACTGATCAGCGTCGGCGACGCCTTTGCGCTTCAGCGCGCCGCGGAGGGTGGCCTCGTCCGCCGTATCCAGGTCGACCCCGGCCGCTTCCTTGACCAGATCGTAGAAGTCCCGCCGGGCGAACGGGCGTTTGAAGGACAGCGCCACCCCGCCCCGCTCGAGCGTTTCGCCGCCGGTGACCTCGACGGCCGCGCCGGCGACCATGGCTTCGGTCAGGTTCAGCATGTCCTCGTAGTCGGCATATGCCTCATACCACTCGGCCATGGTGAACTCCGGGTTGTGCCATCGGTCCACTCCTTCGTTCCGGAAATCGTGGCCGATTTCATACACCTTCTCGAGGCCGCCGACGATGCAGCGCTTCAAGTAGAGCTCGTCGGCGATGCGCAGGTAGAACGTCGCGTCCAGGGCCTCGTAAAACGTGGTGAAGGGCGTGGCGGCCGCGCCGCCGTAGAGTGGCTGCAATACCGGCGTTTCCACCTCGAGATAGCCACGGCCATCCAGGAACCGGCGGACGTAGCTCACCACCCGCGCGCGCGCCCGGAACACCGCCCGCGCCTCGGGGTGCGCCGCGAGATCCGCGTACCGCTGTCGGGCGCGGAGTTCGGGATCCGTGAGCTCGCCGTGCCGGACGCCCTGCGCGTCCTCTTTGCCCAACGGGAGCGGCCGGAGCGATTTGGCGAGGAGCGTCAACTCCTCGACGCGGAGCGTGACCTCGCCGGTCTTGGTCGTGAAGAGCGGGCCGGCCACGCCGACGACGTCGCCCAGGTCGAGCAGCTTGATGAGGTCGTACCGCTCACCCAGGAGGTCCGACTTGAAGTAGAGCTGGATCTTGCCGGACGCGTCCTCGAGATGCGCGAACGTCGTCTTGCCCATGCCACGCATGAGCACGATCCGGCCGGCGAGCCGGTGCACCGTCTCGTCCCCATCCTTGAAGCCTTGCAGCGCCGGCTGGGCCAGTCCCGTCCGTTCGAATCGGTAGGCGAACGCCGGCACGCCCTTCTTCGCGAGCTCTTCGAGCTTCTCGCGACGCGCGGCCTCGACCGAGGTCGTCATGCGGCCTTCCCCGCCTGTTTTTTCAGGAACGCCTCGATGAACTGATCCAAGTCTCCGTCCATGACCTTCTGCACGTCGCCGACCTTCAGCTCGGTGCGGTGATCATTCACCATGGTATAGGGCTGGAAGACATAGGAGCGAATCTGGCTGCCGAAGGCGATGTCCCCCTTCTGCTTGTCCACTTCCGCCTTCTTGGCTTCCTGCTCCTCCAGCGCTTTCTCATAGAGGCGGGACTTCAGCATCTTGAGCGCGGTCGCTTTGTTCTTGAACTGGCTGCGCTCGTTCTGGCACGCCACGACGATCCCCGACGGAAGGTGGGTGATCCGCACCGCGGAACTGGTCTTGTTGACGTGCTGGCCCCCCTTCCCCGACGCACGAAACACGTCGATGCGAAGGTCGTCTTCCTTGATCTCGATTTCGATGTCGTCATCCACGACGGGATAGACGAAGACCGAAGCAAAGGAAGTGTGCCGGCGCGCCTGGGCATCGAATGGCGAGATCCGCACCAGCCGATGCACGCCCTTCTCGGCCCGCAGGAGGCCGAAGGCGTACTGCCCGCGGATCTCGATTTCCGCGGACTTGATCCCGGCTTCCTCTCCCTCGAGCAGGTCCAGGACCTCGACATCGAACCCGCGCCGCTCGGCCCAGCGCGTGTACATGCGCATGAGCATCTCGGCCCAGTCCTGGGACTCGGTGCCGCCGGCGCCGGGATGGATGGTGAGCAGGGCGTCCCGGGGATCGTCGGCGCCCCGAAGCATGTGCTGGAGCTCGATCGCGTCCAGGGCCCGGGCGGCGGCGTCGGCTTCCGCCTCGAGGGAGCGCTGCATCTCCAGGTCGACGTTCGACTCGGCTTCGAGCAGCTGTGACAACTCAAAACCGTCATCCACGCGTTTCTTCAGGGCGTGGAAGGGCTCGAGCTGCCGCTTCAGCGTCTTGACCTCTTCTACGACCTTCTTGGCGCGCTCCTGGTCGGACCAGATGGCGCCTTCGGCCATCGCATGCTCCAGCTCGGCCAGACGCTTCGTCTTGCCGTCGACGTCAAAGAAAGCTCCGGAGCTCCGCCAGACGCTCCTGGAATTCAGCAAATCGGTTCGCCAAGGGCACGGGTGTCTCACTCGAGCTGAATAGACGTGAGCCGCTCCCCGGGCTGGGGAACGGCTCTAACTGACAGGAATATGAGGAGTTAGACCGCGAAATTCCAGCGGTTTAGAAGACCTTCTGGCCGCCGGCGAGCAGCTCGTTCAGGGCGTCGGTCCAGAACGGCGTCGAAGACGCCATTTCCTGTCCCACCTGCTCCACGTACTCGAGCCAGCTCTTCTCGATCTCGTCCTTGAAGAGTTGGGGCAACGTGCCGTCGCGCGTTCCCTGCATGCGCTTGTCAGGATGGTACACGAGCATGTCCGAGATCAACGCGCGCGCCAGACGACGTGCCTTCTGTTTCGGATCCTGCACCATGAACGGATTTACCGGACGCAGCGGCCCGGTCTTCCGGAGTTCAGCGCCCGCTGCTGGTGCGGCGGGTGCGACCGGTGGTGCCGTCGCGGCCGGCATGGCGGGAGCGGGTGGTACCGGCGGAGGTGCCGGCGCTGCCGGTACGGCGGGAGGCGGCGCAGGGGGACGCATCGCCGGTGCTGCCGGCATCGCGGGAGCCGCGGGCATGCGTGGCGCTGCGGCCGGAGGCGCGACAATCGGTGACCGGGCCGGAGGCGCCATCATCGGCGGTGCAACCGGCGGGCGAACGGGTGCACCGGGCGGAGCGACCGTGGGGCGCGGTGGCATCGCGAACGCAGGCGGCTGCGCCACCGGAGGTGCGGGCACGACCGGCGGCGCCGGCGTGAAAACGGGAGCGGCCGGTGGCGGCGGCGGTGGTGCCGGGGCGGCCATCGGAGCGGGTGCCGGAGGCGCTGGCGGAGCCGGAGGCGCGGGTGGGGGCGGAGGTGCCGCGGCCGCGACGGGAGCCGGCGCGGGGGCCGGGGCCGCCACCATCGGCTGGGCTCCGTTGGCCGAAACCGGGAACACGTTGGAGCAGACCGAGCACCGCGCGCGAACGCCCCCGGCCGGGACTTTGGCGGGATCTACCCGGTAAATGGTTTCGCACGACGGACAGGTGACGTTCACTGGGCTCTCGGGCTCGCTTCCCTATTCAGGCGTTTCACCGGACTCGTGATCGCGGCGGCGGTCCACCACGAACACCGATCCGGCCTGCGTCTTGGCGTAGCTCTTCATCTCCGTCGCCAGCTCCGAAACCTGCGCGGGATGGGCGAACCGACGATGCTGATTGGTCACGATCCCGATGGACAGCGTCATCAGCGGCACCCGGTGCAGCTGCCCCCGGCGGTCTTTTCCGAAATAGTACCCGGCGCGGCGGTCCTGCTCGTTGTACTGATACGGGATGAGGGTGTCGAACACCGTGAGGATCTCGCCGCACACCTCGGTAATCGCGTCGACGGGGATCATGAAGATGAAGTCGTCGCCGCCGATGTGCCCGATGAACCCTCGCGGGCCCGTCATGCCCTTCACGACGTCATGCAAGATCCGCGAAAGCAGGTAGATGACGCGGTCGCCGTCGTAATAGCTGTACCGGTCGTTGTATTCCTTGAAGTGGTCCAGGTCCGCGTAACAGACCGCAAACCACTCCCCCGCCTCCATACGCCGGCGGATCTCCCGTTCGATCTCCGTCGTGCCCGGCAAGCGCGTCGACGGATTCACGGCCACATCGCGCGCGGTGCGATTCAGGAGCCCGTCGAGGCGGACCGCCTGCTCCGCGGGCTCCAGCAACGGCGTGAGGACCTCGTCGGCTCCGTTCGCGAACCACTCGCGCACCTTCTCCGTCACGTGCCGGCCCGCGACCGCCGCCAGCGGGACGATGGCGGTGTACGGATCCCCCTTGAGTCTGGAACACAGCTCGAGGGAGGCGGCACCGTCCGAGTCCGCGTCCACCAGCACGAGGAGGGGCAGCGCCCGCAGGACCATCTGCTGGATCACCGCAGGGTCCGAGACCTGCACCAGACCCGTCTGTTTCCCGGTGATCCACGGGAGAAGGGTATCGGGGACGGGGCGGCCAGTCGGGGAAAAGAAGAGAATCGTCTGGCGCGTCCGCACCGGGCTCCTCGCGTAAAAGTCGAGCGCGTCGAAACTTAGGCCCGCTCAGGGGCGGTGTCAAACCAAGCCCGTCTAGAACGCCACGCGAACGGAAAGGAGAGAGAAATCAGGTGATATGACGGTGTGCAGGCTCGTGGTCCGGTGGGTAGCGGTGGTCAGCCGGTTGGAAATGAGTGCGTCGAGGGCGCTCACGACGTGATTCGCCAGGAGGAGTCCGAGGGCTCCCTGGGCGTTCCGGTACCCGTTGTCCGAGGTCCGGATCAGGTCCCGGAAGGCCTGCTGCTGGAGAGATGCGCTCTGCCACGTCCATTGGTACGCCGGTCCGACGGCGTGTTGCACGTAGAACGACAGCGCAGCCTGGTACTGGGGAGTGTTGGGAGGCGGCGGGATGTTGGGATCGGCCCAGTAGGTGCGGCGAGCGAGGAGCCAGACGGATCCGTTGTACGTCGTGGGATCGGTCTCGGGATTCAGGCCGGGGCCGGCGCCCGTGTTGAACCGGCCCGACGCCGTGAATTTCTCCATGGTTTCGTAGTATTCGAAGATCGTATCGCGCCGCACGGCGGCGAAGCCTCGCTGGGCTACCGCGAACGCGAGCTGGTGATAGAGGTCGGCATTCACGTTCGCGTCGTGCTGCAGCTGGATGTAGCGCGACAGGACGTAAATCTCGACCGCGCCATACACCGCGGCGCGGTCTTGTCCTGAAAGTGCCTGCCCCGTCCCCGGCAGCAGAAGGGACGCGAGCGGTCGCACCCACGATTGCTCCCGGAGGGCGACCGAATCGATCTGCGCCCGCAGAGGCGACGCCAGGGCCGATCCGATGAACAGAATCAGCGTGAGCGACCGCCGGTGCATCAGAAAGTCAGGCTGAAGGAAATGAAGGTCGGATTCGCGCCCAGCAGGTCGGTATTCTGTACGAACGTGCGCGCGAAGTCGATCGCAATGGAGCCGGTGTGGACCCCCATCCCGATACTGGGACCGGACAATCCCTGCTGCGCAAAGGCATAGCCCGATCGGATCCGGATCGTCTCGTGATACCCGACGTCGATACCGAACCGCATTTCCGGTGGCGCGGAATTGTCCCACGGGCGGTCGAGGTCGGCGGCGAGTCGGATGTCTACCTGGTTGAGGGCTGACGACAAGTCGAGTCTCCCCGAATCGGGAGTGGCGAGCGTCGGGGCGCCTCCCTGGTCGGCGGGATGGAGATCGATCCGGTAGAGCGCGCCGAGCGAGAGGCGGGCCGGGAGCGGGTCGGACTGTGCGGCGTTGTTCACCTGCAGCTTGAACCCGATATCCTTCACAGCCGCACCCAACCGCAGTGCTCCCCCCGATCCGACCGTGACCTGGGTGCCGACGTCGAAGGCATGCGTCAGCGCGTTGCTGCCGTTCGGGAGGCCCGCACAGCTGCCCTGACAGTCGATGTCGAACTGCACGAGCTTGTACGTCACGCCCACCGAGACGGCGCCGGCGAGAGAGGTCGCGAACGACGCCAGGTACTCCACGTTTCGCGGGAAGATCTTCGCGATCGCGCTCAGGCTGTCGGTCCCGACGTCCTGTTCGCCGTAGTCGAGGAGAAACACGCCCACCCCGAAGGTGCCGATGCCCCGCCGCGGCACGAACATCGTGATGGCGGTGCCGGGTCCGGCCACGAAGTTCGCGCTGGAGACCGCGAACTCGGCTGCCGGCAAACTGGCGAGGCCGGCGGGGTTCCAGAACACGGACTCGCCGCGGCCCTGGAGGGTCACGCCGGCCTGCCCCATGCCAACGCTCTGCGCACCGATGGGGAGCAACATGAAGAGCGCCCCGGCATTCGTGAGTTGGGGCGAAGACGTGTCCGCCTGAGCCGCGAGCGTGGACCACCCGGCAGTGGCCAGGAAGGCGGCGAGCGCGAGGGCCTCTCTAGATCGGCTTCGCTTCATCCACCAGCATGACCGGGATGTCGTCTTCGACGGGGTACGACAACCGGCACGCGGGACACGTCAGCGTTTCCGCGGGCGCGGTCCGGTGCTCGAGGGGCCCTTTGCACTTCGGACAGACGAGGATGGCGAGCAGGTCGGGAGAGAGACTCATCCTATGGAGTACCCCAGGCGCTTGAGGGAAGATGCATCCGCGCGCCACCGCGGCATCACCTTCACGTGAAGATCGAGGAAGACCGGTTGACCGGTGAGGGCTTCAATGCGTTCCCGGGCCTTCTGGCCGATGGCTTTGATCACCTTCCCGCCGGCCCCGATCACCATGCCCTTCTGGCTGTCGCGTTCCACATAGACCGTTGCCCGAATATATACCGGCGTTTCAGACTCCCGGAATTCATCCACGTCGCACGCCAAGCTGTACGGCAACTCCTCCCGCAACTCGCCGAAAGCGGCCTCGCGAACGAATTCCGCGGCGAAGAACCGGAGGGGTTGGGTGGCGAGGTCGTCGTCAGGATAAAGGAAAGGGCTTTCGGGCAGGTGTGCGGCGAGGGCGTCGCGAAGGCCGTCGACACCGGCGCCGGTGGTGGCGGAGATCGCGACCCCGCCAGCGGGGGGCGCGACGGTCGGACGCAGGTCGCCCTTCGTGTACACGGTGACCACGGGCGCGCGCGGCGGCTTGGGGAGGCCGGCAACCTCGACGAGCGGCGGCGCGTCCCCATCCCCGAGGGGATGGAGATAGGCGATGACGTCCGCGTCCGCGAGGGTCGCGAGGGCCGCGGCGCGCATGACCTCCTGCAGCCGGTACTCCGGGTCGAGGAGGCCGGGCGTATCGGTGAAGATGAACTGCGTATCGGCGGTCGTGACGAGGCCGACTACGGGCAGACGGGTCGATTGGGGTTTGGGTGAGACGATGGCCAAGTGCTGGCCGACGAAGGCATTGAGGAGGGTCGACTTGCCGACGTTGGGCCGGCCGACCAAAGCGACGATACCGCATCGAGTCATGAACAACAAAAGGCGTCAAGAGACGAGGCGTCAAGAGTAGTTAAGGCCAGTTCACCGTCACCGTCCCGGAGGTAAAGGTGAAGGTCGGCCCATCGGTGACGTTGGTCGACGTGATGGTGACCACGATGCTGCCCGTAGTTGCCCCGACTCCGAGGTAATGCCCCGTGTCGCCGGCGGTCAGCGGCACGAACGTCAGGTTGTTCAGTGTCACCGTCCGCGCGGGCCCTGACCCGCCGAAGAGGACGAGCTCGAGCTGGTAGTGGGAGGGATAGAACGGATTCGACCCTCCCACCGCTCCGTTGAACGTCACGTTGTCGACCTGCTCGGAGAGCCCGAGGCTCGTTTCCTGCGCGATCAAGCTCGACTCCTGGACGTTCAGTCCGTTGATCAGGAGCTGGCCCGCAGTGATGGATCGGCCAAGCCCGTAGAGGAGCGGGATCGGACCACCCCCGGGCTGCGAGATGAGCGCGCCGTGCACCGGGAGGCCGTTGACGTCGAACTGGATGTTGATCCCGGCCGTGTGCGAGATGTCGAGATCCTGGAACGCCGAGCCCGGCACGTTGACGAAGGAAATGGTCTGGAGCGCAGTTCCGTTGAACACGGTCCGGTGCGTCCCGCTGGCGACGAAGGCCGCGGGATCCCCTCCCCCGCCCTGATTGAAGTTCCCCGCCACCCGGAGCTCGCCCGCCGTCAGAAGACCCGTCTCGTTGCCGCCGGCGAAAAAGATCCCGCCCCCATCGATCACGAGATCGCTCGCGTTGGTCATGACAAGCAGGCCGCCACTCTGAGTGGTGAACCCCGATACGCTCAACGTCTGACCGGCGATCGTCAGCTCGGCCCCCGAGCCGATGACATCGACGCTGTACGCCGTTGACGCACCGGTCAGGGACGGCTCATTGGCCGCGGGACCCACGGTCACGGCATCGCCCGCACCCGGGACGCCGGGCGGACTCCAGTTGGAGGGATTGTTCCAGTCGGTCGACACGGCCCCCGTCCAGGTCTTCCCCGTGGCGTTCCCCGTGGCGGTGAACGTCACCGGATTGCCGCTGATGTTGGGGAGCGCCACCGTCGCCGAGAGGGTGTTGGTGCCGGGCGCCGATCCCAACGTCCACCCGCCCACCTGGGCGATCCCCGACGCGTTCGTGACCACCGTCGTCGGATCCGTGAGGCTTCCACCGCCCGAGGTGACCGCGAAGGTGACGGACGCGCCGGCGATAGGGTGGCCGGCGGCGTCGAGCACTTGAACGGCGGGTGCCACCGGCACTGCGGTGCCGGCCGGTGCTGACTGCCCGTCTCCTTGGGATGCGGAGACGCTTGGTCCCGCCACGGTCAGGAGCAGACCGACCGGTGAGTAGGTCGTCTGCCACTGCAATCCCGCCGGAAGCGCCGGCAGCTGGAGCGTACCGAACGCGCCGGAGAAGGAACCCCAGATCACGGGGCCAAAGGTGTCCCCGCGATTGGGGGTGTAGCCCAGCCTGACGCGCAGCGTGTCCCCGAGCGTCGCGGTTCCGGTGATGCCAAGGGCGTCCTGCTGAGCGGAGCTGGGGCCGTCCAGATCGATGAGCACCACCGAACCACTCGCCAACGTGACATTCCCGGAGATCGCCATCTGGTCCGTGACCCCGGCTCCCCCGATGCCGGGGGCCAGTGTGCCATGATTCACCAGGCTGGTCGCGTTGGTCACGTTCAGCACGCCACCCTGATCGCCCTGGATGGTGCCGTTGTTCACCGCGGTGCGCGTTCCGACGGTGTCGATGGCCAGGACGACGTTGACCTCACCCCCACCGTTGTTTTCGAGGCGGATGACGCCGTCGTTGCGGAGACTGCCGACGAGCACGGCGGCGTCGACGTCCAGCGTATCGCCCGTGTGAACGACCACCCCTCCGGGGATCTCGGCCGCACCGGAGAAGAAGACGACGGCGGCCACCGGACCCGCCGGGGCGCCGATGGTGAGGCCGCCCACGCTGGTCCCGCTGTTGGTCACCACGTAGGTACCGGCGGCGTCGATCACCGCCGTGTCCGTCGACGTGGGTACCCGCGCGGGATTCCAGTTGGCCGCGGTACCCCAGGCGCCACCTGCCGTGTTGATCCAATGGACGACATGCGAGCCGCCGGCTGACGTCACGGTAACCACCGATGTCGATACGACCGCGGGCGTGCCGTCGATGCTGGCCGTCACGGTCAGCGTCGTGCCCGCCGCCGTGCCGACGAACTCGGTGGTGTAGGTCCCATTTCCATGATCCACAACAGACCGGAGCGTGCCCACACTTGAGCCGCCGGAGACCGCGAACGTGATGGTATGCCCGCCGGCAGTGAGGAGATTCCCCGCCGCGTCCTTGGTGAGGAGGGTAAAGAGCGACGAGTCTCCGACGGCGACGCTCTCCGGCACGGCGGTCACTACGGATGTGAGCCGCGACGGAGCTCCCGGGGTGACGGTGACCGAGTCGATGGCGGCCACCCCCTGTACCGTGGCGGTCACAGCGGTCTTCCCGACGGTATCGCCGGTGACGAGACCACTCGCGTTGACCGCGGCCACACCCGTGACGCTGGAGCTCCAGACGATCGGCTTGCCGGCCAGCACGGTCCCCAGCGAGTTCTTCACCGTGGCGGTGAGCTGCTGGGCAGCTCCCGAGGCGAGGGTCACCGGACTCGGCGACAGCGTCACAGTGGCCACCAGCGTGTCGGTCCCCGGGGTGACCTGAATCGTGGGCAGCGGAGTGGTCACCTGCACCGTGCCGATGGAGGCCTTGACGGTGTCCGGTGTTCCGTGAGAGGTACCCGTGAAGAAGGCGGTATAGCTGCCGTTCGCGTGATCGGTCACCGCACCGATGAGACCGAGGCTGGTTCCGCCGGTGGTCGAGAACGTGACGCTGTCCCCGCCCGCGGTCCGCGCGTTCCCCGCCGCATCCTTCGTGCTGAGCGTGAACGTCACGGCATCCCCGGCCGGTATCGTCGGCGCCGAGACGGCGATGATCGACGTGGATGGAGAGGCCGGTCCCGGGACGACGGTGACCGAGTCGGTGCCGCTCTTTCCACCGGCGGCGGCGGTGATAACCGCCTTGCCCACCAGGTGACCCGTCACGAGACCGGTCCCGTTCACCGAAGCGATCGTGGAGTCGCTCGAGCCCCACACCACCGGCACCGGGAGCGGATTTCCGGCCGAGTCCCGAGGCGTGGCCGTCAGCTGTTGGGTCGATCCGGAGGCGATCGTCGGTGCGACCGGTGTCACAGAGACCGTCGCCACGCTGCCGCTCGGCAGCACGGTGACGCTGACAGTGGCGCTGAAGGTTCCGAAGTCTCCGGTGACATCGGCGATGATCTGGGCGGTCCCCGTACTGTCGGCAGTCACCTTGCCGGTACCGTCGACCGTCGCGACGGGCGGGTTGGCGCTGCTCCACTGAAGCTGGACTCCCGCGGGGAGTCCACTGAAGGACGAATCGAGTTGATCCAGCAGGGTGGCAGTGATCGGGGCGCTCTGCCCCGGGCTCAGGGTGAGCTGTGTCGGTGACAGCTGAATGCCCCGGACCGCGCGCTCCCCGGGCGCAAATACGTAGTCCGCGCAGGCTACGCCCACCAGCGATGCGCTGAGGAGGGCCGCCATTCCCCGCCGGGACAGGCTCAAAAGCTTCTCGCGAGAGACATGATGAAGAACGATTCCTGAAACGCGGGCTGATTCCCGATGGCGCCGTACCGGGTGTGCCGGGCCTGCAGGGAGAGGCGGGAATCCCAGAAGAGCGGGTAGTCCGCCTGCGCGGTGAGCCCGAAGACGTGGCGTCCGTTGCTGAAGGTCTGGGTCAAGCCGCCGGACGTGCGGAGCGAGCCCGTCCGGTATTGTGCGCGGGCTCCCAGGTAGATGTTCTGCTGGGTGGGTGCTCCCGTGTTCTGGATGACGGCGAGGGACGCCGTGGGCGCAAGGCTGAGCGCCTTGGTGATCGGAATCTGGACCGACGTCGCCAGGTTGTGGACCGTCACGCCCGGGATCTGGGTGACGATGTTGTCGTCCGCCGTGTGCTGCAGGGCATACGACAGGCTGATCGTGGACGGCCGGCCAAAGAGTCGGGACTGAATGGACGCGTTGGTCGACAGAGCGAACGAGCGGTTGTCGATCTTGAACGTATCGACCGCGGCGTCGTTGGCGATGACGTTGTCCATCGCGGTGACGGACAGGGTGAGTGTCCGGCCGAGCAGCATCGATGCGGTGCCCATCACGGCGTCGCGATCGGTGGTGGCCGTCTTCTGATGCAGCAGGTTGTCGTTCTGGTGCTGGTATTGCCCCTGGAGGGTCAACTGGCCCTGGAGCAGGCGGAGCGTGCCGCCCAGGTCGATGGCGCGCCGATCATTGATGAGGTAGGAGAGGCCCAACGACTGATATCCCGCCCCGACGTACTCGTAGCCGCCGCGAATGCTGGCGCGTCCGAGGTTCGCATCTGCCTGCACATGGTAGGCGAAGTCGCCGGACGTCGACAGCCGCAGGGGGATCAAGTCGTTGAGCAGGCTCCCCGACGCGACGCTGCCCGGGTTCACCGCGGGACTCGACTGATCACCGGTGGTGAGCGCGCCCGCCGCCTCGGCTTTGACCGTCACCTTGTTCGCGAGCAGCTGCAGCTGCCCGCGCGTGCCGACCACCAGGTTTTCCTCGGGCCGGGTTTCGACCTTGGGACGGAGGGCGGGCGGAATCGTGTCGAGCAGCAGCGTGTCCGCGAGCAGGCTCGGGAGCGAGGACGCATCGTCCTTCGCCTTGACGACCATCACGTCGACAAACGACGCCCCTTCCTTGCCAACCCCAATCGATGCGGCGAAGAGGTTCCGCTTGTAGGCGAGATCTCCCAGCCCGCCCGACACCGTGCGCTGCGATTGCCCGCCCTGGACGGAGATGCGGAGAAGTCCGGGGCGCAGGTCGACACCCGCCCCGCGCACCTGCGTCCCCTGGACCGTATAGGTGGAGTAGTTGTCGGTGAAATCGCCGAGGTGGAACGTCGCCCAGCCGATTCGGGGATTGAGACCGAGCTGGCCGATGTTCTGACGGAACTGGCTCCCCTCCGAAGACAACAGGACGCTTACGCCGATGTTGAATTCGCCGAACACCAGCAGGTTGGGATTCATCCCGATCTGCCAGGACTCTCCCGGACGGCGTGAGGCGATCCCGTTCACCCCGTAGAGCTGCTCCGTGAGCGTCATCTCACCGGTGAAGCGCGCCGGGAAGTAGCTCGTCGGGGTCGGGAACCCGGGAGCGGGACTCGGCGGCGGAGGCGTGGTGGGTGTCTGGGATGCCGCGACCTGCGCGGCCAGTGAGAGCCCGCAGATGACCGCGAAGCGATGGCTCATCGGCTGGCTCCTAGACGAGCGGATACTTCTACTTCATGGTCCCGCAGAATGGCGGATGCGGGAAGCCGAATCCGGAGCCGGCGGATCTGGTCGAGCAGGAGCGTGAGCGCTCCCTCCCGCTCACTGAGACGCTGGAGGGCCCGGAACGAGGAATCGTCTTCGGGTGACAGGTCGAGGGCGCGCGCATACGCGTCCAATGCTTCCTTGAAGCGGTTCAGCTTCTCCAGCAGCCTTCCTCGCGTCCGTTGCAGCTCGAGGTCATCTGGCGACAGCCGAACCAGCTGTTCGATCTCCCCGAGCGCCGCGTCCGTGAGGCCCTCGCGCTCATCCCGGCGAGCGGCATATCGGGTGAGGAGCGGACTTCCGGGGAACGCCAGTCGCAGCTGGTCCAGCTCTGCCCCGCCCCACGAAGTCGCGAAGACCATTGAGTCGAGTGCCGGTCGCACGTCTGCGAGAAGTCGTACCGACGTGGTATCGGCCCTGCGAACCTGCTCGAGAGCGGCAAGATCGCCCCATACTCTGCGGCGCAGCGCGAGACTGGAGGAGTCCTGCAACAGTAGAACGGCAAGCAGGAGGGAGTGGATCATCGAGCCACCGCGACCGGGCTCGCCGCCGACTCGTTCCCGGACCGGTCGACCGCTCGCACCGTATAGAAGAGTCCGGCGTGTCCCGTGGAATCGGTGAACGACAGGAGTGACACTGGGGCGCGCGTGAGCCTGCGATACACTCCGGTCGGGAGGCTCGACCGGTACACGTTGTATCCGGTGAGCTCCAAGCTCACGACGCGCTCCCAGCGCACTTCCACTCCCCCGGTCACCGCCCGGGCGCCCGCTGCGCGAGGTTGGGGTGGTGGGACGACCTCGAGGAACAGCACGCTATCGGTTGTTGCCGCACTCACGTTGCCGGCACTGTCGATGGCGGTGAGGTGGTAGACGTATCGCCGGCCATGGGCGACCAGCGTGTCGTGCCATTCTCGTACTGATGCCGGGAAGCGATGAAGGGCGCGGGTGCCCGTATCGGCGGCCCCGCCCGTCCGCGTCAGGGCATACCACTGCACGTCACGGGAGGCGGTCGCGGACCAGGAGACCAGGACATACCGGCCCTCGACATTGGTGGACGACAGGGCCGAGGGTGGCGTGGGCGGCTGGTCATCGGGGATGGCGATAGACGCTTCGACCCCCGGGGACTCGTTGTACGACGAGTCGACGGCCGAGACCCGAATGACGTAGCGGCCGCCGGGATTCAATCCCTTGTCGGCCGCGCCGGAATCGACGAACGCCGTGGTCCTCACGGGCCGGCCGGTCAATCGCACTCGACTCGCACCCTCGCCGTGATAGACGTAGTAGCCTCGCAGGTCTTTCGAGGGCGATGGCGCCCAATGGGCCGCAATCCGGTGCTGGGCCGTGGTCAGCGCGAGCGCCGTCGGAGCTATGGGTGGTGTCTTGTCGGACGGCAGCGCCGCCACCGGGTTCGATGGCGCGCTGGCATTGCCCGTCGAATCGACGGCGATGACGCGGTAGAAGTACTGATGTCCCCCTCCCGGCACGGTGTCCGTCCAGATCGGACGTCGGGCCGGGATCAGCGAGCGGTCGAGCCTGGTGTAGGGCTGGTGCAGTCCGGTCGCGCGCTCGATGTGGTAGCCCAGCGCGTCCAGCTCGGGCGCCAGGCGCCACGTGATGTCGACGACCCCGTCGCCGTTACGGACCGCCAGGTCGGTGGGAATGGCTGGAGGCGTACGGTCGACGGTGTGAGAGGAGAGGATGGAGGTCAGCCCGCTCTCCCGTCCCGCCAGGTCCGCCGCGCTGACCTGGTACGAGTACGTCCCTCCGGAGACGTCGCGATCGACGAAGGAGAAACCTCCGCCGTTTGCGTCGTTCCGAAGAATGGGGGTCGCCGTGAGCCGGTGCGCCGGACCCGTTCCCTGCGTGCGGTAAACGTGGAAACCGACCGTGAAGTCGGTCGGCGCGCCCTGATACACAGGGTAGTGCCAGGTGACGTGGATCTCGTGGTCGGCTCCCGACACCTGCACGCCGGTCGGGGCCAGTGGTACGACGTCGGTCACGTGCACGCGGGCGGTCAGTGTCCGTCCGGTTTCCTTCCCATCTCCCTGCGTGTAGACCACCCGGTACTCGTAGTCCGCGTTTCGGGTCACTCCGGCATCGACGTACAGGTGCCCCAGCGCGATGGCGGCGTTGCGGCTGACCATTGCGAGGACACCCGACGCGAAGTGATCGCTCCGCAGGCGGCGAAACAGCTCGGCGTCGTCCACGGCACGAACGGCCCGCATCGCCATCGGGAGATCGGCTCCCAGCGCTCCGGACAGGACCGCGGGATTGCTGGCCATCATCACCGCCGCCGGGGACCTCTTCGCGAAAGGCGCCGTCGGCGGGGTCACGGGCCTGCGGTAAACGATGAACCCGCCCGTCGCCGGGGCGTCGAGAACGTAGACGAGCACGGTGTCACCGGTCGCGACCAGCCGGAGGGGAGATTGTCCCCACGCGGGGGCCGCCAGCAGCGCCAGGAGCAGGAGGGGTCTCACGGTTTCTTCACCGGTGGCGTGATCGGGCCCGGGAGTCCCGAGGTCGGCGCGGAGATCGGTACCGAGAACGACGTCACCGTGATGGCACTCGGCACGCCGGCGCCGTTCACGGAGCGCGCCTGGAGGTAGAGGGTCTTCGTCGGTGGGAGCGGCGGGAGCGTCACCGCCGCAGTGCCCCCTGCGCTCGGGACCGAGACGAAGGCCCATGGGACGAGATCGGTGCCGTTGGTGGTTGAGCCGATCGCCCATTGCACGCCCAGGAGCCCCGAGTTCGGATCGGTGGCCGCGGACACCGACAGGGTCGATACGCCGCCACTGCTCGTGACGGACGCGCCGGGGTTCGGCGGAGGCGACACGTCGTAGAGCACCGGCCCGGAGCTGACAGCGGGAGAGATCTCCCCTTGCTTGTTCACCGCGCGAACGTCGACGAAGTACGACTGGCCGTCCGACAGTGCCCCGGTAGCGACTCGCGACGCGCTCCCAGCGGCCGCCCAGTCGGTGAACGAGGCGGTGGGCCAATCCCGAACCACCGTGCCCGCGGCTGTCCGAATCCGGTACTGGTAGCCCAGGAGTCCCGTCTCGGGATCGCTTGACGGCGTGGTGATGAGTGCCGCCAGCTGCCCGGCGGCGGCACCCGGCCCGGCGCAATACCCCGGGGTCGTGGGTGGTGTGGGATCGGGCACGCGGAAGGGTCCGTAGACCAGCGGCGAGCTGATGCCGCCGGCATTGTTTTGCGCTACCACCATGACGTAGAACTGGCTGACGTAGTCCAGTGGGGACCCCGAGATGACGATCGAGCTCATTCGGATGGACGTCGGTGTCCAGGACCCCGAAAACACCGTGTCGGTCGCGGTCGCGGCGACGTGGTAGTAGTAGTTCGCGACACCGGATTCGTTGTCGGTGGCGTCGGGGCGATTCAGAGTGAAGACTGGCGTCGCAGGCGTTCCGACATCGGTCTTGGGCGAGAGCGTCCCGCTCCACGGGCTCGGCGGCAGGCCCACGG